>JBCBRU010000679.1:0-4730 GCA_039819565.1 Myxococcota bacterium | reverse complement strand
GTGAGCGTCCGGGTCGGCGGCGGCGGCGGCGTCAGCTCCGGCGGAGGCGGCGGCTGCGGCGGACGCTTCGGCGGAGGCGGCGGGTGTCGCGGCGGCTTAGGCGGAGGCGGCGGCGGCGGCAGCGGCGGAGGAGGCGAAGACGGACCGCCCCTCGACGACAGCGACATTCCTTTCTGAGCCTGACGCCAACCTCAGGGGATCACGACGGCCCCGCGGAAATTGAGGGTGGCCTACCCTTGTCCCGAAGGCGCTGTCTCGAGGCGTTGTGGGCCTCATCGCTACGCACGATGGCCAGAGATGCGCCCTCGAGGGTGCATCGCCCTTCACTCATCGTTCGGAGAGGACTCTTCGGGGGACTCGAGGACTTCGGCCCGGCGGCGGACGACGTTCCCCTGACTGTCGACAACTTCGACTTCCAATACGTCTTCGGGGGTGTCCTCGATGTTTACCTCTTCGGTGGGGGGGCCTCCAAAGGTGGATTCACTGAGGTCCTTCACGAGAGCCGGATCTATCGGACGGATAGGTGCGTCCTCGTACTCAAGTATCCAGCTCCCGTTCACCAGAGCCCAGTGCTGGGTCACGATCCTCTTCTCCAGGGTCACGGACGGCAGCTGCATGAACTGGTAGCGGATTTTGACGTCTGCGATCTCGGGCGAGGACACGTTGACGGCAATGACCTGGTAGCCCTCGATGTGGAGACTCTTGTCGTCCTCCTCGTAGCTCGCCACGAACGCCGGGCGCTGCTTCGGCGGCAAGAAGCTGGCCGCCCGGGGATAGTTCTTCCAGCGGTAGGCTTCGTTGTAGGCCTCCACCGCGGACTTCAGCTCGTCCAGCTTGGGCTGCGGGCCACTCGCGCAGGCCGAAGCGATCGCGCAACTCAGGAGGACAAAGCGCCTCACTCCTCGAGCCCTCCGGCGCCGAACTGATCGCTGTTGTCGCCGAACAGCACGTTGAAGGTCGTGAGCGACCCGTAGGCCTTGGTGATGTACTGCTGAAGCTCGACCTTCTCGACGTCGGTGAGCTTCGTGTGCGCGTTCACCTTCTGTTCGAGGACGCGGAGGCGGTCTCGCACCATGATGATCTTGTGGAAGAAGGTGTCGAGCGGAACCTCCTTGCTCTGAAGATTCGCGTCCCTCGGCTGGATGACCATGGTCCCCCCGGCCCAGCGTTCGCCCATGGGGATGAAGCCGTAGGCGTTCTCCTCTTCGAGAACCTCCCGTACGACACGCTTGAGCTCCTCGCGGTCCATGACCCGAGCATCCCCGGGCGCCTCGATGCGGTCAACGCGTCCTCGCGCTCGGGGTCGGCACACGGGTCGCATCGACATCGCGAGGCGGAAGGCTAACGGCGATCGGCGCGCATCCCCGCCTCGGGAGGCTGATAGACTGCCCGTCGTGAGCGCGCTGTGGGTGTTCCTTGGAGGCGGCGCGGGTTCCCTGCTCCGCTACGGCTGCAACGTCCTAATGGGATTCCATCTGGGGTCCGGCTTTCCTTGGGCCACGCTGACGGTCAACGCGCTCGGCAGCTTCCTGCTGGCGGGGCTCATGGCCTGGCCTTCCGATGCGATTCGGCCCGAGGTGCGTCTCGCCCTCGGCACCGGCATGATGGGTGGATTCACCACCTATTCGACGTTCAACCTCGAGACCCTTCGCATGCTCGATAGGGGAGCGTGGGCGATGGCCGGCCTCTACCTCGGCGCCACCGTCGCGCTGTGCCTTCTGGGCGGAGCTGGGGGGCTCGCCCTCGCGCGGGCGTGGCGCTGAAGCTCAGCGTTCGAGCACGAGACTGACCGCATCCGCAAGAGAGGCTGCGGACTGCACCTTTAGACCTTTCAAGCCCGAGCCTGACGAAGCCGCGCTCGGAGGCACCACAGCGTGCGTGAAACCGAGCTTGGCAGCCTCCGCGAGACGCAGGTCAGCCTGCTGAACGCTCCGGAGCTCCCCGGCCAGACCCACCTCCCCGAAAGCAACCCAACCTGCGGGAACGGGCTTTTGGGCGAGCGAGGAAGCCAGAGCCAGCGCCACCGCCAGATCGCCGGAGGGCTCCCCGAGGTCGATCCCGCCGGCAACATTGACAAAGATGTCGCATCCTAGCAGCTGGAGACCGGCTCGCTGTTCGAGCACCGCGACCAAGAGGGCCGCCCGAGCCGCGTCAAACCCAAGGCAGGTGCGGCGCGGGGTCCCGAAGGACGTGGGGCTGACGAGAGCCTGCACCTCAACGAGGATGGGGCGGGTGCCTTCCAAAGCCGGGGTAACGACGGAGCCGGGTGCGTCCTCGGGTCGCTCAGAGAGGAAGAGCGCGGAGGGGTTCAGGACTTCGTCCAGTCCTGAGGCCCGCATCTCGAACACGCCGATCTCGTTGGTCGAGCCGAAGCGATTTTTGTGGGCTCGGAGGATGCGATACGGTCCCCCGGTGCTGCGCTCGAAGTAGAGCACCGTGTCCACGAGGTGTTCCAGGACGCGGGGACCGGCCAGCGCCCCATCCTTGGTCACGTGGCCCACCAGCAGGGTGGGCACGCCCCTCGCCTTGGCGAGGTAGAGGAAGCGGGCGGCTACCTCACGAATCTGGGACACGCTGCCGGGGGCGCTTTCGAGGGTGGGGTCGAAGACGGACTGGATCGAATCGACGACCAGAGCTCTGGGGGGCCTCGACTCTACCGCTTTGACGATGGCGTCGGCTCGGGTCTCGGCGTACACCTCGACCCGCGACGAGGTGAGGCCGAGGCGGTCGGCGCGCAACCTCACCTGCTCGGGAGACTCCTCCCCGGTGACGTAGAGAGCGGGGTGAGCTTCGGTGGCAACCCGATCGAGTGCCTGTAGGAGCAGCGTGCTCTTTCCGATGCCTGGGTCCCCGCCGACCAGCACCAGGCCACCGGGAACCAACCCTCCGCCGAGAACACGGTCCAGCTCTCCGATGCCGGTCTTTCGACGCTCGGCCGCTTCGGCCCCGATGGACTCGAGAGGCGCGGGTCCCGTGCCTTTGGCAGCCTCGGGGAGCCGGAAGGTGCGACCGCGAGCGGCCTTGGACTCGACCTCGGCCAAACCCTCCACCATGGTGTTCCACTCGCCACAGCCGGGGCACTTCCCGAACCACTTGGCGGCGCGATATCCGCAGGACTCGCAGCGAAACTCGGATTTCGTTTTGGCTTTAGCCACCCTCAGTCTCTCTCGGCACGCTATCACCCCGTCCGCGGCTGACAACGGTGCGCAGTCCGACAATCATTCCGCGGGTGACCGCGCCACCCCGCCGAGCTTGGTACGTCGTGGCCCGTTCGCGCGACCTCAAGCGTCAGCCCCTTTCCGTGACGCTCTTCGGGGAGCGCTGGGTGCTTTTCCGAGGCGGGCGAACCCTGGGAGCGCTGGAGGACCGCTGTCCCCACCGCGGGGCGCCGCTTTCTCTCGGCAAGGTCCGGGACGGCTGTCTGCAGTGCCCCTATCACGGCTGGCGCTTTGATGAGGGGGGCGCCTGCCGGCGCGTGCCCGCCTTGGTGCGTCCAAAGCTCGGCCAAGCCCACGCGGCGCGCAGTCGACCCGTCATGGAGCGGCAGGGATGGGTGTGGATGTCCGGGGCCGAGGAGCGGCCACGAGAGGACCCGCCCCGGCTGCCGGGCTACGGCGTCGAGGGGTTCGTGACCACGGAGGAGGTCGACGACCTTCCGGCGGACCTCCTCGCGGTGGCTGAGAATATCCTCGACGTCCCTCACACCAGTTTCCTCCACGGCGGTCTCTTTCGCCAGGAGCCGTCCCACCTGCGGCGGGTCACGGTGACCCGGGAGAGGCATCGCGTGCAGGCTGAGTTTCACGACGAACCGATCCCGGGGGGGATCCTGGGTCGGGTGCTCGGCGGCAACTCCGGCACCTTGGTGCACCGCGACGCCTTCCTTCGGCCCTGCCTCGCGGTGGTCGAGTACGGACTCGGCTCTCGCCAGCTGTTCATCGTGAACGCGCTAACCCCGACGGAGGCCGGCCGGACCCGAGTGTGGTCCCGGGCCAGTTTGCGGGCCGGAGCCTTGGGCCCCTTCCTAGCGTGGGCGAGCCGCCCCATCGGGAGGCGCGTGCTCGCCCAGGACCGAAAGATGTTGGCCGCGATCCGACGGGATACGGGACCTATGGTTTCGACCGAGGCGGACCTGCTCAGACCCCACATTCGGCGCTTGCTCGCGGACGCGTCCGACGACAGAGGGACGTCGTCGTGGTCGAAGACCTTCGAGCTCCGGCTCTAACGCCGATCTCCCAGCTGCCGACGGGCGTGGCGCGCGGAGTGGAGATCGTGTTCACGGACATTGACGATACCCTGACGCGCAACGGGCAGCTCGAGAGAGAAGCGTACGCGGCGCTCTGGGACCTTCACGAGGCGGGGCTGAGGGTGGTCCCGGTCACCGGGCGGCCGGCCGGGTGGTGCGATCACATCGCCCGCATGTGGCCGGTGGACGGGGTGATTGGGGAAAACGGAGCCCTCGCCCTCCGATACGACCGAAGGCGGCGGAGGATGGAGAGCCTTCACGCCGTTTCCCCGGAGGAGCGAGCACAGACCCGGGCTCGGCTCAGCGCTCTGCAGGACCGCATCCTCCGGGAGGTCCCGGGCGCCGGGGTGGCCTCCGATCAGCCCTCCGCCTCGAAGAGTTGGACGATGCGCTCGATGTCGACTTCGGCCAGCGGAGCCACGTCCTCGCAGAAGTCGATGGCCAGGTCGTACATGCGGTAGGGCTGATCGGAGGCCACCCCGGCGCC
>JBCBRU010000678.1:0-4735 GCA_039819565.1 Myxococcota bacterium | reverse complement strand
TGAGGGCGGCTGCACGAGAACCATGGGGCCGTGCTCGCCGGAGGTCTGGGCCGCTTCTACGGCCATGACGCCCCCGAGCCCCACACCCAAGTGGGCGACCTCAGCACGGTCGCCATGGTTCTCGTGCAGCCGCCCTCATCTCTCGAGAGTCTGACTCCACCCTTAGGGGAAGTGATCGTCGTGTCGGCCGGCGATGACCCGGAGGAGCTCCGAAGCCTTCGGCGCCGCTGGGCGTCGACGGCGCCGCAGGGCCGGGCGATAGAGGTGCCTGGTGCCGATTCTGCGTGGCTCAGACATCTGAGCATAGTGGGACAGGTCGCCGCGGAGCTTCTGACTCCTCCGGGCCTCATCGATCTCGAAGCCTAGACCGAGCTTGCTCCTCTCAGATGGCCGTGCTAGACGCGGCGCCGCTCCAGGGGTGTGCCCCTGGAAGAACTCACGCTTGGGCATCCGGCCAGGGTGGGCGAGATATCGCCTGAGGCCGAGGGACGTTGCCCGAGCGGTGGTGAAACCCTGAAGGCGTCGGCCTGGCCGAAGCCTCCGCGCACGGTACGTCCGAACGCGTGAGCACCGCGGCTAAAAACGCGGGAAAGAGGAACGTCATGTCCACCGTCACCATGAAGCAGATGCTCGAGGCCGGAGTGCACTTCGGGCACCAGACCAAGCGCTGGAACCCGAAGATGAAGCCTTACATCTTCGGCGCCCGAAACGGCATCTACATCATCGACCTCCAGCAAACCGTGGGGTTGTGGCGTCGCGCCTACGACTTCATCGCCGACCTCACCAGTCGAGGAGAGAAGGTTCTCTTCATCGGCACGAAGAAGCAGTCCCAGGAAGTCATCGCCGAGGAGGCGACCCGGTCGGGGATGTTCTACGTGAACAACCGCTGGCTGGGCGGGACACTCACCAACTTCAAAACGGTGAAGGGCTCGATCGAGCGCCTGCGCGGCATCGAGCGGATGGAGACCGACGGCACTTTCGAGAAGCTCCTCAAGAAGGAGGTCCTGACCCTTTCCCGCGAGCGCGAGAAGCTGATGCGGTCGCTGGGTGGGATCAAGGAGATGAACCGGCTTCCGGGAGCTGTGTTCATCGTAGATCCGAAGAAGGAGCATATCGCGGTGGCCGAGGCCAACCGCCTCCAGATTCCGGCGGTCGCGATCGTGGACACCAACTGTGATCCAGACATGATCGACTACGTCATTCCTGGAAACGACGACGCCATCCGGTCGATCAAGCTGTTCACGGCGAGCATCGCCGATGCTTGTCTCGAGGGTACGAACCGCCACCAGGAGTCGCTGGCGGAGTCCAAGGCGATGATGCAGGCCGAGCTCGAAAAGAAGCAGGCCCAGAAGGACCAGCCCGAGGTGCGCGAAGGCGGACCGCAGGTCGAGCGTGTGGCTCGAGCGGTCCCTGAGGCAGCCGGCAACGTCGACGCGACGGCCACGCCCGAGCGGCCGGTCTGAGGCAAAACTCCCTACCAACCATCCGACGGCGCTTCGGCGCCGGCTGACAAGGAATAGACATGGCGATTACGGCTGCACAGGTGAAGGCGCTCCGAGAGAAGACGGGCGCAGGCATGATGGATTGCAAGAAGGCGCTGACCGAGTCCGGCGGCGACGAGGCCAAAGCGATAGAGTGGCTGCGCACCAAGGGCCTCTCCGACGCAGGCAAGAAGGCGAGCCGCGTGGCGGCCGAGGGGGCGGTGGTGAGCTACATCCACCCGGGCGCCAAGGTGGGCGTTCTCGTGGAGATCAACTGCCAGACCGACTTCGTGGCCCGCGGTGAAGACTTCAATGGCTTTGCCAAGGACGTGGCCATGCAGATTGCCGCGGCTCAGCCTCAATACGTGCGGCGGGAAGAGGTTCCGGAGGACGTGGTGTCCAAGGAGCGAGAGCTGTTCAAGGCCGAGGTCATCGAGTCCGGAAAGCCGGAGAAGATCGCCGACAAGATCGTCGACGGTAAGATCAACAAGTGGTTCTCCGAGATCTGTCTGATGGAGCAGCCCTGGGTGAAAGAGCCGAAGACGACCCTCGAGCAGCTTCGGGCCGAGGTTGTGCACAAGACGGGCGAAAACGTCCAGGTTCGGCGCTTCAGCCGCTTCGTTCTCGGCGAAGGTATCGAGAAGAAGCAGGAGAACCTGGCCGAAGAGATCGCCAAGATGCAGGCCGCAAAGTCCTGATCCTGCCTTGACTAGACCTTCCCTTTCCCACCGCGTAAACCGGGGGGCATGCCGAAAGTGAACTTCGGTAGCTTCCGCATGGAAGCTCCTCCCGATTGGACACTCTCTTCCATCGCCCTCGTGGGGCCTTTGGGGGACTCGGCGCCCAACGCCTTTCAGCGAAACCTCTTCGTGAACATGGAACGGGTGGGTCCCGGCGACACGCCAGAGACTCATCTCGAACATCAGATCGCGGCCCTGGCTGCGGCGGGCATCGAGCGTGCGGAGGTGTCGCCGCCCGAGTCTCTCTCCCTCGCCGATGGCCGACCGGCGGTGCTCTACGAACAGATTCTCATGGGGCAGGGGGGTGAGCGGGTTCGGCAGATGCAGCTGATATTCGTGAAGGACGGGATCGCACACACCGCAATCGCATCCGAGCTCGACGGCTCGTCCTTCGACTCGGTTCGGGATGAGCTTCGAACCATGCTCCTATCGTTCGAGTAAGTCGTCGGGGTGAGGCAAAGGGCGCGCATGGACGCCCGGACTCCACTTGGACGCCCCCGGAAGCGCGTACACCGTACGCCCATTCACGTCCTCGGGGTTGATACGATAGGCGACAGTCAGACCGGGAGCTGACCACTCGAGCTTGGGCTTCCAGGGACCCGCGAGAAGCAGCGTCCCGGGCGGCAGCTCTTCAACCTCTCTCACCACCCTCTCGATCAACGCCTGCTGCTGGCGTCGAAGGTCGTGGTTCTGAAATATCTCCCCGTAGAACGGATACAAACCTCTGCCACCCGGGAGATGAAACCTGACCTGCGCTGTCTGAAACCCTGATTGCTTTGCCTGAGGGCCTGAAACTCCGAAGAGAGCACCCGAGAGGGTCATCAACGCCAAGGCGGGCCAACATGCTGGACTTGATTGGAGGGCTACGAGGACGACGGCGAAGGGTAGGGTTGGCACCAGATAGCTCGAAGGGCTACTGCCGGGGTTGTACACGAAGAGCAACCCTTGAAGGAACAGTACGGCGAGGCTTGCGGTCGATGGACCCGTGGCTAGGCGCAGGCTCGATTTCGCGACAACCCATGCCGAAGCGGCCAGGGTGAAGCCGAGGAGGCCCAGCGGTCCCACGGCGGCGGGCAGACTCACGAGGAGCCGCTGTGGAGCATAGCCGGCCGGATCGTCGCTGTGCAGGATCCCCATCCCGTGCACAGTGGCGGAGGGCGAAAGGGCGAGGGCGGCGGTGATCCCCAAGGTTAGGAGCCCCGTAAAATCTCGGAGTCTCATGCGCCCGAGAGGCTCCGGGCGGGCCACGAGCAGGGCGGGAGCGAAGATGAGCATCGGCAGTCGAAAGCCCGCTGCGAGCCCGAGCAAGGCCCCCGCCCGGTGCGGGTGGCCTCGAAGGCCAAAGACGAGCGCCCACGCGAGGAGGCCGGTCGAGATCAGGTAGTCTTTGCCGGCCACGCTCTCGATCCAAACGATAGGAAGACCCACCGCGGCGAGCGCCGCGGCGATTCGGACCCCACGGCCTCGGTGGAACACCAATCGCCGCACCGCCTCGGCGAGCGCGACCGCGCCCAGGGCGCTCGCAAGATTCAGCAAGAGAGGGAGCCCATCGAAGAGACCGACGGCCAGAAGCTCGTGGAGCGGGTTCGCGCCGTAGCGGGAAGCCACGTAGCGTCCCGTCGCTCGCATTGAGCGCGCCGCGAGGGCAACCCGCCATCCGTCCGGCTGCAGTCCGAAGCCTGGGCTGAGAAAGGGGAGGCGCAGGACCAGAACGGCGCCTGCGACGGTCCACGCTTCCAGGAGGTGGGCCGACCTGGTTGGGGTTTCGGTGCTCATCGCGGGGTGCTAACGCCGGCACCATGAGCCGCCAGGCCTCCTCCATCGGGACTCGGATGCTTCCGTGGGGCGTGGCGGCGGCGGTGTTGTGGCTCCATCTCCCGTACCTCTCGCCAGGGGGACCGGCGCTGCGGCCTGGCGGACTCGACCTCCCCTTCGAACATGATGAGGCGACGGTCGTCTACGACGCCTTCCGAATCGTCTTGGGTGAGGTCCCCTACAGGGACTTCTTTAACTTCAAAGGACCGGTATTTGGTCTCCTTCACGCGCTAGGTTTTGCCCTGCGACCGGAATGGAGCACGGCTCAGGCTCTCTTTCTCGCCGTCGATGCCGGCTCTTCAGGCCTGCTTGCGTACCTGGTGCTTCGAATCCGCGGTCCGGGGGCGGCGCTGGTCGCGGCGAGTGTGCACGCTGGACTCCTGGTGCCTCTGTGGCCGAGACCCTATGAGCAGTGGTTGGCCGGGACCCTCGCTCTCGGGGCCATCGTCGTCATCGTAACGCCCGAGAAACTCAGCCGTGGGGGCGGCGTCGTGGGGGGGGGCTTGGCGGCCTTGGCGGCTCTCACGGTTCAGTCCTTGGGGTTGCCTCTTCTCCTCGCGGCAGGTGGTTTGAGCTTCCTAAGGCATGGTCGTAGCGCGGGATGGGTGGTTCTCGGGAGCGTGGGCGTCGGGCTCGGCGCCGTTGGCTGGGCCAGCTACCTGGGCATTCTGGATGTCGCCTATGCGCAGACGTGGACGT
>JBCBRU010000677.1:0-4735 GCA_039819565.1 Myxococcota bacterium | reverse complement strand
CCTCTCCTTCGGGTAAGGGTCGGGGGCCTCCTCCGCTCGGGGCCTGCCTGATCGTCACAGAGTCGGCCAGGAAAGGGTGACATCCGTCATGGAGGCTTCATCGCTTTGACGAGGCCCCCCGTGGTGGCGAGAGCAATGCGTGTGTTCACTGAGTGACTCCTCCCGCTCCGTAACGTGTCTGTCGGAGCGTGGCGGAGGTGTACGCTGGAGCCTTGTCAAAGCGATGAAGCCTCCATGACGGATGTCACCCTTTCCTGGCCGACTCTGTGACGATCAGGCAGGCCCCGAGCGGAGGAGGCCCCCGACCCTTACCCGAAGGAGAGGGCCGGGAGCGGTCATGCGGCCTTCGTTTGCACCCCGTCCGAGAGGGGAGCCCACCGGCGGGCCAGCTCGGCTCGGGTCGAGATGCCCAGCCGTGCGTAGATGTCCCGCACGTGAGTACGCACCGTCTCCACCCGGATGCCGAGGGTGGCCGCGATCTCGGCGCAGGTGGCTCCCACCGCCGCGTACTCGGCCACCGCCCGCTGCGTGGGCGTCAGCAGCGCGTCCACGGCGCGCTCCAGTGGAGCGGGCGCGGCCAGGGTACCGAGCCAGGCGTCGCCAAGGCTTCCGTGCGCCGCCCGCAGACGAATGCGGGCGCCGTCCAGGGGCCCTGACACCGAAGTGTCGCTCCTCCCTACGGCCAGGAGCGTGGGCAGGCGCTCGGCCCGGCCCTCGAGCGCGAGCCAGGCCGCGGTCTCGCCGTCCGCGGCGAGAATGCGCCCGGCGCCATCGAGCGCCAGGGGCCCGCTCACCTGCGGGAACGGCACGCGCGTGGCATCCAGCATGGACCCGATGCGCGGCGTGAGATCGCTCAGCATCGCGCGCCAGGTCCGGCTGATTCCGTTCCCTCCGGGGCGTCCGAAGAGCGCGAGCCAGGTGTGCACCTCGTCCTCGGTGGCCCGAAGGAGGCGCGTCTCAGGGCCGATCCGGCGCGGATCGAGGCCGACCAGTCCCTGCTCAGGGCGGGTCACCGAGGTCGGACCGTCCAAGGTCCGGGGGTCCGGACGGGACAGATCGGGCAAGGGTCCTTGGGCCAGCCGCTCGAGGAGGCTGCGGACGGTGGTTTGGTCTCGAGCCTGGACCACCAGGCTCCGGGTGACGATGTCTCCGCCGGCCCGGCCGAGGTCGGCGATGGCCACCGCCTCGATCGCTCCGGTTCGGACGAGTTCGCGAGCGAGCTCGACCCGACCGAAATCAGGCGCGCTGAGTCGCTCCGTGATCTGAATGTGTGCGGCGTCGGGAGTCGTTCGCATGACCCTCCCTAGAGCAGGGGGCGTGCCAGCGCTCTGAGACCCGGAGAGGAGCCTTTTCGGGCGATCTCCGGCGTTTCTATATCCCAGCGTATCGGCGACGAGACGAGAGTCGCGAAGGAAAGCTCATCTCCTTCTGGACGGCTTACCCAGCAGCTCGCATGCTCGAAGGATGCTGACGGTCGGGGTGATGGCGGCGGCCTTCCTGCTCGGGGGCGTGCCCTTCGGGTGGCTGTTGGCGCGCCGCGCGGGCGTCGACGTCCAGTCTGCGGGGAGCGGGAACATCGGGGCGACCAACGTCGCCCGGACCGTCGGTCGGACGGCAGGATTGGTGACTCTGGCCCTCGATGGCGCCAAAGGTGCGCTGCCCACCTTGGTCGGTCTCGAGCTCGGGGGGGACCGACTGGGGGCAGGTGCGGCCTGCGCCGCCGTACTCGGACATGTGTTTAGCCCCTTCCTTGGGTTCCGAGGGGGCAAAGGCGTGGCCACCGCCGCCGGCGCGTTCGCGGTCCTGAGCCCGCTAGGGACGGCCGTAGCCATGGCCTCCTTCGCACTCGCGGTCGCTATCGGTCGGAGAGTGAGCGTTGGGAGCTTGTGTGCGGCGGCCGTACTCACTCCTGCGGTGTGGTTTACAGGCGCAGCGGGTGAGACTCGCACATTGGCCCTGATCGTGGCCACTGTGGTCTTTGCACGCCACCTCCCGAACGTCGGTCGGCTCCTTGCGGGTACGGAAAGACGTTGGGCTGACCCGGGGTCCAGAGACCCCATCGCGGACACCGATCGGGGGCTCGAGACCAGTGGTTTGATGTCGGAGAGAACGAAACTGAAAGAGGAGGCTCAGGAATGAGCGCAAATTCCGCCTCTATTTGGCGATCTCGTTCCGGATTGAAACGTGTCCAGACCTGGCCCGGTCCGTGCTGAGTCATGAGCACATGGTCAGCGTCCAGCATCTCTCCATGACCGACGAAGACCTCGCACCGCGGCGCCCAGCAACGGTCGAGGCTATCGATGCGCGGCTCTCCGTGTGGGGGCAGGCGTCTCGGCAGGCCCTGGGCCGCCGCGCCGATGCCCTCTGCGAGGCCGCCGCGAACTTTGCGGACAGCCACGGTCGCGACGCCGCCCGTATTGCCGTAGGGCCGGTCGACGCGGTCGACGCGCTCCTGGGCAACCAGCCCAAGAATCTGGCCCTCCTCGGAGCGACCTTGCTCCCCGATGCCGTGCGCTCGTCGTGCCGAATCCTCTGGGTCGACCCCGCGCGCCTGTCGGAGAACCTTCTTGGGGCTCTCTCCCCCCACCTCGAAGCGGCGCGCGCGGAGATTCGACGGGTTCAAGCCCTTCACCGCCGCCGGGCTCGGCTTTGGCGAGATGACCCCGACCGTCTCCATCAGCTGCGCATCGACGTCGAAGCCCTCACCGTGCCTCGAGGGGGCGAGCGGGTCGTGAACGGCGTCACCGAGGTCTTTGAAGAGCTTCGCGACCGCGGCGAGTGAGCGGCACCGCCCGCGCCTCACAGGCGCGAAGTCGGTTCAGGACCGCGAGACGTGACCCGCGGGCCCGGGTGCGACCGACCACGCTCCGCGCGACGCGGAGCCACCGGTCGGTGCGGGCCAGGGCGCGTTCGATCATCCATCGCTGATCGACCAGAGCTTCGCGCGCCGCGTCGGCCGCCTCGAGGGCTCGAGCGTGCTCGCTCTGGCTCCACCAGCGACCGAATCCGGGAGCTCCGGACCCGAGGAGGGCGCGAGCCTCGGGGTGAAACGGGTGCAGAAGGACCGGCCAGCGGGCGAGCACTTCGTCCTCTGCGGCCCGGCGCGCCGTTTCGAAGCGCTCATCCGCCTTGGTGAGCAGGTCGTCCAGACGCTGACCTTCTTTGACCTGCGCATCGAGACGCGCGGCCATGGCCGCCGGGGGCGTGTCGCCCCCGAGACTTCGGAGCACTGCCCTCTCGGCCGGGTCGGCGTCGGCGCGAAGCTGCGCACCGTCGGCGCCAGCGAGCTCCACCTTTTCCTGGCCTGACAGCCAAACTTCGCTGGACCGCACCGGCACGTCGACCGTCGGGTCGTGGATGCGCGCGAAGGCGAGCGCTTCGTCCAGACCGGTGCGACCGTCCCGGTCGTAGTCCACGCCCTCGTTCAGCGCTCGAACGATATATCGGAGGAAGCCACCCTCCGACGCATCGGGTGAGCAGCCGGCAGCTTCGAGTTCGGCCGGGGCCGCGGCCAGCACGCAGCGTACGGGCTCCGCGAGTGGCGCGCTCGGGTCACCGCCCCGGTGGACGAGATCGGCAAAGGCGCCCGAGTGACACTGGCCAAGCACGAAGGTGAGGGTCCCGCCCCCCACTACGCCGTCGAGCGCTTGGGCCAAGGTGGGCACGTCGATCGGGCCTCCCCAGAGCTCCAACGCGGCCGCGGTCTCGTCGCCGCGGGCGGGACTTCCGTGGCCCGCGCCGAAGATCACCGCTCCTTCGGGCCCTTGAGCTGCGGCTCGCACCGCCCGCAAGAAGGTGCGAGGTCGAGCGCCCTCGTCTCCGAGGTGTCGTGGGGGGCGGTAGGTCACCCCCAAGCCATCCGGTCGGTTGAACACGAGGGCGAGGCGCTGGTGGAGAGGGTCGACCGCGGTGGCGGTCTGCACGGTGGGGAGATCGTCCCCCCTCCCGAACAGGATGGTCACCGGTGGGGCGAGGATGTCTCTCAGGAGGTCGACATCGCGTTCGAGGGAGGCATGGTGCCCTTCTGGGCCCCATCCGCCGGCGGAGATGAGTCGGGCCGGACCGGGCGCCTGCAGGAGAGCGAGGAGGAGCCCGACGGAGATCACTTCAGGTTGGGGTGACGTCGCCCCCAACCGGGGACGGAATCTCGGTGGGTTGTTCGGAGTCGGCCGGCTCCAGCGAGACGGAGTCCGAGGCCACCGCGACCGCCTCCGCCTCGGCGGCGACCGTCTCCAAGGGGTTCGGGTCCGAAGGCTCCGTGGGGGCCGCCGGCGGATCACTCGGAAGCTCCGCCGCCACGGCTTCGGCGAGAGCGACGGCTTCGCTCGCGATCTCCGCGACCTCCGCCTCGGTGGCTCCGACCGCAGCCTCCTCCACCGCGGCGACCGCGGCCTCGGCGGTCTCCGCGGCTGGAGCTGCGGTCTCCGCGGCTAGAGAAGCGGTCTCCGCGGCTGGAGCCGCGGTCTCAGCTGGAGCTGCGGCCTCGGCTGGAGCTGCGGCCTCGGCTGGAGCTGCCGTCTCCGAGGCGGCCAACGATCATGCCGCCTACCAGGTGATCAAAGGCCATCTGGAGCTGGCCGAGGACCGGCTGGCCACCCTCCGCCGCAAGTACGAAGGCGCGAAGGCTCCCGCCGAGGTGGCCCCCAAGGCGCCCCGCACCGGGAAACGTCGGGGCAAGAAGGGGAGCGGCCAGGGCAAGGCGGGCGCTCCCGCGGCCGCCTCGGAGACGGCAGCT
>JBCBRU010000676.1:0-4736 GCA_039819565.1 Myxococcota bacterium | reverse complement strand
GATCCCCCCAACCTCCTCCAGAGGGGCCCTCCGGATGACTGCGCAGGAGCCGCAGAAGAAGGTGGCGTCCCATAGATCGTTGCCCGGTTGAATGAGCCCGTAGAAGAGCTCGCCTTCGTTCGGGAGTTTCCGGAAGCGACCGAGGTTCTTCTCCACGGGGTCGGCGGAGTAGAAATGGTGAGGCGTCTGCAAGAGCGCGAGCTGCGGCTCGCGGAGCATCCACCCCATCGTCATTTGCAGGAAGGAGCGGGTGGGGACGTGGTCGCAGTCGAAGATCGCGATGAACTCCCCGGAGGTCTTGGCAAGCGCGTGGTTGAGATTTCCCGCCTTGGCGTGACTGTTGTCCGGTCTCGTGACGTAATAGATGCCCGCCTCGCGACAGAAGACTGAGAAGGCTCGATTGCGTTCTCGGGCGCGTTGCCGATGGGCGTCCGTCTTCCAGCCGGTGTCGCGGCCCCCGTCGTCCAGGATGTAGACGCGAAGCTTGTCGGCTGGCCAGTCGATGGCCTTCGCGGCCAGGGCGGTGGCCCGAACCACCTTGAGGGGCTCGTTGTAGGTCGGAATGAAGATGTCGACCACGGGCCAGGTGGAGGGGTCGGAGGGCAGCGGCACCGGCCGACGCCGGAAGGGCCGCGCGGTCTGAAAGTACCCGAGGAATAGAACTGCGAAGGCGTACAGCTCGGCCATCAGGAGGAGGCCTCCGAAGAGGAGGTCGAAGGACCACTCCTCGGGGAGGGTCATGGTGATTCGCCAGTGGATGTATCGGGTGGAAATCACCAGCGACATCACGATGAGGAGGAGGTCGACCTTGGGGCCTCGAAAGCGCCCGAGGACCAGCGCAACCCCGAACCCCAGAACGCCGAACAGGACCTGGGACTCGAGGTCGAGGGGCACGACCACGACCATCGCCGCCGCCGCGAGGGCCAGGACGACCGCGATGCCTTGTCCCAGAAGACGAGGAAGGGAAACGCCTTCAGCGTTTGACATGGTAGCGACCTCGGCTCGTCGTGCCTTGTTCCCAGTCGTCGTGGCCGCCCGTGATGGCCGTCAGTCGAAGCCTCCGGGGAGACTCTGCGGGCCACGGGGCGTCCGTGCGGGGGCCGGCGGCTTCGGCGCGCGACTTCAGCTCCTCGGTCAGGGCACACAGCTCGAGCGCAACCTGGGTGCCGCCCTGAAGATCGACGGTCTCGTTGCGGGCCAGCGCCTCGCCGAGGCTGACGCACTCGGTGATGGCGACCGGCAAGAGCCGGCGTCGCAGGGCGTGGTGAAAGGCCAGACGAATGTCGCGGTCCAGCGAGCGGCAGGCGTCGAACCGCGACAGGACCCAGACCGAGCGGGCGGCGAGCTCATCGGGTCCGAGGACCTCGGTGAGACGGCGCTCGGCGTGAGGGAGAGCCGCGAAGCAGCCCGGGTCCGGTCGGGCCACCATGACGACGAGGTCGGCGGCCTCGAGGGCAGCTCGGCGCCACGGTCCGGTCGACGCCGACGCGTCGATGAGCGCGATGGAGCAGTTGCGGGGCATGAAGCCTCGCATCCGCTGCGGAAGCCACTCAGGATCCTGAGCCATGCGGTGCTCCATGTGGCGCAGTTCCTGGTCCGAAGCGGCTCCGAAAGGGAGGTACGGAACCCGAGCTCCGTTGCGTCGGAGCATTTGTGGGATGGCCTCGAGCGTGACCTCCTCCCGACAAAAGCCGAAGCTCTCTCCGGGCTTCATGCCCAGGTGGAGTCCGAGAGTGTTCTGAGGGTCGAGGTCAAAGGCCATCGGGACCTGACCGGATTGGTGCAGGGCCTTGGCCACGTGAGCCACCAGCGTGGTGCGCCCGGTGCCTCCGCTGACCCCGAGGAAGGCGATGCGAAGCGGGTCGATCATCGGCGGTCTCCTCGGAAAAACGCGGCTGCGTCATGGCTGTCGGCTACCTCGGCGGCGGCGTAGCTGCGGCCGAGGACGGAAAGCGTGGCGCGCACGAGAGGCCAGCGCTCGAGCGCCTCGGCAGCGCGCTGCGGTGCAGCGAGCTCCCGGTAGGCAAGATCCTCCACCCCCGCCTGCTCGAAGAGCTCGGCCACATCGCCGGCGGGAGGGGAGTGAGGGTCCGTCGCCGGAGTGCGAACGAATTCCTCGCGGCCAACGTTCGAACTCCGTCGTGAGTCACGCATATCGAAATCCGTGCAATGTCTCGCCGCGGAGCGTCAAGGACACTGCGTAGATCGAATCATCGGAGTAAGGTTGGTGGAAGGCCGAAGGGGACCTCGATTGACGTCTATGTACGTCAAAGTGAGCTCATGCTGAGAGCTTCGGCACGCGCCTGACGGTGGACCAACAACTTGAAAGTACGGCCGAATACGCTTGGCGGGGGATCTTTCGCAGGCGCCTCAGGTGGGGAATGAGCGGTCTCCGACCAGCCTCAGGACGCAGATCCCCGACGTGAAGCGTATGCCCTCACGTAGGCCGACCTATGGTCAGTTTTTATCAAAAGTGAAATGTTAAAGAGCATACAGATAGCGGTTTTGCGCGGCCGCTCTCCGTCGGCTTGGGACGCTCTCATCGGTGGAGGGCCCTCGGCCCAGCTGTGCATTGCGGCAAAGCAGGGCCCGCCGAGAGCCGCAAACCCTATCCCCGAGGGCTGAAAGAAAACCGCAACTCTGAGCGGTAGGCTCCGAAAATGGAAGGGTGCAGGTCATGGAGAACGCGGTGCTCTCGGCCCTCGTAGGGGCTCAGCACGAGCGTTTCGAGCTCCGCTCCGATCAGCTTCCTCGACTCGCCAAGACGCTGAGCGAAGCACTGACGACGCCCCACGCGGCGGAGGAAGTGGACCAGCTTCTAAGGCTCGCGGTCGCGTTTCGGACCACTCTGGCCTCCCCGACCGTGGCGGAGCAGCTGCGCGAGCTGTTGGTCCGGGAGCCGGCCGCTCAGGTGTTCCTCAAGCGGTACTCGCCCAGCGCCTCGGCCCTCGACCGGGCGCGCGCGCACGCTCGGTTCGTGGGCGACCGTCCCGCGGTCCGAGCTCCCACTCTGACCGCCGCCCGTAGGTCCGCCGGGGAGGGCCTCCGCGTTTCCGACTTCATCAACCCGGGCCAACAGGACAGGGCCCGCCCGCGCGTTCAGCGCACTCCAGGAGGACAATAGCCATGGTGCAAGCGGCAAGCCCGAACCGAAGCCAAGCGGTCGACTCAACCCGACGATCGTCATCCCAGGACCGTGTCTCGGACAACGACGTCAAAGACATCCGCGCGGCGGCGGAAGGCGTCACGAACGGGGAGCTCGGCGAGGAGGCAGCTCGCCTTGCGGGGCAGGATGACTTCGTCAACCTCAATCCCCTCGCTGGCCCTGCCGCGATGGCGGGGCGCCGAGAGTTCAACGGGATTCCGCTCACCCAGGATGGCGCCTACAAGGCTTATAAAGGGCTCAGCGCCGACGACCTCGCCGGACCCGACGACATCCGGCTGCGCCAGCTGAATCGTGCCGTAGCCAAAGAGAACGTAGCCGTCGTCCGCAAGCTGTCCGACGCCGCGGAGGCGAGCGGCGTGGATGCTAAGGTCTACGGCCGAGCCAAGACGCCGTTCTCGACTTTCGGTAAGCTCCGGGAGGGCGGGACTCCTCATATTGGGGACATCAAGGATCTGTCTGGAGCGCGCATCGACATTGATCCCTCCCAGCCCGGCTATAAGGAGTTCTATCGGGCCCAGGAGGCAGCCCAGGAGACCGTCGGCGATGGCCTCAAGCTCAAGCAGGACTACATCGCCAAGCCTAATAAGTGGGGTTATACCGGCCGAATTCACAGCACCGTCAAGGGAGCTGATGGTCTCACTCACGAAGTCCAGGTGGGGTCGAGAGATCTCTCGCGCTTCATCGACGATAAACTCACGACCGCGGGCGGCGACAAGATCTCGCTGCATGATGCCACCGGATATAAAGGCAAGATTCACGGGGTCGAGCTGCCTCCGCATCTAGAGAAGGAGTATGCGCCGCTGATGAAGCGCATCACGGATGCGAACGCGGCCGGCAAGAACGTCTCCGATGTTCCGGAGCTTCAGCGCGATATCCAAAACTATCGACGGGTGGTTGAGGAAGCCCTTCCGCCCAAGCTCAAGCAGCCGCCCGCGCCGAAGCTCTCGACCGCCGCTCGGGCGGGCAATGTGGCCACCAAAGGCTTCGGGGTCCTCGGGGTGGTGGGAGGCGGACTGCAGGCCGCCAACGGCGTGAGCACCCTCGCCAACGGCGGAGACAAGGTCGAAGGGGTAGCCGATGTAGGGGCCGGCACCGTGGGCGTGGTGTCGGGCGCCGCCATGGTAGGCGGCCGACTCGCCCTCGGGACCTCCACCGGTGGAGCCGTGGCCATCATCGACGGGGCCAAGGATATCTATACCGGCATTCGAGATGGTGACGCCGAGAAGGCCGTGGTCGGTGGGGTCAAGTCGGGCGCTGGGGCGGCGATGATGGCGGGCGTGGCCACCGCCAACCCGGTCCTCATTGCCGGTGGAGCTATCGCCTACGGCGGCGCCGTCATTTACGAAAATCGAGAAGCGATCGCCAACGGGGCCAAGGCCGCGTACAACTGGGTCAAGTCCTGGTTCTAAGCGGAGCGGGGCCGAGGCGGCATGTCATCTTCGTGGCTAGACAAGCTCTTGGGTCGCGCCGGACCCCGCCGTGGCCCTCGCCAGGATGTGAATGGATATGTGGTGCGCGCGCAGCCGTCCGGGCGGGTGGTGCACTACGATCTCGAAGAGGTCGGCCACCT
>JBCBRU010000675.1:0-4736 GCA_039819565.1 Myxococcota bacterium | reverse complement strand
GCACCCGGTGCAGCTCCACGAAGCGGGGAACGAGGGCGGGCGTGACCCGATGCAGGCCTGCCCCCTCGAAGTCCGCGAGGAGGACCTGGTGGGGGTAGTCCAGCTCGGCCATCGAGAGCGGGATGGGCGATCCTGAGTAGCGGGTCTCGGGCTGCTGACCCACGACCTGGGCGAGGTGGAGATGACCGAGGGCGATGTAGGCGAAGTTCGCGGGGAAGGTCGAAGCGGCCAGAGCCTGCTGATTGCCTTGCTGAATCTTGCGCTCGCTGAGCTCGCTGAGCTGGCTCCCGGAGACATAAGCGTGCCCGGTAGCGAGGAGGGCTCCGCCCGGAGGGCGCCGGGTCTCGGCCGCCTCCGCGAGGGCGGCGTAGAGGGCGCGATGTCCGAGGGCGATGGGCCCCTCCGTCTCGGGGTCCAGCGTTTCTATCTCCGCGCCGTCGGTGGGTAGACCCGCACGGGCACGCGCCTCCTCCCAGGACCGGGGCAGATCTCGAGGCCGGAGGAAGGGCACGGCCACCAGGAGGAGCTCGCCGCCGTCGTCCCCTAGAGGTACGAGGATGCGGTCCAAGTCCCACCGGTCTCCGGACCACGGGAGACCGCCCACGACCCGAATGCGGAGCGCATCCAGCACCGTGCGGGCGGCGTCGAGGCGAGCGGCGGCGTCGTGGTTTCCGCCCACCACCACGACGTCGAGCTTCGGGTAGCGGCGCCGCGCTTCCGCCAGGAAGCCGAAGTACTGGGCTTGGGCGGCGGCGCTGGGGCTCGCCACGTCGAAGATGTCCCCGGCGATGACGAGGCCGTCGACGGCGTGACGCTCGATCTGCTGGAGGAGCCAGTCCAGAAAGCGACCGTGCTCGTAGGCACGGGAGACCCCGTGCAGGCTTTGTCCGAGGTGCCAGTCCGCGGTGTGAAGGAGGCGATACACGCGCCGGCGCGCTACGGGCGAAGCTCGAGCCCGATCGATGCGACCGCGACCTCGAGCTGATCCTCGGTGATGGCCGCCGGATCCGTGCCTGCCTCTTCGGCATAGTGGCGCGCCGTGGCGACGTCGATCTTACGCACCGCGACCTCGCCCTTCACGGTGGCGAACATCCCCGCCGCGCTCCGCGGCACGAAGTAGGCGTAGCCTTTGGAGGTGATGCGGACGGTGGGCTCACCGTCCTCCCCCTTGAGGGCCATCCAGCAGCCCTTTTTGGCGCAGACCTGCTCCACGGTGCCGGTCACGGTGACGGTCTGACCGTGGAGCGTCTCCGCGTCCTCCAAGAGGGCGCTGATGGTCATCGCTTCGTCGTGCGCGACCGTCGCCCCGCGGCGGACCACCCCGTCCGCGTCGGCCTGGTCCCGCGACTCAGGGGTTGTGCCGCGGGCGGCGCTCGGCGCCGAAGCCGGGGCGGAAGCGGGCTGAGAGGCCGGAGAGGCCCCCCCGGACGGCGCTTTCGCGGGGGCCTCGGGGGCCTCCGAGGCCGCCGGGCATGCGGCCAGGAGCGAAACGGTGAGCGAGGCCAGGAGGACGCGCATGCCGGGGAACTACAAGAGTTGCGCGACCTTGGCCAGTGAGGGGCGCCAATCCGCGGCAGGGCATGACGAGGGGCTCGCTCTTTGGATAGGCTGCTGAGAATGAGCTTGCCACCGCACCTCGTGGAGCTTCATCGGGACATCCGGGCCCACGCCGAGTCTTACAACCTCGACGGCTACGAGATGATCTTCGAGCTCGTCACCGTCGATGAGATGAACATGATGGCTGCGTACGGCGGTTTCCCCACCCGCTACCCGCACTGGCGCTACGGGATGGAGTACGAGCAGCTCGCGAAGAGCCATGAGTACGGTCTGAGCAAGATCTACGAGCTCGTGATCAACAACGACCCCTGTTACGCCTACTTGATCGATTCGAACTCGGTGCTGGAGCAGAAGCTGGTCATGGCCCATGTGTACGGGCACAGCGACTTCTTCAAGAACAATCTCTACTACGGCGGCACCAATCGGCGCATGCTCGATCAGATGGCCAATCACGGCTCCCGGGTGCGTCGGCACATGGACCGGCATGGCCAGGACAAGGTCGAAGCGTTTCTCGATGCCTGCCTGTCCCTCGAAAACCTGATCGATCAGCGCGCGATGTTCGGTCGGCCGCAAATGAGCCGGCCTTCGGCGGAGGAGGAAGAGCCGGCCACGGTGCGGCTCATCCCGACCGACCGCGGATACCTCCGGCGCTACGTGAACCCGGAAGAGTTCGTCGAGGCGGAGCGTAAGAAGCTCGAGGAGGCTGCGGCCAAGAAGAAGCGGTTCCCAGAGTACTCCGAGCGGGACGTCCTGGGCTTCTTACTCGCCCACGCGCCTCTCGACTCCTGGGAGCAGGACTGCCTCGATATCGTGAGGGAGGAAGCCTACTACTTCGCGCCGCAGGGGCAGACGAAGATCATGAACGAGGGTTGGGCTTCCTACTGGCATACCACCATCATGTCGGAGCGGATGCTCAACGACAGCGAGGTCATCGACTACGCCGAGGTCCACGCATCGACCATGGGCATGCAGCCCGGCCGTATCAATCCCTACAAGCTGGGCTTGGAGCTGTTCCGGAATATCGAGGAGCGCTGGGATAAGGGACAGTTCGGCAAGGAGTACGAGGAGTGCGACGACTTCGCGACCCGCAAGCGTTGGGACAAGCAGACGGGACTCGGACGCGACAAGATCTTCGAGGTTCGGAAACTCTATAACGACATCACCTTTATCGATGAGTTTCTCACCGACGACTTTGCTCGAGAGCAGAAGCTCTTCACCTACGGGATGAACAAGGGCACGGGAGACTGGGAGATTCAGTCTCGAGAGTTTCAAGAGGTGAAGAACAAGCTCCTCACCCAGCTGACCAACTTCGGAAACCCCATCATCGACGTGGTGAACGGAAACTTCGAGAATCGCGGTGAGCTCCTCCTCAAGCACACCCACGACGGCGTGGATCTTCAGTCCGACTGGGCCAACGACACCCTGGAGAAGCTCTGCGAGATCTGGCGTCGACCGGTCGCGATTGCCACCAAGGCGGAAGAAAAGGGGATCATTCTGCGCTTCGACGGCAAGAGCCACAGCGAGCGCGCCCTGGGCGACGCCGAGCTCTGAGCCGGGCGCCGGTCCCGGGCGTCGGCGGCGCAGGCATCTTGGCCCCTACCTGGTTCTGAAGTAGGGGCCCCGCATGCGGATTCTTTTCGTGGCCTCCGAGTGCGTGCCCTTCGCGAAGGCGGGGGGTCTCGGAGACGTGGTGGGCGCTCTCCCCAAAGCTCTCAAGCTCATGGGCCACGACGTGCGCGTGCTCCTCCCGCGCTACGCGAGCATCGACGCGAGCGGCTTCGTGCGCAGCCCTCATCCTCTCGGCGTACCGATGGGTTCGGGCGCCGCCTGGTGCGCCGTGTATGAGGGGCAGCTCCCGGACTCCGAGGTCCCGATCTATCTTCTCGAGCACGACCTGGCCTTCGGGGGCGGACGCATCTACGGCGGTGAGGAGAACACGCTGTGGGGAGGCGTGAAGTTCGGGATTCTATCCCGGGGCGGCTTCGAGCTGGCCCGTTGGCTGGACTGGAAGCCGGATGTCTTCCATCTGCACGACTGGCCCTCCGCCTGGATGGCCCCCATGGCCAACGAGATCGAGCCCGAGTTCGCCGACACCGCCACGGTCTTCACCATTCACAACATGGCCCACCAGCCCAAGTTCCCCCGCGAGACGCTCGCGGCTTTGGGGATGAGCGAGACCTACTTTCGGGCGGACGGGCTCGAAGACTTCGGGATGGTCAACCCCTTCAAGGGGGCGCTCTATCACTCGACGATGCTCACCACGGTGAGCCCTCGCTACGCCCATGAGATCCGCACCCCGGCCTTCGGGTGCGGGCTGGACGGGGTGGCGGAGTTTCGGGCTGCGGACCTGGTCGGGGTGCTCAACGGCATCGACGACGACGTCTGGGATCCCGAGAAGGACGCCTTTGTCCCGGCGCACTTCAACGCCGAGGATCTCTCCGGCAAGGCGGTGTGCAAAGCCGCCCTCGAGGCTCGCTTCGGACTGGACCCGGAGCCGAGGTCTCCCCTCTTCGGCGTGGTCTCGCGGATGACGTCTCAAAAGGGCCTGGACGTCATTGGCGACATCGTGGAACGGCTCCTCGCCACCGGCTCTCGGTTCGTGATCCTCGGCTCCGGCGACCCCGCCTACGAAGCGCGCTTCATCGGTCTCTCCCACGTCCATCGGGGACGGGTGGGGGCCCACATCGGTTACGACGAGGGGCTCGCCCACCTCATCGAGGCGGGGAGCGACTTCTTCCTCATGCCGTCGCGCTTCGAACCTTGCGGGCTCAACCAGTTCTACAGCCAGCGCTACGGCACGCTTCCCATCGTGCATGCCACCGGGGGGCTCGAGGACACCGTGGAGCACGCCGACCCGGGAAAGCGCACGGGCACCGGATACAAGATGTTTGCCCTCTCTTCTGACGCGTTGATCAATACCATTCGGTGGGCGGTCGACGTCTACCGTCACGACCCCGAGCTCCACCTCGCTATGCAGCGGCAGGCTATGGGTAAGGAGATGGGTTGGGATATTGCCGCTCGGAGCTACGATGCTATCTATCGTTGGGCGGTGACGAAGCGGCGGGGCTAAGCTCATTTCGTCTCCGGCTTGGGCGTTGACCTTTCGCTTGCTCTCGGTCCTCCCCCGGGGAGTTGACATTCCGTTTGCTCTCGGTCGAACCCCGGGGAGTTGACCTTTC
>JBCBRU010000674.1:0-4749 GCA_039819565.1 Myxococcota bacterium | reverse complement strand
GGAGCGGCTTCGACATGCTCGTAGCGTGTTCGGCGGCGACCTTCGCCCTCCAGCGCGCGGCCGACGCCATCGCGGCCGGGTCGGCCCGGGCCGCTCTGGTGATCACGCCCGAGATGATGAGCCCGCAGATCAACTACCGGGATCGCGACAGCCACTTCATCTTCGGTGACGTCTCCACCACCGTGGTGCTCGAGTCGGACGACACAGCCCGCCCGGGCCACGGTTTCGAGGTCTTGGGGACCAAGTCCGCGACCGTCTACTCGAGCAACATTCGCAGCAACTTCGGGCACCTCAACCGAGCTGAAGGCGGAGATCCCTACCGCGCGGACCGCTTGTTTCACCAAGCCGGACGCAAGGTGTTCAAGGAAGTCTGTCCCATGACGATCGAGCACCTCCGGGCTCACCTCGGTGACCTCGGACTCGATCCTGCCGGGGTTCGGCGCTGGTGGCTCCACCAGGCCAACATCAACATGAACCAGCTCATCGTCCGGAAGCTGGTCGGCGCGGAGCCCTCGCGCGATCAGGCTCCGCTCGTGCTCGACGAGTTCGCCAATACGGCCGCCGCGGGTTCGGTCATCGCTTTCTCCCGGTACCACGAGGACTTCCAGCCCGGTGAGATCGGGGTGCTCTGCAGCTTTGGAGCGGGGTACTCGATCGGAAGCCTCATCCTCAAGAAGCGCTGAGGGCGGCATCGCCGGCGCGGGCGATGGAGAGCGTCTCGCGAGTGGGACCGTAGCTAGCGTAGCTCACCGTGGCGCGGAGCCGGCCGGCCACCGCCGACAGGAGGGCCTCCGGACTGGAGACCTCTCGGCGTCCCTCTCTAACCCAATCGACACTGGGGCCCACCTGGTCGAGGCACGTCACGGCCACTCCCAGGCGTATCGAGGATCGACGGTGCGCCCGGGTCAGGTCCGCCGCTACGACCTCGCTCAACCGGTCAACGTCCAGGCGGCCGAACCGCAGCGCGCCCTGGTAGGGATTGGGTCGGTTCGTCCGGTCGACGATCCCCGGGTAAGGGCAAGCTGCATGGGGATGTGCAAGTGGTCCTGCGCCATGGCGAGTCACGTAGGCTCGGGTCACGTAGATGACTTCGATGTCCTCGACGCCAAGCTCTTCGGCGAGGCTCAGCACATTCGGGAGTCCGGTGTGAGAACGAGTCACGTGGGGGAAGCTCCCTAGGTCTTGATCAAGCAAGAGTCCCTGCGCTCCTTCAAAAAGGAGGCCGCCGCTCGGAGGTTGCTCGCCGAGCTCCACGCGCGCCAAGAACTCGCGGACGTCGACCAGGAAAGCCTCCATCGTCCTGTCCATGTCGTCGATTCGAGGGCAGCGCAGGCCCAGCTCAGCCAGGCGGGCGGGGAGCCAGCGTTGCGCGATGGCGTCGAGGCGAGCCCGGAGTCCGGGCGAGCCCAAGTCCGCCACCGTCGTTCGCAGAGTGGGGTCTCGGTGACGCTCGAGGGTCTCGCCGAAGCCCACTCCCACCGAGCCGTGGCGCTGAAGCCCTCGAGCGTTCTCTACCCACTGATTGATGAGCATATCCCAGGGGGTCGTGACGGGAGACCGAGGATCGATGACCACCCGCGGCTCGAGTCCGATGCGGCCGAGGGCGGCGCGCTCCTTCGCGAACAGCATGGGATGGGCTACGAAGTATCGACTGAGAAAGGTCGAAGCTCCGGCAAAGCTCCCCGCCCCGAAGTGGCTGAATACATGACGCCGGCCGTCGGCCAGGGTGACGGTGTGGCCGGCCTGGGCGCCCCCGTTGAAGCGGACCACCACCGTCTTCCCGGGGTCCCGAGCAGCTAAGGCGTCGGTCAACAGGCCTTTACCCTCGTCTCCGTAGCCGGCGCCAATGATTGCCGTCGCGGTCCGTTCGACCATCCTCGCGTCTCCCGTCCCCGGTTAGAACCGGACCAGGCCGCCCCGTCCCGCGGAAGAGGGAACCAGGGCGCGCACCGCGCGCTCCACCACCTTGCGGGTGCTCCGGTCCGACCAGGCTCGGGTGACCTCCTTGGGGCTCGAGCCCTCGTTAACCTCGATCGCGGACACGATCACTTCGGCCAAGCGCTCGTGATCGGACAAGCACAGGACCCTCTGACCGAGAAGCTCGCGCCACTGGTTGAGCACCTCGCGTGGCCGGTGCTTCGCGTAGTGTCCCTCTTCGACGACGACATGGAAGAGGTGGAAGGTCCGAGCGGCCATCGCGAGGACATCTTGGGAGTCCAGGTCGGCTTGCACCTCGTCGCCGATCACCCGCCGGATGTGCTCCGCCAGAAGTACCGGAGGAGGGGGCTCATCGCCGACCGTGAAGAGGTAGCCTTTCCGCCCTCGCTTCTCGAAGCTGTCCAAGCTGGTTCGGGTCGCCGCGAAGTACCAGGGGAGATTGTAGCTTTCGTAGGCGTTCCCTCCACCGCCTCCCTCCAAGTAGATCTCCTCGAGCTGCTCGGCGATGCGAATGTCTGCTTCGAACTGGCTGACCTGCAGAGGGGCACGGTCGCACCATGCATCCCCCAAACCCATCACCATCAGGTGGGGGTCACTCACCGGCCGACGGTCGAGGAGCTCCCGGAAGACGGTGCCAAGGCCTCGGCGCACGAGCGCCTCGGCCAGAAAACCCATGGACCCCGTGACATCTACTGCCACGATGATGGGATTGGAACAGGGGTTGATATCACTATCGCGGCTCTCTCGAACGCCGGCATGCCGGGGATCGAGGTGGTCCATCATCTCTGAACGGCTAAAGATCTCGTGGCGCGAGCGGCCTCGATGAGCCTTGGTGTATCTCGCCCAATCCGTCGGGCTCCATCTTGCGTATCCCATGTGTCAAATCTCCTCTGGATAGATGTCGCTGGGTTGAATCGCCAGCTCGGTGAAGCGACGGGCACCGAAGCTGGACTCGAGGATGTTCATCCATGCGGCGTACTCGGAGACCGCGTCGTGGCCGGCGGGCAGCATCAAGTAGAGCCCCATGGGCTTTGGAACTCGGGAGGAAGAGGTCAGTCTCGCGCCGGAGGGATCGCCGAGCAGCCGCCGCCCGAGGGCACGGATGAGCTCGAGGTCGGTCTGACGCAGCGCTCGGCGCCTACGCTCCAGCCCGGGGGGCCCGTCGGCGACGGTGGATTCGGGCAGCGCCGCAACGGACTTGGCGATCGGCGTGGCGTACCACCATCCACCCAAGAGGAAGACGCCGTGGTGCTCCGGCGAAACGAAGACCGTGTCGAGATTGATCGCCTGGTGGCTGAGCTGGGCCCAGGCCAACCAGCAGGCGAGCGCGTACAACCCGGACAGTATCCAGGCCACGTGGCGGGGATCGAGACGCTCGCCTTTCGTCTGGAGGTGCTCACAGAGGTCGCGAAGGAGCACCAGATCTCGTCGCTTCGCGAACACGATGAGTTTGTGCGTTTCTGATGAAACCACCTCGGGAACCGGAGGGAGCATCTTCGCCACCTCCCGCTCCATGGCTCGGTTCGCGAAGGCGAAACTCCGCACTCGACGGAGCCCTGCCGCGGCCAGGTCGCCGTGTTCCGGGTCGATCCACACCCGGAAGGTCTGGGCGTCGGCAAGATAGGTGCCCAATTCGAAGCGGCGCACGTCTCCGTGCCCCTCGAGTCGGGCTTTGAGCCCGGCGTAGAGCATTGACAGGTGAGCGAAAACGTCGCCGGCCCGGGGATCCGGGCAGCGATCGGGGTGCCAGCGGCGCGCGAGCCGACGCCAGCTCGTGCGCGCAGAACGGAGGTCCGGGCCAAACAGAGCCCCGGCCCGTGAGGGCGGCACCGCCAAGAGCGCGCTCGCGGATCCATGGTCTCTCCCCGCCCCAGAGCCCGCTGGTTCCCGGGGAAGGGACGTGGGCGATGAGGGCGGGGCAGACCCAACGCCGCCTGGGCGGGGGCAATGACGATCCGTTGTTCCCATCTTTGTTCGAAAACGAACTTAGACATTTTTGTTCAATTTCGCAATTAGTGACTCGGTCTTTCGGAGACTTCTTATCCCCGAGATTCGCAGCTAGTGTGGGCTTCGCTCGAGGTCGCACAAAGTATGGAGAGAGCGCCGGAGGTGATCGTGACGGTGGACGTTGGGCTCTTCACCCTGGTCGAGGGCGCGCTCGCGGTGGGCTTGATTCGGCGCGGGGCGCCCCCGTACGCCGGCGTCGAGGCGCTCCCCGGCGGCTATGTGCACCCCGAAGAAGACGGGAGCACCCACGCGGCCGCGCTCAGGGTCCTGGACGCCAAGGTCGGGCTTGAGCCCTCCTATCTGGAGCAGCTCTACACCTTCTCTGGGCTCGTCCGAGACCCGCGGGGTTGGTCGATCAGCGTGGCCTATTACGCTCTGGTGCCCTCCGAGCAGCTGGCCCCGGCCGTAGAGGCCGGCGAGCTTCGCTTGGTTGCGGTGGACGAAGCTCCCAAGCTCCCGTTCGACCACGACGAGATCCTGGCCATCGCCGTCCATCGACTAAGGGCGAAATCGACCTATTCTACTCTCCCTGCTTTTCTCCTCGCCCCGAGCTTCACCCTCTCCGAGCTGCAGGAGGTCTACGAGCAGGTCATCGGGCAGTCCCTCGACCGCACCACCTTCCGGCGCCAGATGCTGGACCTCGGCGCGATCGAGCCCACGGGTCAGCGCAGACGAACCGGGGCCAGCCGCCCCGCCGAGCTCTATCGGCTGAGGGGGCCGGAGCTCCGCCCGTTTGGGCTTCCCTAACCGCTAGGACCGCTTCCTGACCGCGCGCCCAAACTCGCGGAGCTCCGGCCCCCTCAG
>JBCBRU010000673.1:0-4762 GCA_039819565.1 Myxococcota bacterium | reverse complement strand
AGCGATCCTCGATACGGACGAGGCCGCCACCGTGTGGAGGGGTTCGGCCTCTGCCGGTTTCCCGAGATGGTCGCTGAGGACCCAGCCCCAATTGTTCATGAGCTCGCCCATCGCCGCGTGATCGGACCCAAAGGCCCGGGCGTAGGCGGGCTCCGCGGCCTGATAGTTCGCGGCGGCCTCCTCCCAGCGCTCGAGCCGGCCGTACACCCAGGCAAGCTCGAATCGAGCCAGACCCGTATCGAGGTGGTCCGGGCCGACGGCCGCGATCAGGAGAGGCAGCGCTCGCTCCAGGCTTTGCGCCGAGGCGGCGTCGTCGCCGCCCTCCCGAAGCACGTAGGCCAGAGAGACGAGGGCCGTCGCGATGCGGTGATGCCCCGGTTCGAGGGTGGCCTCGCGAATCCGCAGCACCTGCCGGGCCACTTGCTCCGCTCGGGCATACTCGCCTTGCGACACGAGGCTCGCCGAGAGAAAGTCGAGGGTCTCGGCCACGAGAAAGTTCTCCTCGCCGAGCCGCTTCCGACGGATATCCAAAGCCCTCTGAAGCCGGTCCTCGGCCTCTCGGAATCGACCGAGTTCGACGTCGACCCACCCCAGGTGAGTCAAGCTCTCGGCCACCGCGAGGTGATCCGGGCCCAAGACCTGCTCCCGGATCTCCAGGGAGCGGGCGTAGAGACGGCGGGCGCCGTCCACATCCCCTCGGAGATAGGTCAGCTGAGCCAGAAGCCCGAGCGTCTTAGCGGCTTTGGGGTGCTCCTCGCCGACCGTCGCGCGGTAGATCTCGAGGGCGCGGCGCTGGTTGGCTTCGGCCTCTTCGTAGCGGGACTTGTAGCGCTGCGCCAATCCCAGCTTGGATAGGGAGTCCGCGACGGTGACGTCGGCCTCGGCCATCTCAGATCTCCTTAGCTCCAGCGCCTCGCGGCTGAGCTCGAGGGCGGAGTCGTACTGACCGAGGTTGACGTAGATCTCGCCGATGGTTTGCATGAGCTCCGCCCGCACGAGCGGGTCGGCGTCGAGCTCGGCCTGAATGCGGGCCGCTCCCTTGTCCAGCAGCTCCCGCGCCGAGACCTCCGACGCGTTGGTCTGGGTCGGATCCGCAACCTTGAAGAGGTCCACCAGAAACTCCGTAACCCGGGAGGCGGTCGCGGCGGCGCGGTTGGCACGGTCGGCCTCGAGGGCGATGCGACGGGCCTGAACCGTCATGGCCACGCCAAACGCGAGAAGTAGGGCTCCGATGGGAAGCGCCACCCGGCGAAAGCGTCGGGCCCGAGCCGCGGCGGCTTCGCGTCGGGCCGTCTCCGCCCGGGCCTCTCGGCGGGAGTCCAGCTGACGTAGACGTCGCGCAACCTCACCTGCGTCAGCTAGCCGCTGTCGAGGATTGCCGGCGAGCATCTGGGTGAGATCGTCCCGTAGGAGTTCGTCTTCGATGTCGACGGCCCACTCGGAGGTGATGGGTCGCCCGAGGTCCCCCACGAGGAGCTGATAGAGGATGACGCCGAGCGCATAGACGTCCGACTGCAGAGAGGCGGGCCCGCCCGCGAGGCGCTCGGGGGACATGTACAGAGCGGTGCCTCCCTGGACGACGGTGTCGAGACTTCCGGTGCTCTGGGCCGAAGGATCGTCGGGGCTGCCGCCGGATGGGGCTTCGACCAAGTCGCCGATGCCGAAGTCGGCGAGGACCACGCGCACCTGCTCCGGATCTCGGTCGTCCACCAGGACGTTGCTGGGCTTGAGGTCACGGTGCAGGACCCCTACGGAGTGCGCGGCCGCGACCGCCTCCGCGAGCTGGGCGAGAAGCTCGAGTCCGTCCGGCGTGACCCCCGGCGGAGGCCGGGGGCTTCCGCTTTGCCTCTGCAGGTAGGACTTCAGATCCCCGCCGGGGACATAGGGCGACTCGAGGAAGCACGGCGGAGTCGAGAGCTCGGCCCCGAGAATGGGGAGAAGGTCGGAGCGATCGCCGAGGGTGAGGCGAAGACGCTCGCCGAGATGGACCTCCCTCTCGAGGGTGCGCTGAGCCTCGGCGCCGTAGCCGAACTTGAAGACCCGAGCCTCGCCCTCCCTTCGGCCCAGCCAAACCTCTCCGAAACCCCCCTGACCGAGCGGCTGCTCGAGGACCCAACCGGGTCGCTGGGGAATCGTGAGGCCCGGTCCCGGACGCCACCCCGCCAGGTCTTCGCCGTCCACCGGCCAGGCTTCAGGGGTGGCCGGCGGCGGCGGGGCTGGGGATGCCGAGGTCTCGAGGACCTCGTAGAGCTCGACCGGGGTGGGGAGACTTCGGAACGCGTAGCGCCCGTGGGAGATCCAGTGCTCCGTCGAGCTTCGCCGACTTGGAGGAAACACCTGGCGGGCAAGCTCCGCGGTGGCGGCATCCATGAGCACGCGACCGGGCGCGCCGAGGGCCATCAGCTGCCGCGCGCCGTCCTGAACGGGGCCGCTCATGGCGAGGACCCCGGCCTCGTCTCGATAGAGGCTGCCGGTCCAAATGCCCACGTGCAGGGCCTCGTCGCGAGCGAGCCGTCGGGCGAAGTCCACGCCAGCCCGGGCTTGGTCGAAGACCTCGACCTCGAGCCGCTCGAGATCGTCGCCATAGGCCACCACGGTGCGCCGAGCGGTGCCATCGGTGGACGCTCCGAGGCGCGTCAGGACGTCTTTGGCTTCCGAGGCGGAAGGTCGGTGCGCGGGCTGCGTGGCGAGACACCTGCGGAGGAGTTCGAGGAGGGGCGCGCGCGCCTCCCCCGCCCCGTCCAGGTCCCCCCCGAAATCGAGCTTGGGGACGGGACCGAGCAGCTTGGCTTCGAGGATGGAGACGGGGCTGCCCTCGAACAGCGCTCGCCCGGTCAACATCTCGAAGGCCAGGCTCGCCCAGGCATACACGTCGGCGGCCGGGGTCACGGCCAATCCCGCTGCTTGCTCGGGGGCCATGTATCCGGGCGTGCCGAGCACCGAGCCGGTGGCGGTGCGGTGGTCGGTGACGTCCGTGGCCTTGGCGATGCCGAAGTCGAGGATCTTGATCGACGGAAGCGCGGAGAGGTCTCCGGAGAGGTCCCCAACCACGAAGATGTTGTCGGGCTTGAGATCGCGATGGACGACGCCCGCAGCGTGGACCGCTTCGAGGGCGTCGAGAATCTGCCAGCTCGCGTTGAGGCTCTGCGCCGGCGTGAGGGGCCCGGACGCCAGCGCTTCGGCGAGCGACGACCCCGACAGCAGCTCCATGACGTACGCCATGCGCGGGGGCTCCTCGAGCCGAATGAAGTCGGTGACGTCGATGATGTTCGGATGACGCACCGCATTCACCACCCCGGCCTCTTGGCGAAAGCGCGAAACGAACTCCGGATCGCGGGCGAGGTCGCCGTTGAGGACCTTGATGGCGACGGCCCGACCGATGGTGCGATGCCGGCCTCGATACACTTGGCCCATGGCCCCCTGCCCGATGATTTCGGAGAGCTCGTACTGACCCCAGATCGCGGTGGTAGAGAGCGGAGGGGCGCCTAGGAACTCCGGGGGAGCGGCGGCGTGGGCCTCGAGCATGTCGAGGACGCGTCCCGCGAGGAGGGCGTCGTCACCACAGGCCCGTCTCACGAAGTCTAGGCGCGCCTCGGCCTGCTGTTCCAGGGCATCTGCGAAGACCTCGTAGACCCGATCCATCCGCTCAACCACGGCCATCAGCCGTGGAGAGCGGCTGATGGCCATGACCTGTCATGCACCAGAGAGCGATTTCGTCGTCAATGGTCACCGTCCGTTGCCGCCGCAGTCGACCGACGGCCAGCTTGGTCCTTGGTCACATCCGCAAGGCGATGCCCCCTCCCCCGAAGATAGAGCTGGTAGGCCGGGACCGCGAGTCTCATCGGCAAGACGTCCTTCGTCTCTGCCGCGAAGGCCGGTCGTGCCGCGAGTCGGTGATGCCAGGCCTGCAGGCGAGGGTGATCCTCGAGCGGGTAGCCAGCGAGGGCCAGTCGTTTCGTACGGATGAACCAGCTCACCTCGAGCACGGACAAAGTATCCCCGAGGAGCCAAGGTCCCTTCTCGAGGCGCCGCTCAAAGTCCTCGAACACGGCCCGGTGGGCCGCGACGGAGGCTTTGGCTGCGGCTAGCGAAACGCCGCTTTCGCCGAAGGCACGCCACCACTCGACCTCGGCGGCGCGCTGAGGGTCGGAGCGTCCCGCCTCGGCGTAGCGCCGAAGGGTGGCTGGGGACTTGCGCATGGCGAAGGGAGGAAGAAGGAAGCGCATGGTGATATTTCGAAGATCGAGGTGGAGGGCGGCTTCGCGGGCGAGACTCTCCTCAACGAAGCGGCGCTGCTCCGGGTCCTGGGGAACAAAAGGCGGTGCCTCCGAGGGTAAGGTGTCCAGATAGCTCACGATGTCGTTGCTCTCGACGTGGACCACACCGTCGTGCACGAGCGCCGGTACCACCCCTCGAGGGTTGATGCCGAGGTAGTAGGGGGAGATGTGCTCGCCTCGGGAAATATTGACGTCGTGGGAAGTCCAATCCAGGGCCTTCTCGCGCAGAAGGATGCGCACCTTCTGAGAGCAACTCGAGCTCTGATAGTGAAGAAGGTGCAGCCCCTTCCACGTGGTGACTTCGCGGGTGTCCACCTGCTCGTTGGGAATGATCATCGTTCGTGGGCCTTCTTCTGGAGCACCGGGACGAAAACGCCGATGACCTGAGCCGTCGTCATCGAGGATTTAGGCGTCGAGCTCGGCGCGCCAGCGATTCACGGTGGTGCCCGTCCACCGGCGAAAGGACCGATGCAGAGCGCTGGGCT
>JBCBRU010000672.1:0-4783 GCA_039819565.1 Myxococcota bacterium | reverse complement strand
GGCGGCACCGACGCCACCGCGCAGATGGGGGCCGTCACGTACCGGTCCGGACCGATCGACGACGCGAGCCAGGAGACCCTTCTCCCCGGTCAAGCCTCCGCGCCCATGACGTCTCGCGAGGGGTGATGCTCCGCCGGATCCGGGATGGGTGGCCTCGCCGCCCAGTGGCTCACCGGCATGGACCCGTCGCGAGACGTCATGGGCGCGGAGGCTTGACCGGGGAGAAGGGTCTCCTGGCTCGCGTCGTCGATCGGTCCGGACCGGTACGTGACGGCCCCCATCTGCGCGGTGGCGTCGGTGCCGCCGGAGGGGAGGGTCATGGCGTCGGGGTCGTCGACTTCCTCCTCGGCGTACGTATTGGGGACGTCCGCGGTGGGCTCGGAGAGCATGGGCCGAGCCGAGGGGATCATCGTGGGTATGGTGTTATCGACGGATGGCTGGGGCGAGGTCCCGCCGGACCCCAGGTCGGGCTCGCCGTCCTTGAAGGCAACCCCTCGAAGGAGTGTGGGCTCGTCCAGATCGTCGATGGAGTCTTCGGTCAGGCTGGATTGCGCAACGGGAGTCGGTTCGAGGCCGGTGCGAGAGGACTTGCGGGTGGGGCCGTCCTCGCTCACGTGCACCCGGGACTCCCCCACCCGCCGAGACCGCTCCTCCGGGAAGAGCTCAGCCAGGAGCCCCGCCACCGCGGCGTCGCCCGAGGCCATGTCCTTGCGGGCATAGGTGAGCTCCATGGCCAGCTCGGTGAGGGCGTCGGCGAAGGCTTGGGCGGTGGGCCAGCGGTCGTTGGGGTCCTTGGCGAGGGCCTTGGCGCAGATCTCGTCGAGCCGCCAAGGGACCGCCGCGCCTCGTTCGGACGGCACGGGCACTTCCTTGTCCAGGACCGCCTCGATCGTGGCCACGGCGGAGCCCCCGGCAAAGGGGTTTTCGCCGACCAGCATCTCGTACAGAAGGACTCCGGCCGCGAAGACATCGACGCGGCCGTCCGAGCCCTGCTCCTGGAGGCGCTCGGGCGCCATGTAAGCGTATTTGCCCTTCACGATGCCGGCGGCGGTCTGATGGAGGCGCTCGGCTGCGGTGGCGATGCCGAAGTCCGTGATCTTGACCTCCCCCTCGAAGGAGAGAAGGACGTTCTGAGGAGAGATATCTCGGTGAACGATACCTAGCGGTCGGCCGTCCGGTCCGGACCGGGTATGTGCGAAGTGCAGACCCTTACAAATCTCCGCCACGAGGAACAGGGCCATCGGGACTTCGATCCACCGGTGCCGAGAGGCGATGCGCTCGTATAGATCGTATAGATTGACCCCGCGGACGTACTCCATGGCCAGGAAGTAAGTTCCGTTGACCTTGTCGAGGTCGAAGACCTGGACGATGTTTCGATGACTGAGGTGCATCGCGATGCGCGCCTCGTCGATGAACATCTTCACGAACTCCTGGTCGCGGGTGAAGTTCGCGTGGATGAGCTTCACCGCGACCAGACGCTGAAAGCCCATGGCCCCCACCGACCGGGCCAGGAACACCTCGGCCATGCCTCCGGTCGCGATCCGGTCGATGACTTGGTAGCGCCCAAGTTGGGGAAAATCGGTGGCAGGGGGGGTCATGGGGGGGTCCCGCAGGCGCGGCGGATGCTAGCAACCCCCGGCGCGAAGGGCGAGCGCCGTCACAAGAAGAGCAGCACGTAGGCGCTGGCGAGAATGAGCTGCATAACGGCGAAGGGGGCGGCGATCTTCACGAAGTCGAAGAAGCTGAGTTGAATCTTGTTCTTGTGGATGATGGCGACAGCCACGAGGGTCGACGCGGAGCCGATGGGAGTGAAGTTCCCACCGAGGTTGCAGCCAAAGATGGTGGCCCACCACAGGTTCGAGTCTCCTGGGGTCGGAGGCACCGTGGTGGACAGGATCTTGGCCAGGACCGCGGCGAGCGGGACGTTGTCGGTCACCGAGCTCGCGATGCTGCCGGTCCAGAGCAAAGCTAAGGGGTAACCCGTGGTCCCGAGGGCCTCGAGGGCGGCGATGCCCCCTCCGATCAGGTCCAGGACGTGGGCCAGCTCCATCACGTGAATGACCACGAAGAGGTAGGCGAAGAAGAGGAGGAGGTCCCAGTCGATGGCGATGTAGGCCTTGTGAGGCTCATGCTTGAGCCGAATCAGGGCCACCACGGCGAAGGCCATGGCCACGAACCCCATTCCGAGATCCGAGATCCAGGGGGTTACGGAGGCGGTCGCGATGCCGAGGATGAACAGGATCAGCATCGCCCAGGAGAACGCAAAGAAACCCTGTGAGGGCACGCCTTCGTTCTCGTCGAAGGCGCGCACCTGCTCGGCCGCTCGGGCCCGGGCGGCGTCGTCGGCGAGGCCCCGGATGTCGAAGCGACGCTGAGCGAAGAACAGCGTGGCCACGGTGGCCACCACGACGTAGGGAGCCGCGGTGATCAGGAAGGTCACGAAGTTGATGCCGGCCGCCGTCCCCACGATGATGTTGGGGATCGATGAGATGAGGGTGAGCAGACCCCCAATGTTCGTGAGCAGACCTTCGGTCAGGAGAAATCCGAGTAAGAGGTCCCGGCGCTCGAGCTTGTCGAGGCTCACCGCCGACAGTGAGCCTACGATGATCATGGCGGTGACGTTGTTTAGCACCGCCGAAAACACCACCGTGATCGCCGCATAGTACCAAAGGAGACGAGCCGGATCCCCGCCCGAAGCCTTCGTCAACTTGACCGCGGTCCACGTGAAGATGCCCGAGCGGGTGGTCACGTCGATGAACAGACTGGAGCCAAAGATGATCACGATGACCGACCAGTCGATCATGGGGATGTAGACCGGGAGGTGGCTGTCGTGACTCGCGTGGAGGAGATGAAAAGCCGCGCCCAGGAACAGGCTGCCGGCCGCGAAGACGCCGGTAATGACGGACTTCTTGGCGTGGAGCTTTTCCTCGAGAGCTAGGCTCAGCACCATCAAGACGAGGATGGCGAGGAAGAGATAGGTGATCGACGAGGATACTTCCGCTTCGTGCATGGAGGGCTCGGACTCAGAGAAGGAGGAGAGGGATGTGAACGAGCTCGACGGCGAGGGAGTAGGCCACGCCGTGCATGGCCTGCTGGCTGTCGTCCTTGGTGTTCATGACCACGAGGTCGACGCCCTGTTCTTTGACGAGTCGGGTGTGGTCGGTGACGGTGTGACCGCGCTCCACGATCTTCGCCACCGTGACCTCGGGATACTTTTCCGCGAGCTCCGCGGCAATGTCGTCCATATAGATGCGGGCGTCCCCGAGGAGCCGCGCATCGATGGCGCGCTCGGCAAACCCGGTGTCCAGGTCGGGGATCTTGGAGATCGCCTCGATGTATCGCCGAAACACCGCGTCGTCCTCCACGTGGGCCAGGCAGAGGTTGCCCCCCTTCTCCGCGAGGCGTAGCCCCCAGCTCACCAGTCGGTCGTCCCCCACGATATGGTCGGTCACCACCAGGACCTTCTCGAGGGGCTCGATGGCCTTCGGAAAGCTGGCGCTCCGGGGATGAGGGGTCAGGAGCACCGGGGTTCGAATGGCCTGAGTGAGCATGTCGGCGTGGGTTCCGAGGCTGTACGGAAGGTCGACGTCGTCCTCGAAGAGGTGGCGGGCCGCGACCACGAGGTCGGGGCGGGCCGACTGCACCGCCTCCAGCATGGTTCCGACGGTCTTCGTCTCGTCCGACGGGAGGATCGTCCAGCGGACCCCCTCCCCGAGCGGGGCGAGGAAGGCCTGGTAGTCCTCGAGCAGGGCGGTGCTCGTCTGGGTGGTGGCATCGCTGACCACCACCACGTGCTCGACGGAGGGGCGCGCGAGCGCCGGCCGGACCTTCACCGTGGCCCGAAACTGTGACTCCACCTGGTCGAGGTCCAGCATGGGCCACGACTGCCCCGCACAGAACGCGCGGTCAACAGACGGTGTTTTACGCCGCCCCTCACGTCGGCTATCGGTGAACGATGGTCGCGCCCCGGGCTTCGCTCGCCGCGCTGCTGGTAGCTTCGGCGGTGATTCTCACTCCCCTCATGGCGGGAGGGTGGCGCCTCGTGACGCTGCCGGTGTGGACGGGCCTCGTCGCACTGGGCTGGGTCTCGCTGGTGCTGGCCCGCTGGAACGGCGGGCGCACTCTGACCGTTCCTCTCCTGTCTCTCTGTCTGGGGGCGCTGGGGCTGCTGACGGCGCTGCAGGCTCTCCCCCTCGGAGGTCTCCTCGCCTGGGTGTCCCCTCGCGCCTATGAGATCCGCGCCTTCGTTCACCCCGAGGGCCCGATGCCCGTCAGCTATGAGGTCGGGGCGACCTTGAGGGAAGCCAGCAAGCTCTTCGCGTACGCGCTCGCCGCCGCCGTTGCCCACGAGGTCGCACGTCGTCGCACCGCGCGAAGGGTCCTGGTCCCGGTCGTCGTGGCTGGGGTGGTCTCGGTCCTGGCGGCCTTCGTCCACCGCGCCCTCGGGCTGGACGCGCTGTGGGGGGTCTTCACCGCGCAGCGTCCCGCCTCGGGGCTGGTCACGACCTTCTTCAATCCCAACCATACGGGCGCCTTCCTGGTGCTGACGGGGCTGGTGTCCGCCGGCCTCGGGGTCGACGCTCCGCAGCGGGGGGCCCGCTTCGCGTACGTCGCGGTGGCTGTGTGGCTCATCGGGGCCTCGGTCCTCGAGCCGTCCAAAGGGGGCGTGCTGGCTCTGGGGGTGGGCCTCGGGTTGTTCGGCTTCCTCCTGTGGCGCCGGCGTCGGACCGAGGCCCCGATGAGCCACACAGCCACCGCGACGTACGCGAAGCGGGCCCCCCGC
>JBCBRU010000671.1:0-4788 GCA_039819565.1 Myxococcota bacterium | reverse complement strand
GGGACATTTCGCCGAAGAAGTCCCCGGTCTTGAGGAGGGTGAGGATGACCTCGCGGCCGTTGTCGGCCACGAGGCCGACCTTGACGCGTCCCCGCGCGATAACGAAGAGCGCGTCTCCGGGCTCATCCTGGGCGACGATCTGCGCATCCTTCGCGACGTCTCGCGGCTGGAGCATCGCGGCGATGCGCTCGAGCTCCTCCCCGTCGACGTTCTTGAAGAGCGACACATTCGAAAGAAGCTCTGCGTACGCCATGTCGTGGTTTCTTATCTCCCCCGCTGAATAGCCGGTCAACCGGGAGCTACTCCTCGAAAGCATCGAGGGCGGCGCGGAAGGCCGCCTGACGAGGCAGGTCGCCTTGCTCGGCCTCGATCTCCGCGTAGGACCGAAGGGCCGCCTCGGCCGCTTCCGAAAGAGCCTCAGGGACCTCCACACGAATCACGATGCGCTGATCTCCACCATCTACGCCTCGGCCGTCGAGACGAAAGGTCCGCCCCGAGGCCGAGCCCGGCGGCACTTTGAGCCGAACCACACCCTCCAAGGTCGGAATACGAACTGAGCCCCCGAGGGCGGCCGTCGCGAAAGACACCGGGACCTCGACGACGACATCACGGCCGTCCCGGGTGAAGAAGGGATGGGGCTCGATCGCGATGACTACGAAAAGGTCGCCGGCCTCACCCTCGCCTTCACCGGCCTGACCCTTTCCCGCCACTCGGAGTCGGGTGCCATCGCTCACCCCCGCTGGGACCACGACGTCGATCCTGCGCTCAACCTCTTCCCTTCCCTCCCCGTGGCAGACCTGACAGGGCTTCGGGAACAAGCGCCCTCGCCCCCGGCACTTAGGACAGGTCTCCTTCGCATCGAAGAAACCACGCTTGCGGGAGACCACCCCTGTGCCTCCGCATTGCGGACAGAGGAGCGGCGCCGTGCCGGGCTCGGCCCCGGTGCCTCCGCATCGGCGACAGCTGACCTTCGCCGGGACCCGCACCTGCTGAGGGCCCCCGCGGAGTGCCTCGGGGAGGCTGATCCGCAAGGTGTAGCGAAGGTCGGCGCCTCGGACCCGGCGGTGGCGACCCCGGCCGAAGACCTTGTCGAAGATCTCGCTCGGCGCCGCCTCCGGAGGAGGGCTCGGAGCCTCTCGAGGGGTCTGGGTGAGGACCTGGTGGGCCTCTGCCGCGGACCGGAAGCGCGCCTCCGCGGCCGGATCATCGGGGTTTCGGTCAGGATGGTTCTCGCGCGCGAGGCGTCGATACGCGGAGCGAATCTCGTCCTCGGGGGCATCCCGGGCCACCCCCAAGACGCGAGCCGCCTCGTCCGGAGTCACGGCCGATCGTCCTCCACCATCTCGAAGGCTGCGTCTTTTGAGGGCCGGGCGTGACTCCCGACCCCGGAGGCCAAGGGGGATAGCCCCTCGCGGGCCAGAAGGGGCTCGGCCGCACGCACAGACTGGGTGAACCACCGAGCTAAGAGCTCCTCTTTCTCCTCCTCTCCTAGAGGCGTCCAGTGTCCGCCCTTTCGTCGCGCTCGGGTCACTTCGGCCAGGGACAGGGCAGCCGCTACGGAGACGTTTAGGCTTTCCACGAAGCCATACATAGGGACGTGAAACCGTCCGTCCGCAGCCGCGATAGCCTCCGGCGAGACTCCATCGTGCTCGTTGCCGAACACCAGAGCCAAGGGGCGGTCCATCGGGAGTTGCTCCAGCGGGCGCGCCTCGCCATGAACCGCCGAGGCCCATATCTCGAAGCCGCGCTCGCGCAGATCGTCGTAGCAGACGTCGACGCTCTCGTGACGATGGGCGTCGAGCCATTTTTGGGAGCCCTGGGCCACCTTGCGCGACACTCTAAAGCCGGCTGGGCCCGGAATCACGTGGACCTCCATGAGCCCAAAGGCGTCTGCGGTTCGAAGGATGGCCGCGCCGTTGTGGTCGTTGACGACCTCCTCCAACACCAGAGTCACGCTTCTCGATCTCGCCTCGATGACCGCTCGGAGCCGGGCCTGGCGGGCCTCGGACACGTAGGGCGCAAGCGCCTGGACGATGCGGCGAGGGAGAGGCTCCGGCATGGAGAGGAGGCATGCCACGTCGAGCTGGCCCCGACCAGTTCGCCCCTCTATACGCCGCCTCGGGTCGACGGCTCGTGTCGCTTCGGCTACGTCCGCGGCTTATGACGTCGCCGTCGAAGACCCTCGACACCTTTCCCAACCCGAAGCCCGAGCGCGACTACGAGATCCACTTCGACTGCCCGGAGTTCACCTGCCTGTGCCCGAAGACGGGCCAGCCAGACTTCGCTCATATCGAGATCCGCTACGTGCCGGACCGGCTCTGCGTGGAGCTCAAGTCCCTCAAGCTCTACCTCTGGAGCTTCCGCAACGAGGGCGCCTTCCATGAGGCGGTGACCAATCGCATCCTCGACGACCTCGTAGCGGCCACCGAGCCTCGCTCGATGACGGTGGTTGGGAACTTCTTTGTCCGCGGGGGCATCACGACCAAAGTCACGGCGTCTCACCAGGGGGGCTGAGCCCTCGGTGGAGATACAGGCGCCAGTGTCCCCGTTCCCCGAGGAGCTGAACCTTGTCCGCGCCGTTGGTGCGGTGAAACGGAAGCTCCGGCCGCCGATCCAGCGTGCGGACAAGAAACAGCTCGCACCAGCCGCCGTGGCGGGCGTAGTTGAACCCTCGAGCTTGGCCCCAACCAGGGCCTCGTGCACCGTGCTGCGCCCGATAGAAGGGCGTGCTCGCGTTACCCATCAGGGAGTGGGCTGGATTTCCCCCCTTCGACGCGAAGTAGAGATTTCCCGCATACCAGTTCGAGGAGCCCGGAAAGCCCTTCAGGTGACCTCCCGGATACCACATGGAGCAGACTCTCTTCTTCGGGGGGGCGGCCTCGATCAGCCGGCTGAGACCGGCATACTCGGCGCGGCTTGCCCGGATCACCAAGCCGGAGAGACTCATGGTCAGGACGAAGGCCCCACCCAGGGCCGCTGCGGACAGGACCGCGACGGCCCGGGAGGGCACTACGGGACCGGACAGCTCCGTATCGCTCCGGGTCCGAAACGCGGTCGCAGCGAAGGCAGCCGCGACCAAAGTCATGATGGAGGGCAGGCGTAGCCATCCTCCCCACCAGTTGACGGGCGGGCCGATCTTCTCGTCCAGCAAGGCAACGCCGAGCCCGCAGACGCCAAAGAGAGCCCCAGCGAGCAGCCGATGGCCCCGACCCCGATAGAAAGCCAGACCCAGAAGCCCCGCGAGTCCAATGAGCCAGACCGCCTGAGCATAGTCGTCGACGATCGCCGCGGTATGCCATGCAGACATCCATTGCCAAAGGCGCAAGGGAGGCACTTCGTGGGGCCCCAACGCCGCGTAGACGGCCTCGACCACCGAGGCTCCATCAGACATCGCGGCCCCGGCATCGGGTGCTCTCAGGAAGCTCGAGAGAACCAGCAACCCACCGAGGCTCCCGCAGGCCAGCCATGGAATCCGCCGGTCCTGAACGACCGTGACGAGGATGCTGAGGGCGAAGAAGCCTAAGGCCACGTAGCCCACGAAGACGTGGGTGAGGATGGCGAAGACGCCGGCCGCGGCCGCCCAGCCCCCGCGAGCCCGAGAGGTGGAGAAGCAGGCCAGGCAAAGGACGAACAAAGGAAACAGGGCCAGCGCATTGGGATAAAAGCCGCACGCCCACGGTCGCCCTAAGACGCTCGGCACCACCAGAACGGAGATCCGCCAGTCGTAGCCCAGAGCCCGGGTCGCGTAGCCCGTGGCCAAGCCAAAGCCGCCGAACGCGGCCACGAAGCCCGACTGCACGGCCCACACAGGGGACGGCAGGACCGAAAAGGGAACGACCGCGAGGTAGAGAAGGCGGTTGGGCCCAAGCCATCCTTGAAAGCGAAGAGGGGCATCCAGGGCATCGGGGGCGTTCAGATGCCACCAGATCCCTCCGCCGAGCCCGATGTGCCCAAGGCCGTCCTGGAGGGGGAGAGGCCAGCCGACCACGAAGAGAAGAGCCGGGGTGAGAAGAACGAGGCCCGCCGCCGTATCGAGCAAGCGTCGAGACCGACCCTCGAGGGCAGCCATTCCGAGGCATGCTCGCCACCTTCGCGGGCCCACGCAACCCGGCGAAGCGGTTCATTTGGAGGCGCGGCCTGCTTCACCCTCCCTCCGAGCTTTGGAATCCTCATGGGTCGTCCGATGCCCTCTTCGTGCCTGCGGCTCGCGCCATTGCCCTCGAGGAGCGGCTGAGCCTCCGCCTCCGGGCCACGGGCCGGACGGTGCGCGCCGTGGTCGTGGACGTGGGACCTAGGATGCGAGTGCGGGTCCTGGACGAGGGCGTTTACCTCGGCCCCCAAGACTTCACGGACGGGGTCGATATCCACGTCTTTGAGGGTTCGCTGCGCTTTTCTCGGGAGCAGGTCGCGGTACTGGGCTTCGACGGCGATCGAGCCGAGGTCCACTTTGCCGGACCCGTCGTCCTCGAGCCCGTCCGCCGTCGCGCCACGTTTCGGGAGCGACTCGAGCTCGAGGTCCTCATCGCGCCTTTCGACGACGGCGGCCCCCCGTTCCTTCGCGGCGGGCTCGGGCCCATCGCCGTCGAGGCGATCACCCTCGATGTGGGCGGGGGCGGGATCAGCGTCGAGTGCCGACGGCCGCTCGAGGTCGACGCGGGCAGTCTGGTGCGGGTGGAGGTCGACGTAGAGGGCTTCAGCGTCCGAGCCGTGGCCAAGGTCGCCTGGCTTCAGCAAAAGTCGTCCGGTCGCACCGTCGCCGGCCTCGGCTTCACGCAGGTCGAGGAGCGG
>JBCBRU010000670.1:0-4811 GCA_039819565.1 Myxococcota bacterium | reverse complement strand
CTCACCCAGCTCGAGAAACACAGGACGCTCCCCCAGGGGGGCACGGGCGCGACGGGGAGGCACCGCGATCGGCCGAGTCCCGGCCGATCGCGGTGCCTCCCCGTCGCGCCCGTGCCCCCCTGGGGGAGCGTCCTGTGTTTCTCGAGCTGGGTGAGGACGGGGTCATGCGCTCCGCGGCTCCGCTGGGAGGCGCCCTCAGGGTGCAGGCGCTCCTCGAAGACAAGACGGAGAACGATGCCGAGCCCACCGCTCTGTCGCGCTCCGCGTGGCCGCCCCCCTGGCTCGGGGGTGCGGCGTCGGCCTCAGAAGGGTCCCCCGCGTCCGAGGGGCTGGCCGCCTCGGCCTCGGAGGGCATGACCGCGCCCGCTTCCGAAGGGTTCACCGGACCGGCCTCGGAGGCCCTCGTGACCCGCCCCGCGGGCCTCGGCGCCCCCGCCTCGGAGGCGGGTTTGCTCCTGGCGGCGATCGCCTCGGATGGGACCCTCCACCGAGACCGCACCCTCTCCGACAAGCGGCTCGGAGCCGGAGCCTCCGAGCGATGGGCGCAATCCGGCCGCGCGCAAGCCCTCCTGGCTGCCTTGTCGGCAGAGGAGTTTGGAGCTCCGGCCTCAGCCGGGGTCCTCGAGGCCCACCTCGGCCGTTGGCAGGCAATCCTGCAGGAAGGCGGCGAAGACGGAGACGCTTTCGAGGCCCTCCTCGCGGAGGTCACGACGCTCGCCCCCGCAGAGGGTCGAGCGGCCCTCCATCGTCTCCGAGAGGCTTGGGCGAACAGCTGGATGCCCCTCGAAGGAGGGGATCCGGAGCGGCCCGCAGACGTCAGCCGCGGGCCCTCAGTGGAGCGTCTCGAGCGATTTCTCGACGAGCGTGGAGAACCGGCCTCCCTCGATCCCGAGGGCTCGGTGCCGGTGGGTGGAGCCCGAGTGGCCGTCGAGCTGCTCCGTGCGGTCCGCCGGGGCGAGGCGCCTCTCCCCGAAGAGGTCGACGAAGGGCCGGCTACAGCGCCGGAGCCTCCCACAGAGCGCAGCCCCGGCGCCGATGAGGCCGCGCCCTCGGCCGACCTCACCGGTCCCCGCGAGGCCGCGCCTTCGACCGACCTCACCGGTCCCCGCAAGGCCGCGCCGCTTCCTCCGAAGAAGCTCTCGGCGAGAAAGCTCCCCGCTAGGAAGCTTTCTCGCCCCACCCCCACCTCCGCGCCTGCGAAGGGGCCGGATCATGGGGTGGCTCCCGGCAAGCACCTCAACGGCCACGCCGCGGCGCCCTTCGCGGTGGCTCGGGCGGCCCCTCGCGGTGTGACGGAGAGCTTGCCAGCTGCCGAGAAGCGTCTCTTGCACCGCCCCCTCCCCGCTGAGCCGATGCGTTCGACCCGGCCGGCAAGCTTGAAGCGTCTCTTGCACCGACCTCTCGGGAGCGAGTCGGATCCGTCGTGAACGGACGCGTAGTCTGGGTGTTTCACGCCCACCTACCTTTCGTTCGCCACCCTGAGCATCCCCGTTTCTTCGAAGAGGATTGGCTCTTCGAGGCCATCGAGACCTGCTACCTCCCCCTCTACTCGGTGCTCGATGGCTGGCGACGGGACGGCGTTCCGGCGCGCGTGACCATGTCCATCAGCCCCACGCTGTGCGCGATGTGGCAAGATGACCTGCTGAAGGAGAGATTTCGCGCCTACTTGGATCGCAGGTCCGCGATCTGGGGCGAGGAGCGGGCCCGGGTGCCCCCCTCGTGGCGCCCTTGGGTGGATGCGGAGCGAAATCGGATCGGGGAGATGCGGCGCCTCTTCGAGGGGCTCGGGGGGGACCTCGTGGCCGCTTTCGCCGGCCTGGAGCAGGCTGGGGTGTGCGAGCTCGCCACCACCGCCGCCACCCACGCCTTGCTCCCCCTCTTTTCCGCTCATTCAGAGCTTGTGCGTCAGCAGGTGCAGGTGGGGGTCGACGCCCATCGGAGGGCCTTTGGACGCACTCCCCGCGGTTTTTGGCTCCCTGAATGTGGATGGTTCGACGGGGTGGGCGAGGTCCTGCAGAGTGCTGGGATCGCTTACACCTTCGTCGAAGGCGCGAGCTTGTGGGGAGCATCCCCTGGTCCACAGGGAGGCTTGCGCTGTCCGGTGTGGAGCACCGACGGGCCTCTCGTCCTCGGTCGTGACCCGGAGCTGGCTCGGCACTTGTGGAGCCGCGACGTCGGGATCCCCGGCTGCCCGGAGTTCCTCGATTTTCATCGCGATGCGACCTTCGAACTCAGCGACGAGGCGGTGAAGCCTCACGTTCTCCCCACCGGAGCTCGAGTTCCGCTCGGGCTCCGTCATCATCGCGTGACCCATCGAGCCAGCGGCCACGGCGACAAGCAGGCCTACGATCCGGAGCTGGCCGAGCGGGCGGTCCACCGCGAGGTCGAGACTTTGGCGACGCGTCTCGTGGACGGTCTGCGCCGGAGCGCCGCCGAGATGGGGCGCCCAGCCCACCTGGTGGCACCCTTCGACGCGGAGCTCTTCGGGCACTGGTGGCGGGAAGGGCCGAGCTTTCTGGACGGGCTCGCGCGGGCTACCGCCACCGAGCTGGAGTGGAAGTCCGGGGCCGAGCTCCTTCGGGGAGAGCCCTGGGAGCGAGTGCGGATCGCCCCGGGAACGTGGGGCGAGTCGGGGGATGCCTCGGTCTGGCTGCGTCCCGAGACGAGCTGGATGTGGCGGGAGCTCCTCGACCTCGTCTCCGCCTGGGAGGCTCAACAGCCGGCGCCGCGGGGAGCGCGTCCCTTGGTGCTGCGCACGCACGCACAGCTCACCCGGGAGATCTTTTTGGCGGTGGCCTCGGACTGGCCCTTTCTGGTCACGATGGGCACGGCGCCCGACTATGCGTCGGCCCGCGTCCGCGAGCACGTGGACCGCGCCCGGCAGCTCCTCGCCATGCTCGAGACCGACACCGTGGAGCCGCCGGTGCTCGCCGAGATCCGCGACCTCGACGCCATCTTTCCCTGGCTGGACACCGAATCATGAGCCGCGTCTGGAACCTTGCCCATTTCTCCGACATCCATCTCACGTCGTCCCCGCTCCGAGCTCGCGGACCCGTGCTCAACAAGCGGCTCGCCGGCGCCCTCAACTATTACGTGGGCGGACGACGGCAGCACTTCGCGGGGGCGCGTCAGCGCATCGCGCGTCTCCTCGAAGACGTCGAAGCCTCCGGCGTAGACCACGTACTATGCACGGGCGACATCACGCAGATGTCCTTTCGCGAAGAGTTCGAAGGGGTGGCCGCGCTCTACGGTGAGCGCCGCGAGGCGCCGGAGCGATACTCCATCATTCCCGGCAACCACGACCGCTACACCCCGGAGGCGGTCGCGGAGGATGTTTTCGGGCAGCTCTTCGGGCGCATCGCATCCCCCGAGGGGCGCTACCCTCATCTCAAGCGGCTGGCGGACGGCGAGGTGGCTCTGGTGCTGCTCGATGCTTCCCGCGCCACCGGCCCCACCGACTCGTCGGGTCGCCTCGGATCGGCCCAGCTCGAAGCGCTGGAGAGCTTGCTTACGGCCCCCGAGCAGCGGGACCGCTACGTCGCTCTCGCGCTTCACTACGGACTCTTTCGGTACGACGGGGCGCCGGATCGCCCCCATCACGCGCTGCGCGACCTTCCCGCACTCCTGTCCCTGCTCGAGCGCCCCGATATCCGCGTCGACCTCGTCCTGCACGGCCATATGCACCGGCCGTACGCGCTCCAGGTGGGGCGGAGCCAAGTCATCTGCGTGGGCAGCGCCACCGACCTTCACGTCCTCGGGGGATGGCACCGCTACGCCGTGGATCTCGAGCGCCGGACCTTGAGCCTCACCCGTCGGGTGTGGTCGCCGGAGGCTGGGGGCTACGTCGCCTCGGATAGGCCAATACCCGGATGGCCTCCGGCCGGCTCTCGAGCGCCGGGGTGAGTTACTTCCCGGTGTCGCGAGGCCCGCCCCCGGGTTATCGGCAGCGCGATGACCCACCGAGGGGCGCGGCACGGGTTTCAGATCGCCTGCGTGGACGGCTGCCCGAAGGGCGCTCTTAGTTTCACCTGGCTCCCCCACGTTCGCGGTACGGCCCGTCCCTCGGTTTGACGGAGTGGGCTCGAGCTCGGCCTCCTCAACCGGCTGCTCGGTCCGCTACGGCAGTGGGCCCTGACTGTGACTCAGGGTGCAGCGGGTTCGAATCCCGTCGAGCAGCCATCGCCTCCAGGCGAACCCCCTCCCACGACTGGCTTGGGCGCCTGGGCGCACGGCTCGGACGACAGTTCCGAGCCGTGCGCGGCCTTCGCCTGGTACCGAGGAAGCTCGGAGCGCGTCCAGGCTCCGGGGTTGGAGCTCTTCTCGCCGACCCTCCGAGGGCTCGGACCCTAGATGCGCCCGGCGCATCTAGCCTTTGGGCTTTTCTTCCCTCAAGGAACCGCAAGCGGCTTCTTCAAGCCCCGGGCGTTCAATATAGCGAAAGAAGGACCTTAATTCGGAGGTTATGGCGGACAAAAACCTTCTCTAGACAATACTGGATAAGGGTTAATGAAAACAAAACCATCTCGAGTCATTATTGGCTCCACCATCAAATGGTTATGATGTTCGAAAGTCAGACCAGAGTTCAAATGTTATTGATTGAGAGATCGTAGATTCAGTAATCGATTCCATTATGGATGGTTTAGCGAAGTATTCCGGCGTCTCATGAACTCGCTACCGATCATTTTGTGAACGCTTATGGCTCGGCTTAGGGTGATTCGGCCGTCGGGATACTTCGCTAAACCATCCATAATGGAATCGATTACTGAATCTACGATCTCTCAATCAATAACATTTGAACTCTGGTCTGACTT
>JBCBRU010000669.1:0-4819 GCA_039819565.1 Myxococcota bacterium | reverse complement strand
GCTCCCGCGCCGAGCCCTCAGCCGCTGCGAGCGCTCCGCCACGCGGCGCTCGCCCATGGGTTGACCGTCGTCGCGACCTATCCCTCTCGCTTGGTCACGGCCCCAGAGGGGCCCATCGGCGCCGCCCTCGGGGCCGGCGTGGACCAAGAGGCCCTGGCCGTCGTCGATAGCGCTTGGGTCATCGTCCCGGAGGCCGGAGCGGCCCGGACCGTGTGCTGTGCCAAAGCGCGCTGGGGCGCCTCGGGCTCGGCCCGCTTGAAGTTCGCGGGGGCTCGATTCGAGGACGAACCGAAAGAGATGGATCTGAACCTCGACTAGCGACGGGCCGAGACGAGCTACACTTTTTCTTCGACGATGCGCGCCAAGCCTTCGACCCAGGCGGGGTGCGCGTTCAGCGAAGGCACGAGCTCGAGAGCTTCGCCCCCGAGAGCCTCCCAGTCTTCCTTGGCCCGAATCCCGATCTCTTCGATGGTCTCGAGGCAGTCGGCGACGAATGCCGGGCACATGATCGCGAGACGGCGCACGCCCTTCTCGAAGAGCACGGGAAGTTGCTCGTCCGTATACGGCTTTATCCAGGGGTTCCGCCCGAGCCGCGACTGAAACGCGACCGAGTACTCATCCTCCTCGAGACCGAGGAGATCCGCCAAAGCGCGCGTCGTGGCAAAGCAGTGCGCTCGATAGCAATACCGGTTGGCGGGCCCCACGATGCGGTCGCAACAGCCCTCGACCTTGAGGCAGTGGGCCCCGGTGGGGTCGCTCTTTTGGACCTGTCGCTCGGGAACTCCGTGGTAGCTCAGGAGCACGTGGTCCGGACGGAGCTCTTCGAGCACGGGGCGCGCGACCTCGGCGAAGGCTTCGACGAACCTCGGGTCGTCATAGAACGCCCCCACGGAAGTCATCTCGGGCACGTTCCACATGCCGCTCGCCACCTCGAACACCCGCTCGAGGGCCGAACCGGAAGCGGCCGACGAATACTGCGGGAACAAGGGCACGACGATGATCTTCTCGAGGTCCTGCTTGGACATCTCCTCCAGCACATCCGGGATGGATGGATTGCCGTAGCGCATGGCCAGCGACACTCGATACTCCGAGCCCAGCCGGGTGCTGAGCTCGTCACGAAGTCGCTCGCCGTACACGAGGAGGGGGGAGCCCTCGTCCATCCAGATCGTCCGATAGGCCTCCGCCGACTTGGCGGGACGAAAGGGGAGAATCACGAGATTGAGGAGGAGCCATCGCCCCAGGGGGCTGATGTCCACCACTCGGGGGTCGCTTAGAAACTCCCGTAGATATCGCCGTACGTCCGCCGTTTCCGTCGAATTCGGGGTGCCGAGGTTCACGAGAAGAACGCCCACCGGACGCTTCTCCTCGGACGCCGAGACCGGGGACGCCTCCTGCAGCGGTATGTGCATCGGGGCGGTCACCCACCGAAGCTAAGCCAAATCGTCCGACAGTTCAGCAAATCCCGAGCCCTGTGCCCTTCGTCGTATCTCCCCCCGATCGATCTTCCCGTTGGGGAGCAGCGGAAGGCTCGAGGCGAGGAAGACGCGTCGCGGGCGCTCGAAGCCCGCGAGCCGTCCTTCGAGCCGGTTCCGCAAGCGCTTGGGCGCCAAAACACAGGGGTCGGCCGCAGGTGCGACCAGCACCGCCGCCACCACCTCCCCCCACTCGCGGTCGGGGAGGCCCATCACCACGACCTCCTCCACCTCGGCCAAGCCGCGAAGGACGGCCTCGACCCGACCCGGGGCGACGTTCTCTCCCCCCGTGATGACGAGGTCGCGCGCTCTTCCCTCCACAAGGAGATGTCCCTGAGCGTCGAACCGGCCGAGATCCCCCGTGCGGAACCACCCGTCGTCGTCAAACGGAGGGGCGTCCTCCGGCACGTAACCCGAGAACAGGGCAGGTCCCCGAAGGCGGATCTCGCCGTCCGCTACGTCCACCTCGAGACCCGACAGGGGCATCCCGCTGCCCGCGGCCCAGGGCGCCCCGGGGCGCTGCGTGGCCACCTGCGAGCAGGCTTCCGTCAGGCCATAGCTCGCGAGGGTGGGCCACCCGAGCTCTCGCGCGGCTTGGGCGAGCTCGGGGTCGAGAGCCGCCCCGCCGATGAGCACCGCGCGCAGGGTCGCCGGAGCGGCAAGCCCGGCCCGGATCAGACGAGCGAGCATGGTCGGAACCAGTGAAGCCAAGGTGATCCTTCGACGGGCGAGCTGCTCGACGAAGCGACTCGGGTCGAAGCCGGCCGGCATCCTCGGCTCCGGAAGCACCAGCGTGCGCCCCGCCAAGCGCGTGCGGGTGAGAACGGAGAACCCGCCAATATGAGCGAGGGGTAGAGAGCACAGCCATCGATCGTCCTCCCTCCAACCCAGATTGCGCTCGGACGCGACGGCGGAGGCGACGAAGGCTCGACTCGAGAGCCGAACCCCTTTGGGCAGCTCCGTGCTTCCCGAGGTGAAGAACAGCGCGAGATCCGATGCGGAGGAGACCGACCGCTCCCGAAGAGCTGCCGCCGGGGGGACCGTCGTCTGTTCGGCCGCATCTTCGGTGAGGCCAGGCACCATGGCCGCCCCCACTCGGCCCGCGAGCAGGGCGCGGGTTTCGGCCGGAAGTCGAGGATGGAGGAAGCAAGGGACACTCCCTTCCTCCAGGACGGCGGAGAGCAGGATGAGAGAGCGGAGATCCGGCCGCGCCACCAAAGCCACCCGTCGCCCCGGAAGCAGGCGACCTTGCAGATCTTCCTGCGCTCGAGCGACCTCCGACGAGAGCTCACGAAAGCTCAGGCCCCGCTCCCCTTCGACCACCGCGAGCTCGTCGCCGTATTGGGCCGCCGCGGTGTGGACCGAGAGCTCCGGACACCTCATGTGAACTCCGCCGAGGGCTCGAAGCCCAAGCCGGGCCCCTCGTCGGGCACGAGCTGTGGGCCTCGGCCGCGCTCTGCGCCGAGCCCGTGGGCCGCCGAACCCCCCACGACGACTGCGAGCGTGCGCAAGGCGGCGGCCGCCGCCGGGCCATCAAAGAGGTGGCTGATGATGACGTCCATACCCATCGAACGGGCCGTGGCCGCCCACGCCATCGTCGCCCTCAGGCCCCCAAGAACGGCAGGCTTGAGAACCAGAGCTCGCAGCTGACCTCCGGCTCCTTCCGGCAACTGGCCTGGCATCCATCGCTGCAGACTCTCGTCGAGGGCCAGCGGGGGCGTCTCGTATTGGGGCCACTCGACCGGGTTCGGGGTCGGCTCCTCGACCAGATCGACCCCCGCGTCGCTCAGGGAGCTGAGGCGGCTCGCGACCTCCGGACCGAAGGCTTGATTGACGTCGACGCGCAGCTCGAAGCAGGCATCCAGCCTACGGAGACGGCGGAGCACCGCAAGCTCATCTGCAAACCGCTGGGGCCGACCGATCTTGAGTTTGAGGGTGCGGAAGCCGACCGCGAGACAGCGTTCAGCGTCCTCGACCGCCGAGTCGAGTGACGTGAGGACCTCCGCTACCCCCACCGCGGAGGCCGAGGGGGCCAGGAGGGACCAAGCCGGTCGCTCGACGAGTCGCGATGCGAGGTCGAGGAGTGCAGCCTCGAGGCCAAAACGAAGTGAGGGCGACCTCAGCGGGGGAAGCGCGCACCCAGACCAGCTCTCGGGATCAGCAACGAGGTCCTCCGCCGAGAGGCCCTCGGCCTCCCGGAGCGTGCTCTCGAGGGTCTCCGGCGAGTATCCCGGAAGCGGCGACACCTCTCCGTAGCCGCTTCGGCCGCAGGCTTCGAGCGTGACCAGCACCCCTCGCCGTTCTGGCCACCGCGCCCGAGCATTCTCAGCCCCGGGCGTCTTCCGCGCGAAGGGCCGCAGGGAGAGTCTCTCCACCGGAACCATCTGGACGCTCAGTCGGCGAGGATCAGGCCCCAAGCCAGGAGCAGCCCGTAGAAGAGAAGGAGCCGGGCGGTGCCCGCGAGGGTCTCGTTGAGGGGGGCGCCCTGGTCCCGAGCTACGGAGCGGACGAGCTCGGCGGCCATGGGGAGGGTCACCCAGGTAAGCAGCACCCACGGGCCGTAGCCCGCGGCCGCCAAGCCCACCGGCACCGCGTAGGCGAGGGCCAGACACAGTCCGTACTCGGCAAGGCCGAAGCCCCGGCCGAAACGGACGACCACCGTTCGTTTGCCCGCGAGGGCGTCTCCCTCTCGATCCCGGACGTTGTTGACGACCAGAACTGCGGTGGCCAGGGCCCCCACGGGGACCGCCGCCCACAGTGCCAGAGGAGGGACGGTCAAGAGCTGGACGTAGGTCGTGCCAGCCACCGCCACGAAGCCGAAGAAGACCATCACGAAGACATCGCCGAGGCCATTGTAGGCGAGCGGAAAGGGCCCGCCGGTGTACGCGAGCCCGCTGGCCACGGAGGCCAATCCAATGATGACGATCGGCCACCCCGCCACCGACACGAGATAGATGCCGAACAGCGTGGCGATTCCGAACGCGAGGCCCGTGCCCCAAGCCATGGCGCGGGCACTCAGCAACCCGGCCTGCACAGCCCGTACGGGCCCGAGACGATCTTCGTTGTCCGCCCCCTTCAAGGCGTCAAAGAGATCGTTCGCGAAGTTCGTCCCAATCTGAATGGCGAAGGCACCAAGCAGGGCGGCGAGAGCCGGGCCCCAGGACGCACCGCCCTCGTGGATGGCCACCGCCGTGCCGACCACGACCGGGACCGCCGCCGCGGTGAGCGTCTTGGGGCGGCTGGCGAGAATCCAAGCTTCAACCGTCATGTCCGTGCTCCTGGGGAACAAATCGTAGCTCCTCGCGTGAAACGGTGCGCGTCGAGAACATGGCCTCAATGTCGTCCAT
>JBCBRU010000668.1:0-4821 GCA_039819565.1 Myxococcota bacterium | reverse complement strand
GGCCTATCTTCGCGTGCACCGACCCTATGAAGGGGACGGGGAGGCGGTGCGCGCCGCGTGCGCGGAGCTCGTGGAGTGGGCGAAGCGGCGAGCCCTCCAGCGGCGATGGACGGAGGCGGGGCTGAGCTTCGCCAGTCGCATCGAGGATGAGGAAGGCAGCGGCCCGGCAAGCTTCGTTGTCATCGACCCGGACGGCAACCCGATCCTGGTCGATCAGCACGTGTAGCCCCTCGCGCCCCCGCGAGGTAGACTGCGCCGCGGGTGAGGTGGAGCCGAGCGGACGGAGTCTGGGTCGTGCTGGCGCTGGGCCTGAGCCTGGTCGAGGTCTCTCAGCGTCCTGAGCTGAGTTTCGGCTATCCGCGGACGTGGGTGGCCCTCGGGCTTCCCTTCACGCTCCTCGGCCGACGGGACCGTCCTCTCCTCATGGTGGGGATCGCCTTCGGCGCTCAGCTCGTACTGGATCTCCTCGGGCCCGCGTGGGTGGGCACGGCCGAGTATCCCAACGCGATCGGCTTTCTTCTTCTCCTCCCCCACGCCCTTCATCGATGGGGTCACAGCCGAGAGATCATCGCCGGTACTCTGTTCATCGCGGGCGTCACCGCCGTGAGCCTGGTCATCGATCGGTCGACGCTGCCGGACGTCATCGCCATCACCGCCATCCTCACCGCCGCCATGGCGTGGGGGACGACGGGGCGGCTCCGAGCCCAAGCGGAGACGCAGGCCATGGCGCACGCCAAGTTGCAGGAGCGGGAGCGACTCGCGCGAGAGCTACACGATACGGTGGCTCACCATGTCTCCGCCATCGCGATCCGAGCCCAGGCCGGCCAAGCCCTCGCCCACCTCCAGTCCGGGGCGGCAGCCGAGGCGCTTCGGGTGGTCGAGGCCGAAGCGCAGCGCGGCCTCGCGGAGATTCAGAGCCTGATCGGAGAAGGTGCCCCCGGCGGGGAGGCAGACCTGGAGCAGCTGGCCGCACCCGGGCCTCCGGAGGTCACGGTGACGAAGCAGGGAGACGTGGGAGACCTCTCTCCTCTCGTCGCGAGGACGCTGTTTCGTATCGCGCGGGAGGCCGTGGCCAATGCGCGTACGCACGGAGAGGAGGTCGCGCGGGTGGCGATCGAAATCGCCGAGGCGCCCCGGGGGGTGCAGCTCAGCGTCGCGAACGACGGGGCCCGGCTGACGAGCGAGATCTCGGCCGGATTCGGGCTCCGGGGGATGAAAGAGCGGGCGGAGCTGCTCGGGGGTTCGTGTGCATGGACCGCCCAGCCTCAGGGAGGCTTCAGAGTGCAAGTGACATTGCCCAAACGAGAACGCGAATGAGCTATCGAGTACTGATCGCCGATGACCAAGAGATCGTGCGCACCGGCCTCGCCATGATGCTGGATGCTCAGCCCGACATCGAGGTGGTGGGCCAGGCTGCAAACGGCCAGGAAGCCGTCGAGCTCGCCCTGACCCTCGAGCCCGACGTGTGCCTGTTCGACATTCGTATGCCCCTGCTCGACGGCATCGAAGCCACGAGACGCATCGCAGGGCCCGACGTCGAGACCCCAGTGCCGGTGGTGATCATCACCACCTTCGATCATGACGCCTACGTCTTTGGCGCCCTCAAGGCAGGGGCTCGGGGCTTCCTCCTCAAGGACGCAGGGCCAGAGCTCTTGGCTCAGGCGGTGCGAGCCGCCGCGCAGGGAGACGCCCTGATCGCTCCGAGCGTCACCGCTCGGCTCCTCGCCTCCTTCGCCCAAGCGGAGCCGCATGAGGTGGCTTCCCCCCCCGAGCCGCTCACGGACCGCGAGGAAGAGGTGCTGGCGGCGGTAGCTCGCGGCCGGACGAACGCCGAGATCGCGGCCGAGCTTCACATCAGCCTGAGCACGACAAAGACCCACATCGCGAGCCTCATGGACAAGCTCGGCGTCCGAAACAGGGTCGAGATGGCGATTTGGGCCCACGAGAGTGGACGCATGAAGCCCTGACCGAGGCGCGCCTCAGCCGAAAGTACGAGGCCGTCGCGGGCAAAGGACCGAGACGAAAGGACCAGACTGCTCATGGGCGAACTTGGTCGTCGCGACTAGGTTCCTTCCCATGACAGCCAACGCAATTCACATTGCGCACGTGGTTCGAAACCTCTGCCTGGGCCTCGCAGGTCTGGCTGCACCGGGGTGCGCAGCCACCGTACTCTCAGGTCCTGGCGAAGAACCTCCCCAGGTCGCCGGAATCGAGGCGTGTCTCCAACGAGCTCGAGCTCGCCTTCGAGCCTCGGGTGAGGAGCTCACCCGAATGCGCGCGGAGCTCACCGGCCACGCTCAGGACGACACCTGCCGCCCCATGAACCCCGAAGCTCCTCTCAGCGCTTTCGAGGGTCGGTGGAGCGGTCGATGGGGCGAGATGAAGGTCGAGCACCTCTGGCACACCGTGGCTCCGGGGGTGCAGCTGGTCCTGATCCTGGACGGTGGAGTCTCCAAGCCCGGCATCAACCTCCGCGAGGGCCGTCTGCTCTGCGGCATCGTCATCGAGGCGGACGGCCGAGAGCGCCTTCACTCGGGCCGCTTCGTTCCCGACCGAGCCGGGAGAGGCTCCCATCTGGAGTGGAGAACGGAGCGTCACATCTATCGAGAGCGGGTGACCTGTGCCCACGGACAGCGGAGGTATGAAATCCACGAGACCGTTCGGAACGAGGATGGGTATGAACCGGGCGTCCGAGCCCATTACGCTCCCCCCATGCCCCCGGTGCAGCTGGCTCGAGGCCCCCAGTGACGAGCCCCGAGCCCCATCCTCCGCGGACCGCCTCCACCGCACCTCGCTGGTGGGACGGACTCCTGGTGGGCCTGCTGGTGACGGTCGGCCTCGCCCGGATTGCTGCGGAGTCGCCGACCGACGGGAGCGGGCCGTGGACGGCGGTGCGGGTGGGTGCCCTGCTCTTCGTTCCCTGGCGGAGGCGCTACCCGGTGGCCATGATCAGCCTGGGTTTCGCCGTAGCGAGCCTGGGGGCCCTGGGGCAGCTCGCGAGCCGAGGCCTCGCCGAGCCGCCGGATGTGACCGGAGCCCTGCTCCTCCTCCCGCACGCCCTGGGGCGGTGGACGACCGGGCGTGACCTCGCCCTCGGCGTTGGCCTCGCCGCCGTCCTGGTGAGCGTTTCGCTCGTCGCCGAGGGGCTCACTCCGGCGGAAATGGCGGGCGCGGCCGGTATCCTCGCGACCCCTCTCGCTATCGGGATCTCGAGTCGCCTGCGGCAGCGCATCCGCGAACAGGCCACGAGCAGGCCCAGCTGGGGGAGCGACACCGCCTCGGACGCCAGCTGGATGACGTGGTGGCTCATCGTCTCGTAGCCATCGTCATTCGGGCCCAGACAGCCGCAAGCAGTCCTGACAAGACCCCGAGCACTGCCGTCGAAGCCCTGCGAGACATCGAGGTGGAAGCCTCTCGATGTCTCACGGAAATGCGCGAGCTCGTGCGCCTCCTGCGCCAGGGCGAAGACGAGCGCGCGCCTCACACCTCTCGAACTGACCACGTACCGCAGGAAGCTCTGCGACTTGCGAGCCCTCAAAGAAAGGACGAAAAATGAACAGCGAATCACGATTCTGGGATGATCTGGCTGAATCCTACGCGAAGAAACCGGTCGAAGACCCCGCGGCCTTCGAGCGAAAGATCGAGCTCACGAAGGAAAGATTGCGTCCTTCCGACGTCGTACTGGACATCGGCTGCGGCACGGGCTCCTTAGCCCTCCGACTCGCTTCGAGCGCCGCCGAGGTGCACGGGCTGGACATCTCAAAGGAGATGATCCGCATCGCCAAAGCCAAGGCGGTGGAGGCTCAGGCCGACAACGTCCACTTTCGCGTGGGCCCCTTCGATCGGACTCTTGGCGGCTTCGACCCCGGCAGCCTCGATTGCATCTGCGCCTACAGCATCATCCATCTGGTCAAAGACCGGGACGCGGCGCTGGCGCAGATGTGGAAGCTGCTCCGCCCCGGGGGCACCCTCGTATCCTCGACGGTGGTCTTGGGAGCGTCCTGGATTCCTTTCGGACCCATCATCTGGACCATGCGACAGTTTGGGAAGGCGCCGTGGGTGGCGATAATGAAGGAGCGAGAGCTCGTGAGCGACCTCGCGCGAGCCGGCTTCGTCGACATTGAAACCCCGGACGTGGGAGCGAAGTCGACGGTGGCCTTCGTCATCGCCCGGCGTCCCGAATAGCGAGACCTCGATCCTCGGCCCGGACGAGCTGGGCGGGGAGCTCGAGCCCGGGGGGCGACAGCCGCAGCTCTCCACCGATGAAGCTCAGCCACTCGAAGCCCGAGAGCCGAGCCACGCCTGCGGTGGCGACGGTGCGAAGCTCGACGTCGCCCTCCACCCTCTCGAGACGGTCGAAGCCTACGTCGAGCAGGGAGGCGTTCCCGCCGCCGGATTCGGACATGACGACGGTGAGGTGGCCGCGGATCGCCCGCAGACGGGGAAACTCCCGCGGGTAGTTTCGTCGGGTGTGCGTGTCATCGACGAAGGTGGGCGCGTCCACGTGGAGGTGGCCGTCGACCTCCTCGAGGTGGGATAGGGTTACGGACTCGCGGAGGCTCTCGTGGACATGGAGGTCACCCACCACGCGCCGGGCGCAGGTTCGATTGAACGCGCTCACCGCATCGGCGGTGCTCAACTCGAGGTCTCCTAGGTGGTCCGGTCCGGCCACCCGAGCCACGAGGCGGAGGCGCGCTTCGGACCGAGAGCGGCGCGTGGTGGGTGACCTCCATGTCCACGAGAGCCTCCGCGAGTCCGTAACCCTATCCCACCTCGAGGAGGTCGACGGCCACCTCCACGTGGACGCGCCCACCTTCGTCG
>JBCBRU010000667.1:0-4823 GCA_039819565.1 Myxococcota bacterium | reverse complement strand
TTCTCGAACGCCGCTTCCAGGTCGAGCTCGGGCGTGCGGAGGAGGGCGGGCATCCCTACCGCCTCTGCCGCCTCAACGTTGACGGGACGGTCGTCGACGAAGAGGCAGTCGGTCACGGGGAGGTCCAAGGCTCGGGCGGGGCCGAGGTAGGCTTCCGGGTCCGGCTTCCGGACGCCGGTGAGGCACGACGTGAAGCGCCAGTCGAGGAATCGAGAGAGGCCGGTGGCGGCGTCGATCTCGGTGTACCAGGTGGAGTAGTTCGACAGCCCGTACATGGGGATGCCGCTCTGCTGGACCCGCTCGAGGCAGCGCTCCACCCCGGGGAGGAGCTTCGCGGAGCGCCGAAGCGTAGCTTTCATGCCCTCGATGTCGAGGCGCGGCCCGTCGATGAAGAACTGCTCGGCGTAGGCCTCCTCTTCGATCAGGCCCTTCTCGAAGGAGAGGTACGCGTCGTGATTTCGGCGCTTCCGGAGCTCTTCCAGACTGATGCCCAGGAAGTCGGGGATGTCCTCATAGAAAGGCTCCGACACCAGGGTCGACATGACGTCCAGAAGCAGTACGCGAGTCATGGAAGCTCAGGCTCGAGGCGGGCCACCACCGCGCGGAGATGGTCGCTGTCGAAGGGCTTAAGAACCACGCGATCGGGCGCGGACTCCAGGATATTCCATCCCTCGACGTCGCATCCGCCGCCGGTACAGAAGACGACCCGGTCCGCGAGGTGGCGTGCGCGCTCCACCAGGCGCTCGTGAAACCAGCGGCCCCCGTAGCGGGGGAGGTTGAGATCACAGATCACCACGTCGAAGCGGTCATCCTCCTTCATGAGCTCGAGGGCCTCCTCGGGGCCGACGGCGATCACCTCGTGGCCTCGCAGCGCCCTCGGATAGAGGCGGAGCAAGCCGGAGTCGTCGTCGATGGCGAGGATTCGCACGGGCGTGAGTGGGCCTCCCCGCTGAGGCATAGGCAACGGTCCGACGGAAATGGGGTCTGTCTGACAGGCCGGCTTTCGATCGTTTTGCGCATGTTACACCTCGCTACGACGGACCTGCCGGGCCGGCCGATCGATGGGTTAGGTGGACTCGGCTTCGCCGGTGCTCGCGAAAGCCAAGGTCTCAGGCTCCCCCTGGGCTTGGGCCGAGCGCATCGCCATTTCGGCGGCGTGGATGATCCGCTCCGGATCGTCCGGCTTGGTCTCGAAGATCGCGATTCCCACCGACGCCGTGAAACGCACTGGATCCCCTGAACCGACGTCGAAATCACGGTCTCGAAGCGCGCCCTGAATGCGTCTCGCGACCTGCTGCGCGCCCTCCTGATCGGTCTCCGGCAGGAGAAGAGCGAAGGTGTCGCCCGCCCATCGAGACGCACAGTCCACGCGGCGTAAGGAAAGCTGGAGGATTCCGCCCACCTCCGCGAGGAGAGAGGCGCCGACCAGGCGTCCGTGCTCTCGGTGCACCGCTTTAAAGCCGTCGAGGTCCACGAGAAGGACCGAGGTGGGCCGACGATTTCGCTCGGTGCGATCCAGCTCGCGCTCGAGGGTGGTGCGGAACCGGTTCGGACCCTCGAGGCCCGTGATCTCGTCCACCGCGTCCGGACCCGTGAGCCGGCGGTGGCGCCGGGCGTTGCGGAGGCCAACCCCACCCAGGCGAAGCGCCCGCCTCAAGCTCTCCAGCTCCGCGTAGGAAGGCGCGGAGCGGCTGACGTCGACGAGCTCGAGGCAGCCCACCACCTCGAAGCCTCCGAAGGGGAGGATCACCGCATCCTCAGGGCGGGCTCCGGTCACATCGCTCAGCGAGACGAGATGCGCCGGATCCGGTTGCGGAAGGAGCTGCGCCTCGAAGGTGTCGAGGGCGCTCCACACCGGGATCTCCGCGGGGAGGACCAGCCGCCTCAGGAGCTGAGGCGGGGACTTTCCGCCCACGTGCTCTACGCGCAGCTCGTGTCGGTCTCCGATGAGGAGGGTCCACCATCCCGGAGTCACCCGGCGCTCCACCTCGTCGACGAGCAAACGGACGACCTCGACCTCGGTACTCGCGCCGGTGAGACGCTCGGCCAGATCCACCAGCGCATCGTCGGGCGCCGCGCCGATCAGGCCGGCCCATGTGCCGAGGTCGGGGACCACGCCCCATCATGCCAACTCCGAACGCTGCCGTCGCTCCCGGGTCTCCCTTGATGATCGGATCTGGCTTTGATGGGTGTCACAGGCCCTTGGGCTTGGGCCACTCTCGGACCCCAGCTAGCATCCCCGCCCATGCCCCGATCCTGGCCCTGGATCTTCTTCTACCCTGCGATTCTCACGAGTTGCGCCACGAGCCTCCGACAGCTGGAGGCGCGCGAGGAACGCTGCGAGGTGGCCGCCATGCGAAAGGGCCTGAGCGAAGACCGAAGCAGCGTCCGCGAGCTTTCCGCCCGCGGGCTCGGACGCTGCGGGGTCATCGAGGCCCGCCCCGAGCTTCTCGCGCGGGCCCTGGATCCAAAAGAGAGGCGGTGGGTGCGGGCGGCGGCGGCCCGCGCTCTGGGAGATCTGAACGAAGTAAGCGCCGACGAGAGGGCGTCCGCCAGCGTTCACGAGGCTCTGCTGCGTCTCGCCGCGAGCCCTCGGATCGAGCCGGAGATTCGGCTGGCTGCGCTGGATGCTCTCGCGGCCTCCTCGTCCCCCGGCTGCGACGCAATTCGACCTCTGGTCTATGACGACGAGCTTCTCGTTTCGGCTCGCGCGCAATCTATCTTGTCCGAGCAGTGCCCGCCCGGAGGTCGGAGTTGAGGCTGCCCCGTGCGGCCGCCTTGCTCCTCGCGGCGGCGATGGGCTGCGCCGGTCCCGGAGCTCTCCTCGACCTCGCGGACGCGGCCAGCGACGACGAACGCATCGCCGCGACGGAGAAGGCGGCCGGGGTCGCCGCCGACCCCACGGCGTCGGAAGGGCACCGAGTGGCCGCGGCCCTCGCCCTCGGTCGCCTTCGGTCATCGTCCCCTCCGGTCGTGGATGCTCTCGACCGGGGGCTCGGCGCCTCCCGACCTCGCGTGCGAGCGGCCGCCGCCTGGGCTCTTGGGGAGCTCCGCTCCGAGGATAGTCTCGCGGTGCTCGTCGAAGCCCTCAAAGCTACGGACGATCCGAAGCTGGGAAGCCGCCTCCTCGAAGGGCTCGCGAAGCATCACGCGCTGATGGCCGGTCGCCCCGAACGGGTCGTGCCGTTGGCCGAGGCCATGACGCGCTACGTGGGAAGGCTCCCTGACGGTCAGGCGCCCCCGCTCCTCGACGTCATCGGCGCCCGGGTCCGCACCCTCGAGGTGGACGTGGAGGTGCTCGCTCGGGCTCTTCGTGCGGATCGCGCGCAGCCGTCGGACCGCACCCGGGCGGCGCTCTACGCGGCCGCTTTCGAGCTCCTGGCTCGGCTCGACCGGCTTCGGGGGGAGCTCGGGGCGAGTGGACGCAACCCGCGGGCGGAAGAGGCCATCGCTGCCGCCGCCGACGTCTTGGAGCGGGGAAGAGCGGACACGTCCACCATGATCCTGTGGTTCCTGGGCTGCTTGGGTGAGGAGCAGGTCTATGCCGCGGCGGCGGCGATGGCTCTCGGTCGTCCGCGCTCGGAAGGCGCGGGTGCGGGTCAGCGAATGGTGCGCGCTTGGGGATTGGCCCGGGCTCAGGGGCATGCTCTCGAAGCTCGGCGGGCCTTGGCTCGGGACGTACTTCTTACCGAGTCTTCCCGGGCGGTCCTGACCGCGCTGGAGGGTGCGGTTTCCTCCCGAGCTGCGGAGGGTGTGCTTCAGCGAGCGCTCGGGATCGAGGCCCGCCGTTGAAGCGCTGGGTGCCGATCGCGGCGGCCCTCGTCTCGGGGGGGGCCAGCTGTGCCCGTCCGGCCGTTCCGAAGCTCCCGCCACTGCTCGAGCTGAGCTCGTCGACCGCCGCTCGGCAGCCGGCGACCGTCGAGCAACTCACTCTCGAGGCCCTCTTCGTCGAGCCCACGGTTCGGGCGACGGCTGGCGTCCATCCCGCAGACCCTCCCTTGCCCGTGGTGCGCATGGTGGGCGCCTTCGATGAGGAAGGACAGCTGTACATCGATGACCTCGTGCACGCGCCTCACGGCGGCATCGAGCGGGCTCGCAAGTTGTCCTTCGCTTCGACGGTGTTGACTTCTCCGCACGGGAGCTTCCAGGGGCCGGGCCGCTTCTTCGTACCGAGCCATGATGTCCTCGCCACCTTGGACTCCGGCTTCCGTATCGGCGTTCAGGTCGGAACCCTCCGCGAGACCGTCGTGCTTCGGCCTCGGTACGATACGGACCGCTACCCTCCGTTCCTAGCGGTAGGTCGGGCTGGACCGGCGGGACGCCTGGGGGCCGTGGGCCCCTCGGGGCGCGACGGGGACGACGGTGAGAACGGCGACGATGGAAGCGACGGTGGACGTGGTCAGGACGGACGGGACGGAGCGTCAGGCGAAGATGGAAGAGACGCCGAAGGGCGCGGTCGCGAAGGTGGACCGGGGGCGCCAGGGCTGCCGGGCGATCGGGGTCCCGATCTATGGGTTGGCGTACGTCCTGTTTACTCGAAGTACTATCCGCAGGAGATCCTGCTCCTCGTCGAAATCTCCCTAAAGAGGTACCGACCTGAAGGGATCGAAGTCTCGGGCTTTCGCCGGTATCTGCTCCACGCCCAGGGGCAGCTCTTGATCGAGAGTCGCGGCGGCGATGGCGGGGCGGGCGGATCCGGAGGGCACAGCTGGCCCCCCCCGAGACGAGGGCCGCCGCGATCGGCACCCAGCGCTTCAACGGCGGGCCTCGATCCCGAGCGCTCGCTGAAGCACACCCTCCGCAGCTCGGGAGGAAACCGCACC
>JBCBRU010000666.1:0-4840 GCA_039819565.1 Myxococcota bacterium | reverse complement strand
GTGCGCCATGACGTGAGTGGTCACTTCGTGCGGCTTGTCTCGGGCGTTTCGGCTACACGGTCCGCATCATACCTCAGCACGAGGACGTCCTGGTCCCCCACGAGGTGACCAAGATCCGGTGGGCCCAATAGTTTGCCGATGACGGGCTTCGCGTCCGCCCGCCGGGTTCGGGAGGTGCAGGACCACGTGCGCCAAAACCTCCACGCCGATCTCGGTTTGGAGGCTTTGGCGGAGCTGGCTGGGGTCTCACGCTTTCATTTCGCCCGGATATTCAAGGCCCACGCCGGCGAGACGCTCAACCGTTTCGTGCGGCGCGCGCGCCTCGAACGGGCGGCCGCCCTGATGCGGGCGCGCCCCGAGCGACGCCTGCTCGAGGTCGCTCTGGACGCCGGATTCGACAGCGCGGCGGACTTTTCGCGCGTGTTTCGACAGCACTACGGGATCGCACCCCGCAGCTGGGATCGAACTCAGAGACTCGAGGCCATGGTCCCCGGCTATGAAGACGGCCTCTCCGCGGCCCGGGCTTCTTGCCCCCGGCTCGCTCCGGTCGTCCGTCGCCATCCCGCCTGTCGGCTCGCCTACGTCCGGGTGGCCACTCCCTTCCTCGACGCGGAACTCTTGGAGGCCGGCTATCGCACGCTTCTGGGGTGGCTCGCCGCGCGCGGTCTCGACGGGACCCTGGTCCCCCTCCTCGGGATGTCATGGGATCAGCCCGAGACCGCACCCTTGGAGCAGATACGCTTCGATCTCGCCCTACCGATTCCCGATGGGCTTCGGGTGGAGGGCCCGGTTTCAGAACTTCGACTGCCCGAGATTCGCTCCGTGGAGGTCCGAGTGGACGGGGAGCTACCTCACGTGGCGCTGGCTTGGGAGCATCTGTACGAGGCGTGGCTGCCCGCCTCGGGAGAGGCGCCGGCGGATCTCCCGGCGATGAAGAGATTCCGCAGACGGCCCGAGGATCTGGGGTGGTTTCGGGTCGACCTCGATTGCTGTATCGCCCTCGATTAGCGAGGCCCCTCGCAGTAGCGTTTGAGGGCCGTCACCTGCTTGCCCATCGCCTTCTGGAATACACCCCGCATGAGGGTGAACACGAGCCGCTTGAAGAGGGAACTCGTGTGGGCTTCCATGGTGAACGCAACCTGACTGTCGCGACCTTCGCTCTCCACCTTCATGCGGGTGTCCCAAACCGTCCCGTGCATCTCCGAGATGAAGCGGGCCGTGCGGCTCACCTCGTCGCACTCCGCGAGCTCGAGGGGGAACTCCTGGGTTTGCTTTCCCATCTTTCGAGTTTCGATGAACTTGGTGCCCGGACCCTTCCTCTGCTCGCCCACGAAAACGATCGAGACCGTGTCCGGCGAGGTGGCGGGGAGCCGCTCGATATCGACGATGGCCTCGAAGACTTGGTCCGGAGGGGCGGCGATGGGGCTCGAGATCGTGATCGGCTTCATGGGTTCATCCGAGAATAGGGGCGTGTCTCGGGCCGAAGCTTCACGGATCTTGCGGTGGTCAGCTCATGGTTCTGGAGGTCGAGGGTTCGACTCCGAGCCCGGACGGGGCGCGCTGGCTCTTGACGGAGCGGTAGCGTCCGGGGGTTCAGCTCATGGGCTGGCCGGCCTTCAAGGTCTCGAGAGCCTTCTCGAGATTCGCCTTGTTTCCGGGATCTGGGGCCTGCTTGATGGCCGCTTCGATGTGCTCGGCCGCCTTCTTGTAGTCTCCGAGGGCAGAGTAGCCGCGACCCAGGCCGACGTTTACAGGCCACTGGTTGGGGTGCTTCTTTGCGTTGGCGCGGAAGACCTCCAGGGCCCGCTTCTTCTCTCCCCGAGCGAGGAGCGCTCGGCCATAGCTGTGAATACTGCCGGGGCTCGCGGTGGCGTGGCCGAAGGCCCGCTTCTCGGTAGCTTGAGCCGACTTCGCGTCCCCATTGGCGGCCTGAAGGAGAGCGAGAGTCGTGAGGTTGGAGAAGTTCTCCTGACCGACGAAGGGGCCCTTGACCGCGTATTCCGCCCACCGGAGGCCTTCTTCGAGGTTGATGTCATTCTGCAGGCAGAAGTTCGCCGCCTGCCGCCAGCGCACGTCCGAAAAGCCGGGAGAGCCGGTGAGCTCTTCACGAATCTGGGCCACGTGAAGCGCGTTGAGGTTCGGGACCGTCAGCCGAATCGGCACCGCCAGCTCGTCCCACTGCATCTCCAGAGTAGCCTGGTCTGCTTTGCGCTCGGTGAAGACATAGTTGAGATACTCGGTGAAGGGCGCCTTCTTAGGGGTGACCGTGACCCGAAGCGCGTCATTCTTCTCTTCATAGAAGTAGCTTCCCCAAGCGTCGGAGCTCTTGGAGAAGATGACCGTCCAGGTCTTCTCCCCGGGAATCATGTGCACCCCGTAGCGGCCCGCGGGCAGAGCCTGTCCTTCGACCTGGAGGGCGTGGGATGTGGTGAGGATGGTGTTCTCGTTGGCCCCGGCCCGCCACGGGCACTTCTCACCGCACGTTCCGAAGCCGAACTTCGCGTAGCCGTAGGTCACCAGCTCGCCCCAGATCTTGCCCTGCCGTCCCGCCACGTCGGGGCTCGAGTAGTCGACGGACACCCGAACGAGACCGATGCCCTGCGTCACCGAGGAGACTTGGTTGCCCCCGCTCGGAGGCAGGCTGAGCGCCTGGGCTCGGGCCGAGGAGGCAAGGCCGAGAGCGAGAGGGATGATGAGCACCGGGGACACATGTTTCATGGTCCCCATATAGGCTCTCCACGGAGTGGGGTCGAGGCCAACCGCGGAAAGTAAAGAACTATCTCGACTTTTACAAGAGGAGGGGGCTTTTTACAAAGAAACTATGTAGAGAGTACGAGGGCCGAGGTAAGAGATTCAACTCTCACGGCTTGCAGGACGACCCGTCGTCGTCGGGGCTGAGCTCACAGAGCTTGAGGTCGTCAAAGTACACGCCCTGGTACGACGTCGCGGCCAGCGGAGCCCCGTGGAGGGCGGCCGGATAGTCTACGTACAGGGTGAAAACCTGGATGGTGGCCGTGCCCGGAGGGGCCGTTCCCACGCCGGTGTCGAGCAGGATCCACTCGTTGGCCGGCGACCCGGCTTCGATCCGGTTGGAGGCCAGGGCCGGGTACTTATTTCCGGCCGTCTCCACCGTGCCCAGGTCCTTGCCGGCCGCGTCGAAAAACGTGAGCTGGACGATCCCGAAGGCCGAGGCCCCCTTGAGCTTGGCGGGGGCGAGGCCGTAGCCGGCGAGTCGCCACCTCGAACCGGGTTGGGCGGGAAACTCCTGGTAGCTCCCTGAGGTCCCGCGGGGCGTGAAGTTGGCCATCGAGTGCGTGCCGCTGCGCGCCTTCTTGGTCGAGACGGTCCCTCCGAACGAGCGCCAGCCGCCCTCCGAGGCTCCGAGTCTCTTCTCAAAGCTCGCGTCCTTCGGGCGGTCCTCGGCGGCTTGAGCGGCGACTCCGGGGATGGACAGGAGAAATGCGAGAAGGGCGAGGGGGACGGTTCGGCTGTTTCGGCGCATGGTTCGGGCTTTCGCTGAGCCAATCTCGATGCGCCCAGAGAGCCTGTCAAGTTCGGCTCCGAGGCTGACGGAACTGTCGGCGTCGGCCCGGGCCGCCGGTGGTAGCGTTGACCCGTGGAGAAGTGGAGCGAGATCCGGTCCGCATCCTACGTGGTTCGGCTCGGCACCGTCAGCGCCGCCGCGGAGGCCCTGGGGGTTCATCGCTCCACGGTTATCCGCCACATCGACGCCCTCGAGGACGAGCTGGGCCAGAGACTGTTTCAACGCCACTCGCGCGGCTACACGCCGACCGAGCTCGGTCGCGACCTCCTCAAGGTCGCTCAGGCTGCTGACGCCCATTTCAAGAGTTTCGTGGGGCGGAGTCGAGCTCAGGACGGGGAGCTCACGGGGGAACTGGTGGTCACGAGCACGGAGCTGAGCTCCCCCATGGTGCTCCCTCGTTTGCTCGACTTCCGGCGGCGCCATCCGAGCGTCGTCGTCCGCTACCTCGTGAGCCCCAGAATCTATCGCCTCGAATACGGAGAAGCGCACGTGGCCATTCGCGTGGGCACCCGACCTGAGGGGGACGACGACGTGGTGAGGTCCTTTGATCGTATCGAGTTCAAGCTCTACGCGAGTCGAAGCTACGCTGAGCAGTTCGGCGTTCCCGATCGACGGCAGGCCTTCTCCGCCCATCGGTTCGTTCGGGTCGAGTTGGATGGCGACGATACGCCTTTTCATCGGTGGTTGGACAAAGCGGTGCCGGACGCGAACTTCGTGTTTCGCAGCTCCCACCCCTCAGCGGTGGAGGAAGCCATCGCGGCGGGGGCGGGCATCGGGTTCTTGCCCGTCCATTACGCTGAGCGTCGAGATGACCTCGTGGCGGTCCATCCGGTCCACCGAGCGTGGATCGTTCCCTGCTGGGTCGTGACGCACGTGGACCTTCATCGAAGCCCAAAGGTCCAGGCTCTGCTCCGCCTCTTCGCGCCGAGCGAGTAGGGGCTCGGCGACTATCCCAAAATCGCACACTCGGTGCGCGCTCACGTGCGTTGTGCGGACTCGGGACCCTGCCAATAAAGCCGGCATGTGTTCCCCACCGCCGCTCAGGACGGGTTTGAGCGCGCTGGTCGTCGTGGCGTTCCTGTCCGCGGCGGACGCCCCGGTCTGCGCCGCGACGACGTCCACCGTCGCGGGAGATCTGGACCCGCAGCACGGAACCGCTCCGGAGTACGGACGGTTTCAGGACGATGCGCTGGTGAGGAAGGGGGAGTTCTTCGGATCCATCGAGATCCCTGAGACCGGGGTGTCGATCCGCATCGGCGGCTACGTCAACCTCGACATCGTGCACGACATTGACAG
>JBCBRU010000665.1:0-4841 GCA_039819565.1 Myxococcota bacterium | reverse complement strand
CCCCGGGGCCGCTCCTCAGGCGTGGTTAGTGCTCGGCCCCGAAGAGCGATTCTCGGGTCCTCCCCCTCCAGTTCGAGGAGAATCCGATAGAGGCGCCCATCCCTCCCCTTGAGCTGGTCGAGGAGAGCGCGCTTTGACTCGAAGCCAGCCTTGCGGGCTTCCTCCCTCGTCAACGCTGTCCGCTTAGTCTCCGCAACCTCTCGGACCCGAAGAACCCCGATGGACGTCGTCAGGGTGCCGTCGGTCTTGACGGTCGGTCGCCGCCAGACGCGATATTGTCGGTCGATGCGTCCGTCCCTTATTCCCTCGAGGGTGGCCTGCTTTAGCAGCATGCCGGTGGAGGGTACGAGATGCGGCGCCCAAGCGCGAGGCAGCCGGAGGCAAGCTGAGCGAGGCGCCCCTCGGGCGGGGGAGGGGCTTCGGGGCTACGCGCTCACATGGGTCCTACGGGTGTGCCCTCATCTCAGAAGCGAAACCCGGATCGAAAGGAGACCGTGAATCGATCGCCCTCGAACCGACTCTCGATCGGAACCTCGCGGAAGCCGTCGCCGCTCCCGGGGGCGAGATCGTTCCGGAAGCGGAGGAGCTCGAAGGGGTACCAACCCACGTCGACCCCCGCCGAGAAGCGACCGAAGTGCCACCGCGCCCCCGGTCCGAAGCGTGCCAAGAGGGAACCACCGCTCACCGTCAGGTTCTTCTCGTTCTTGAGGTCGTAGCCGAACCAGCTCACCCCCATCCCGAGATAGAGGTCGAAACTTCGTCGTTTGAACAGGTGCACCCGCTTGCCGGCATCGATGATGTAGGTCACCGCGTCACTCGCGTCCTCGGTGGCCACGCCAGGAATATCGAAGTTAGCCCTTCCCGCCGGAGCTCCTGCTTCGCGCTCGTCATCCAGCCCTGCGAAGCCCGCGTCCAAGTACAGACTCCAGCGATCCGAGGGATAGACCTCGAGGCCGCCGCCGACGAAGCCTCCTTTGCGAGCGGTCAGCACCACGCTCCCGCGCTCAGGAGCATAGGAGCGCCACCAGCTTCGGTTTGCCGTCGCGCTTGCCGACGCCGTGCTCGAATGGGCCTGTCGATGATGACACCAAGCCACCTGCACTCCAGCCAAGATGAGAATGATAGGCAAAAGCCCCCCGGCGGATACGCGTCTCGTCATCCCCTTTAAGCTAGAGGCGCGACCGCCCGGTCGCCAACCCCTGCTTAACCCCGCACGCCCGACCCCGAGGGTCGCGTGGCCGCAAACCCCGCGAGGGCGAGCGGAAAGCTCTCAACCGCGGCGAGCCTTGGTCGCAGCCGCGTTGGGATTTCTGTAGTCTGCCCGACTCATGGTGTTCCCGTCGGTCCGAGCGCTCGGGGTTTCCTTTCCTCCCCGTAGAGACCGTCGGAGGGGATCAGCAGGCGCGGTCCTGCTCGCTGCCGCGTGGCTGTGTCAGGGTGCTGAGGCAAGCGCGCAAGCCGAGAGCACGACCTGCCGGGACCGACAGGATCAACCTCGGGACTGTTCGATCCTCCTCGTCCACTCCTATCACCCGGCCCTCGGGTGGACCCGAAAGCTGTCCTACGGATTCGGCTCGGCCCTCGGAGCGCTTCCGCGCCTGCGGATAGACACCGAGTATCTCGATGCCAAGCGCCGACCTGGCCTTCCTCACGCCGAGGCTTTCCTCGAGACGCTCGAAGCGAAGTACCGTTCCCATCCTCCCGATGTCCTCGTGATTGCGGACGATCCAGCCTTCGAGCTCCTGTGGGGCCGGCGCCGCGAGCTCTTCCCCGGCGTGCCCGTGGTGTTCATGGGTCTGAACGAAGTTCGAGCCGACGTTCTGCAGGCCCCCCAGGTCACCGGCATCTTCGAGCGTCATCACACCGAGGCGACCATCGACCTCGCCCTTGAGCTCACAAAGGCCGAAGGCATCGTAGTTATCAATGATACCTCAGCGACCGGGCGGGCCAACGAGGCGACGATCGGCCAGTGCGACGGATGCTGGGTCAGCTGGCCCACCTGGGACTCGACGAGGTCGCGAACGATGACCCAGCGAACCTCGGGATGAGCCTCGATCATCCGGTTGATCGTCGCCTCGTTGGCCGATCGTGCCGATGCTGCCCCTTCGCGAGGCGGGAGCGAGAGGCCCGATGCTTTCCCAAAGGCGATCCGTGGAGATTCTAAGGTCGTCTCTGCCTAACCCTCTCTTTTACAGCGCGGACTGGCTCATGGGACGCGGCATCGTGGGTGGATACATGCTCCTCGCCCGCGAACACGCCCACGTCGCGGGGGAGCTCGTGGCCGAGATCCTCGCCGGCCATCCGACGGAGAGCTTGCCACCGCGGTTCGAAACGGCCCACGCCTGGATGTTCGACAGCCGAGAACTCGAGCGCTTCGGCTGGAGGCTTGGCGACCTGCCGGCGGGCGCTAAACTTCGGTACGCATCCCACTCCTTGTGGCACAAGCACCGAAACCTCCTGATTCCCATCGCGTTCGTCCTGCTGACGGCCGCCTTCGTTGTCGCGGTTCTCTTCGCCACCGTCCGTCGCCAGCACCGGGCAGAGCTCGCCCTCCTGGCGCAAAAGCAGCGACTCTCCACGGCCTTGACGGCGAGCGCAGCCGGGGTCTTCGAGATTCATGGTTCCCGAGTCTACGCGTCGAGCCGATGGCTGGAGCTGGTCGGAGCTGATCGGAGCGACGCCCAACTTCCCGAGGGATGGATGCGGAAGGCCTCGGACGAAAGCCGAGCCCGATTTCTCGAGACGATCCGGCGCCTCTCCGAGACCGTGGGTCGCGAGCGGCTCGAGATCGAAATCGTCTCCGAGCCGCGGGTCCTCGATGTACTTCTCACCACCGCTGACGGCGAAGCCCCCAGGGGCGTTGTAGGGGTCGCTACCGACATCACCCACCGCCGGCGGATGGAGACGGAGGCTTCGAGCCGAACCCGACTCCAGGCGCTAGGGGAGTTGGCCGGAGGGATTGCCCACGACTTCAACAACATCCTCACCGTCATCAATGGCACCGCCGAACTCATCCGCGACGTGAGGGATCTCGATGAGATTAGAGCCGGTCTCGACCAGATCGAAGGTTCCGGAGCACGTGCCGCCGAGCTCGTCCGCAAGCTCCTCCTGTTTGGGCGACGGGACCACCGTGCCTCGCGGCCGATAGACCTGAACACACCGATTCGAAACCTACACGGCTTCCTTCGACCCCTGGTCGGCGAGACCCACGAGGTCGTCACCATCCTTCACGATGAGCCGCTCGGAGTTCCCCTGGATGCCGCCCACGTCGAGCAGCTTCTTTCGAACCTCGTCATCAACGCTCGAGACGCGCTCCCCGAGGGCGGCCCCATCCATGTCTCCACCGGCACCGCATGGGTCGAAGGGACGGAGTGGGCGATCCTGCGGGTCAGCGACGCCGGGATTGGAATGAGCGAAGAGGTTCGGGCCCGAATCTTCGAGCCGTTCTTCACCACCAAGCCGGTGGGAGGCGGGAGCGGCCTCGGGCTCTCGACGGTGTGGGGGATCGTCTCGGGCAGCGGCGGGGAGGTTCGGGTCGACTCCGCGCCGGGGGCCGGCACCACCGTCACCGCACGGTGGGCCCGGTTGGACCTGCCCGAGGTCATCACCGGGCCCATGACGCCGCTGCCGGTGGCCCACGGGCGGTCCATCCTTCTCGTCGAGGACGACCCCGGGGTCGCCTACGTAACGGAAACCCTCCTCCAGGGCGCAGGCTATCGAGTCCGTCACGCCGCAGACGGGCGCGAAGGCCTCCAGATGTTCGAGAGTCAGCCGGACGACTTCGACCTCGTGTTTTCGGATCTCGTTCTCCCCCATCTGAGCGGCGTGGAGATGGTGGACCGGATTCGGAAGCTGCGGCCGACGGTGCGGGTAGGATTTCTCACCGGCTACGCTCATCACCCGTCGTTGGCCCGCGTCGTCTCCCCGCCGGATCGAGAGCTCCTCCGCAAGCCGTTCTCCAAACGCGAGCTTCAAGAGTACGTCAGCGGACGCCTCACCCCGCGCTGACGGCCTGGACCGAACGCCGAGACACACGCTCGCCGGTCCGTTTCCACGGAGGCTTCCACGCTCCTTCACATGATCTTCAACGACCGTGGTCCTCGTTGGACGGCGATGAACGCCGTCCTCGAACGGGTCAGGCCCGGCCTGGCCTCGAAAGGACCGAACCAATGGATGCTCAGACCCCAACCCTCACGCCCTCTCTCACCGCCCGCACCTTCGGGCTCGTCTTCGCCGTGCTGTGCTACGTGGCCACCAATATCGGCCTGGTCACGATGATCGTCTTCGTCAACGACCTCTATCCTCCGGTGGCGTCGGTGAGCGGCCCCGCCGTATTTGGGTTCCTAGCCGCATTCGCGATCAACTTGGGCCTCACCCTTCTCTGGGGCGTCCAACACTCCCTCATGGCGCGCGGCGCGTTCAAACGAGCCCTCGCTCGGGTGCTCCCGAACTCGGTGGAACGAGCGCTCTACTGCCTGGCTTCGGCGGCCGCCTTGGTCGTGGTCTGCCTCGGATGGGCTCGCATCCCCGGACAGCTGTGGTCGGTGGAGAGCGAGGCGCTCAGGGTCGTTCTGAGCGTAGCCGGTGCATCCGGATGGCTGTTGCTCCTGGCTGCGACGTTCGAGATCGGTCACTTCGAGCTCTTTGGTCTCAAGCAAGCCTGGTTTGCATTTCGGAATCGTCCGATGCCCCGGGCCCCTTTTCAGGCACGACTCATCTACGGGATGGTCCGTCACCCCATTCAGACCGGCCTCCTCATGGGCATGTGGCTGGCCCCGACGATGTCCGCGAGTCGCGCCCTGTTCGCGGCTTTCATGACCTTCTACATGCTGGTGGGCCTG
>JBCBRU010000664.1:0-4862 GCA_039819565.1 Myxococcota bacterium | reverse complement strand
ATACGCCGGGTCCGCGTTCGGAAGACGACGGATCCGGCACAGAGGTTCCTCCCTCCCCTGAATGAGGGGCGTGAAGCGCGCTGCGGCGTTCTGCGTTGACTCTCGGCGGCGCGGATCGGCGCCCTCTCACTCACCCATGTCTTGAGCTGACCTCAGTCTCCGTGTCTGCCTCGCGGCGCACCTGTAGAGCCCCGAACGGGTTCTCTAGCCCAACCCCTCGCGCCTCTATGCGCGCGACTCCGGGGAGGGCTCGACGGGGGCGTGCGCGACGCGTGCCGATCCGACGCTCTTCACGAGGGCGGACGGGTCGGTGTCGGCCCTGGACGCGAAGCTGAGGCCCGTCGCCGAGCGCGCTCCGGGGCGGCTCGCAGTTCACGCCGGGCGCATCTAGCCATCGCGTCGAGGGCCTCCCCGAGAGGAGCTTCGACATGTCCAACGTGCCCACTCTCGCCGCTTGGCGAGTGAGGCCCCTGCATACGCCAGCTGTCCTGCGGCGCTGCCCGCGCTGCGACGGGATGCGGCGGTTTCGGTCGAGCGACCGCTTTCGCGTCAACGCCCAGGGGCGTCGACTCGATGTGTGGCTGATCTATCGCTGCTCGGCGTGCTCTCAAACCTGGAATCGAACCGTGGAGGAGCGGGTGGGGGTGGATCGCATTCCCCCTGAACTCTACGCCGCCTATCTCCGCAACGACCTCGATGTCGCCTGGGATGCCGCCTTCGCGCCCCTCCGGGGAGGAGCCGGGATCGAAGCGGCCGACTTCGTGGTGGAGACGAGCGCTCCCGCGCCCCGCGTCCGAATCTCCATGCCGTGGCCGCTCGAACTCCGGCTGGATCGCGTCCTCGCCCAGGGCTTGGGGCGCTCGCGAAGCCAGGTGCGCGAGGACCTCCAGCGCGGCCGGATTCGCGGGGAAGGCCCAAAGCTTCGCCCCTCTTCCCGTCTCACCGACGGCCTCCTCCTTCTCCTCGATCGCTGACGCGCGAGAGGGAGACCGAACCCCCGCCCCACCTTGATCGGGAGCCGCCGCGCGTCGCCCAAGTCTCAGGGACCCCCAAGAGTTCTGGGTTGAGCCTGCCGAACCTAGCTCCCCCCGGTTCTTCTTTGGGGTTGGGCCTCCTCCACGAGGCACACCCCAAAACTATCGGCCCTTTTCGGTCGCGGCGCGTACGAAATCGAAGGCGCTCAGGGGTGCCGATGAAACAAAACCACCAAATGCACAAGGCGGCATGGGGTTGAAATGGTTTGGGCAACGAAAAGGGCCTAAGCTCAGGGGGTGCGTCTTTGATAACGAACGGCTTGGCCCTAACCGTTATGCGATGGCGTACTTTCGTCTCTAAAAGACCTGTCCGTCTCCCCGGTAGGTCCGGGCCTGGCCGACGCGCTCGGCTCCTCGGATGAGCACGTAGCTCTGAAAGTGCTCGGAGAGCTCGCCGGTCTTGGCGTGTCGAAAAAACACCGGGGCCCCGAGCTCGAGCTTGAGCCCCGCCGGCACCGCCAAGGGGGTCTGCACTTCGCCGGCGCCCTCCAGGCTCAAGAGCTGGAGCCCTTCGGGGAGCCAGGGGCGGGGGAGGCGATCCGGGCCCGCCTCCCCGGACGCAACGTAGCCTCCGCCGTGGCAGGTCACGATGCGCGGGGTGGGTCGACGCGTGATCTGGAGGGCAAAGAAGCTCGCCGCCTCGAGCTCGAGGTTCGAGTAGTAGTCGAAGAAGTGGGAAGCCAGAAACCCGGACCCGGCCGTGAGCTCGGTCAGGGGGGCCTCCTGGGCGGCCCAGTCGAGGTTCCCGGTCCCGGCGCCGTTGAAGAGCGGGAGGGCATGGCCGGCGGACGCGAAAGCCTCCGCGAGCTGGGTTCGGAGCTTCGCGACCGCCCGCATGGAGCGGCGTCGAAGCCAGCCCTTAGCGGGGTTGAGGAGCGCGCTGAAGGGGCTGCGGTCCCCGAGTCCGGCCACCTGGGCCTCATAGGTCAGGAGCCCCTCCAGGCGTACGCCGGCCGTGTCCCGGATGAGATCCGCAAGCTCGAGGGCGGCGGTCGGGGTGTGAATCGGGGAGCGCCGCACGCCGACGTGCAGCCGACCCCCGAAAGGTCTCCAGGAGGCATCGACGTCGATGACCAGGGCGGCCTCGGTGCCCTGACGCCGGGCCGCCTGAGCGAGGAGCTGGACCGGGGTCGGGTGATCCACGACGACCCGCAGGCGGGTGCGCGCCCCCAGGGTGGCGAGGGTCTCGAGATCCGCGGGCTGGACGGTAGGGTAGGCGAGGAGAAAGTCGTCGAATCCGGCGTCGAAGAGGTAGCGGATCTCCGCGGCCGAGTAGCACATGAGGCCGGAGAGGACCTTCGGGGCCCGCTCGAAGAGGTAGCGCAGGAGGTCGACGCTGCGGATGGACTTCGTGGCCACCCGGATCGTCTTCCCCGCGTCTCGAGCCGGGGCGATCAAGCGGTCGAGGTTCGCGTCGACGGCGTCCAGGTCGACGACGGCCGCGGGCAGGCGCTCGCCGGACATCGCCTTGGCGAGCTGGGCGTACCTCGCAGCGGCTCGGGTCATGGACCGGTTCTACATGCCTTCGGGGGGTTCGGTGGAGATTCCGGTGGGTGCGCACTCATCGGGCACCGCGCTCCCCATCGCAAGATCTGGGACGCCGACCAAAGCGCGCTCGCAGGCGAAATCCTCGGTGGGGATGCGCTCGAGGGCGCAGGCCACCACGCTGCTGGTCCGCGCCAGCTCGTCGCAGCAGAGGATGAGCTGCTCGCAGGCGGGCTCTCGGGCGTTGGGATCTTCGCCGCAGCCCGCCGCGAGGGCGAGGGCGAGGGCGGCGCTGAAGAAGAGCAGGGTGAAGACTAGGTATCTCATATCAGTTGAGGTCCACGCCGATGCCGATGGAGAAGACCCGGCCGCGTCTGAAGGCCTGCACGAGGAACTCGGTGCCGTCCGTCGGCTGCTCCTGAGTCACCCGCGCTACGGGATCCATGAGATTCTTACCCTTCACGGTGAACTTGAAGCGGTCGACCTTCCAGTTGATGACCGCGTCGAGCTGGTCGAAGGGCTGCTCGTAAAAGTCCGGGGCTTCGAGCGTACCGACGGCCCAGATGCGAGGTCCGAAGAGATTGTAGAGAAGGGACGCCGAGAGCCCGATCTCCGGGTTGTCGTAGCCGACCTGAGCGTTGATGACCCACGGAGACTGGAGGGCCATGGGGCGCTCCAAGGTGGTCAAAGCGCCCTGCTCCTCGGGGGGAATCTGGACCTCGGAGAAGACGACGGTGAGGTTGCCGGCGAAGTAGAGGTCGGCGAGCACGTCGTCGATGAACCCGAACTCGACGCGGGTGTCGATCTCGCCCCCCACCACGAAGGCGCTGTCGATGTTGATGGGACGGAAAGTGGGGGTAGCGCCGGTGCTGCCGGTGCGCTCCACCGGGTTTTCGAAGCGCTTATAGAAGAAGGAGGTGGAGAAGGACTCGCCGGGCGAGGGATACCACTCGTAGCGGGCGTCCAGGTTCCAGATCAGGGTGCGTTCGAGGTTAGGGTTGCCCTCGAGGATGAGGGCGCCGCCGAACTCGCGGAAGCGCGCCGGCGACAGCTCGCGCAGGTTGGGCCGAGACAGAGTTCGGCTCGCCGCGAAGCGCAGCTGCATGTCCTGAATGAACTCCCAGGTTAGGGTAAGGGCCGGAAGGACGTCGAAGGTGTTGAGCTCGCTGGGATCCAGCCCGGGGGTGGGCTCGCCGTCCGGCAAAAAGGTCTCGACCCGCTGCGTAGAGGCCTCGACGCGGGCTCCACCGAGGACCCGCAGGTTCTCGAGGAGGCCGAAGTCGGTCATCAGATAGCCCGCGAACACGTCCTGGCTTGCGGTGTAGCTGTCCGTGTTCTCCGTGACCTCCTCGAGGAGGAAGGACGGCCGGTCTCCGCCCAGGGACTCCTCGTTGAAGATCTCCGAAGCGGGGAGGGTGCTGAAGAGACTGTTGCGAGGGTCGTAGCCCAGGCGCCGGGTCTCCACGTCGCGGGTCTTCAGGAGCATGGCGACGCCCGCTTTGAACTTCGTCTCCACCTCTCCCACGATGGGTACGTTCAGCTCTACGTCCGCGCCCACGTCATGGATGAGGTCGGCGAGCGTCGAATAGAAACGCTGGTTGAAGATGTCCAGCTCATCCAGGCGATAGGTGGTGCGGTTGACGGGTGAGCTCGCGGCGGGCTCGAGGAGGTAGGCGATCTCTCGACGGTCCGGCTCGTCACGGGAGGCGGTCGACAGCATGTATCGCCAGTCCGCCCGGAGGGGGAGGCCGAACATCTCCGTGTGCTCACCGCGGAGCTGGGCGGTGAGGAGCTGCATCTCGACCCAGCGCAGGCGGTTGAGCCGGGTGTCGTTTTCAGGCGTGGTGCCCCACTGCAGGCGGGCGCTGTTTTCCGAGATGCGGTTGAGGGAGGTGGTCAGCATCACCTTGTTCTGCTCATTGATGGTGAACGAGAGAATGCCGAGGCCGCCCAGGTTGGTGTCGTTTATGAGGTCCAGGAGCCGGAGGGGGACGCCCACCACGAGGCTTCGGGAACCGTCGGCCTGGATGGTTCCATTCGAGGAGATGGTGTAGTCCATCTCCCGCGCGAACCAGTTGCGCCCGTAGGTCGCGCCCACCAGGGCGCCGATCGAGGTCTCGTCGCCGAGATCGATGCTCCCGCCGAGGGTAGCGCTCAGCCCGATGTTGGGATCGACGGTCTGGGGCCGGAGGCCAAAGTCGAGGTTTTGCTCGAGGCCCAGCTGCTGGAGCTCCTCCCTCGAGAGTCGGCCCACCCGACCGCCGTCCAGGGCCTCGCGAAGAGCGGGGCTAGGATTGCGTCCGTCGAGACCGAAGCCGAGAAAGTCGAGCGAGGTCCCGTCGT
>JBCBRU010000663.1:0-4876 GCA_039819565.1 Myxococcota bacterium | reverse complement strand
CGGCGATACCATCCGGGCGGAGGACCTCCATACCCAGCGACTGATGGTCGACGGCGCCGAACGCTACGCCCTCTCGGTCGACAGCCTCGTGGGTCGCGTGGCTCAGAGCACCTTGCTGGTCGACCGTCCGGTGCCGGCGCGACTGGTCGAAATGCCCCCTCTGGTGCGGCGCGGACAACCCATCAGGGTGCAGGTCCGGGTGGGGAGAATGAAGGTCACGATGTCGGGTGAGGCCCTCGCCGATGGCGCCGCGGGCGATATGGTCAAAGTCCTTAATCCGAGCTCGAAGCAGATCCTCACCGGCCACGTTGTCGAGTTCGGCCTCGTGGAGGTCACCAAATGAAGCATCAAAAACTCACCTTGGTCGGGCTAGGCCTCCTCTGCGGCTGCGGAGTTGGCCACGTGGGAGACTATGATCCCAAGCAGAGGGCCTACGAGCCTCCCGCGGACTGCGTGGCTGAGGAGCAGGCGCTCGAGCCGGGTCAACTCTACACCCCGCGGGCGAAGGACTTCTATCGTGACATCCGAGCCTACCAGATCTGCGATATTCTCCGCGTCGACATCGTCGAGCAGTCGCGGGCCATCAACGATGCGCGGACCGAAGTGGCGAGCAATGGCGAGCTTCGCTTGGGGGCCGACTTCATGAACCAGCTTCGGATTTCTGGGCCGGTGGGTATTGACCCTCAGCGTCTACTGGATATTTCGGACCGGCTCGGCTCGGAGCGGACGGGGACCACGGAGCGCGCCGGCGACGTGCGGTTCTCGATCTCCGCGACCATCAAGAAGGTTCTCCCGAATGGTAATCTATTCGTAGAGGGGGAGACCGCGGTTCTCGTAAACAGCGAGGAGAATCACTTCTACGTGAGTGGAGTGGCTCGACCGGAGGACGTGCAGGCGGACAATTCCATTGCGTCGAGTCGCCTCGCGGACGCGCACGTGGAGTTCACGGGTCGAGGCGTCATCGCCGAGAGCCAGGAGCCAGGTTGGCTGGCCCGGATCTGGAACTGGATCCTCAACCCCCTCTAGCGGAGACCATGAAGATGTATCTGAAGACGTCTAACTTCGTCGCTCGCGGCGCCGTACCCATGATCATCGCCTTCGGGGCGCTGATTCCCCACTCGGCGGAGGCTGCTCGAATCAAGGACCTGGTCGAGATTCGAGGGGTTCGAAGCAATATCCTGACGGGAATTGGTTTGGTGACCGGGCTCCCGGGGACGGGGGACACGCGGCGCACCATCGTCACCAACCAGGCGATCTCATCGATGCTCCTCCGAATGGGGATCACCATCGATCCTCGCCAGATGGATGTCACGAACGTGGCTGTGGTGATGATTACCGCCGAGCTGCCCCCCTTCGCGGCGGTGGGGGAACGCATCGATATCACGGTCAGCGCCCTCGGCGACGCCCGCAGTCTCGCGGGGGGAACGCTCGTGGCGAGTCAGCTCAAGGGGCCGGATGGAAAAGTCTATGCGATGGCCCAGGGTAAGGTCACGGCCGGAGGCTTCGGGGTTTCGAATAACCAGCTGAATCTTCGCCGCAACACTCCCACCACCGCTCGCATCCCGGACGGGGGTTGGGTGGAGCAACCGGTACCGAGCAGCTTCGTGACCGACAATGCGGTGGTTCTTCTTCTCAAGGAGCCGGACTTCACGACCTCCAAGCGGATCGTCGACGCGATCAACGCCGCGATGCAGGGGGAGTTGGCCCGAGCGATCAACCCCTCCCAGGTGCAGGTGCAGATCCCCGCCGCCTCGCAGGAGGCTCCCGTATCCTTCGTATCGCAGCTCGAGGCTATTGACGTGACCGCTGATGGTCGCGCCCGGGTGGTCATCTCAGAGGCCACCGGGACCGTGGTGGTGGGAGGCAACGTCACCCTCTCCGCGGCGGCGGTGGCCCACGGAAACCTCAACATCGCGGTGATTTCTCAGCTGGGGGTCTCTCAGCCTCCGCCTCTCTCGTCCGCGGGACAGACCGTGGTCGTGCCCAATATCGGGGTGACCGTAAAGGAAGACGAGTCGGAGGTGATCGCGGTGCCGCAAACCACGACGGTGGATGAGATGGTTCGCGCCCTCAATGCTCTCGGGGCATCGCCCCGAGACCTCATGTCCATCTTCCAAGCGCTCAAGAAGGCCGGGGCCTTGAACGCGGATCTCGTGGTGATGTGATGACGGGCCCGGTCTCGATTCAACCGCAGCTGTCTTTGCCTCGAGGGGCAGAGGATCCGGCCGCCCTACGAAAGGCGGCCCGACAGATGGAGGCGGTCTTCGTAGGGATGCTCTTCGACGAAATGTCGAAGAGCGGAGGAAAGAACGCGCTCTTTCCGAAGAGTCCGGGCTCTGAGATGTACGAGGGTTGGTTTCGTAAAGAGGTCGCCCAGCAGTTCGCTTCCTCGGGGGGCGTGGGGCTCGGGGACGTGATCGCTCGACAGCTCGAGGAGCGTCACGGGCTTGCGTCCACGAAGACCCCCTCTCCCGAGAAGCGGACTTCTCGGGCTCGAACGGGCGCGCGTGCCTCGGATCGAAGCCGTGCCTTGGTCCACGATCGAAGGCGGCCCTCCCCGGTGCCCGGAAGGGTGACGTCGGCCTTCGGGCCGCGCCGGCATCCGGTCACCGGCGCGATGGACCAGCACCGGGGGATCGACCTCGCGGCCCCCGTCGGGACCCCGGTGGAGGTCCCCTACGGCGGGCGGGTGGTCTCCGTCGGTCACGACAAGCTCCTCGGGCTTCATATGACGGTAGAGCACATGGGGGGATGGAGAAGTCTCTATGCCCACCTCTCCTCCGTCCAGGTCAAAGCGGGAGGGAAGGTGCGTGCTCGACAGGTCATCGCTCGGAGCGGGGCTTCGGGACGCGTGACCGGCCCCCATCTTCACTTTGCCCTCTATAGGAACGGACACGCCGTCGACCCCGCTCGGTGGATACGTGTTCGTCAGGATACCGACGTAAATACGAGAAAATGACATTCCACCGTCAAGCTTTCGACGCGGTGGCCGATAGGAACGGACGAGATGCTCAACGATGTGACCCAAGCTCAGCTTACAGCGGCGACGACCCCTCTGGAGCGAGCCTCCGAGCCGCGAGGAACAAGAACGGCGACGATTCCGTCGGCGGGCTCCCGCCCGCTTCAGGAGAGGGATAAGGCGCCGGAACGAAACGTCGAACGGGCCCGAAAGGATCAGCGAGGGGAGACCCAAGCCGTCGAGTTTCGACGGGAGGAGACGTCCCTCTATCGCTTGTACCAATCGACCCGAGAGACGGTTGAGACTTCTCGACGAGAGAAAATCGAAGAGCTTCGGCAAGCGTTTAAGAATGGAACATACCGACCGAACTTGGTGAACGTGGCCGAAAGATTGCTCTCCTCTGGAGAGCTGGGCCGCTTTTGATAGGGACGGAACTGACGTGATCTCGACACAAGCCACGCCTCGAAAGGATGTCGTTCTGCGCTTCCTTTCTTCGCTCGAGGAGGAACGCCAGCTGCTCGAGCAGCTGGCCGACACCGCAGCCCGAGCTCGGTCGGCGTCCCCGGACGCTCCTGGAGAGGACGGGCTCCAGCACCATCTGGAGCGCCAGGCCGAGATGTGCAGCGCGCTGGAAGGTCAGCGCCGCAAGCGCGCAAAGATGCTCTCGGAAGGGGGACACCGAGCCAACGATCTCTTGGTCGTCGTGCTCGGCGCGCTCCCCAAGGATGAGCATCCAGCTGCGGTCGATACGTTCACGCGCTACGTGGACGCGGCCGAAGCGGCGCAGCGCGAGATCGACGTCAACCGGGAGTTCTTCAGCGTGGCTCTAGCCACGCTCGAGGACACGATCGAGGCGGTTGTATCTACGGTGAGCTCGAACGCTGTTTATGACGCGAGGGGGAGCAGCTCGGGCTCGACGACGGCGCTCTGCGTTTCGACGGTCACGTGAAGGGATAGCGGAATGGGAACTCTCAATAACATCCTCCACATTGGGCAAACGGGAGCCGAGGCGGCGCAGTTCGGCGTCCGCAACTCGGGTCAGAACATCGCGAACGTCAATACCCCCGGCTATCACCGGCGGGTTGTCGTTCAAGAGCAGGCCAATATTTCACCCACGGCGGTCCCTAAGTTGGGGGACGGCGTGCGCATCATCGGGGCGGTCCGGGTCGTCGACGAGGCGCTCGATCGCCGCGCTCGCAACGCGGTGTCCGAGTCCTTGTCCTCGGAGACCAGGGCCAACATCGTCGGGCGGGCCAACGTGACCTTCGGCGATATCGTCGGCGAGGGGCTCTCTCCGGCCTTCGACGGTCTCCTCGCGAGCTTCGACGAGCTGGCCGCAACGCCCCAGGATACGGTGGCGCGGCAGTCCGTGCTGGCCGCGGCGGAGCTGTTCGCGGTCGAGGTTCGACGCTACGCGACCGAGATCCGAGAAGTTCGGGACGACGTCGACTCTCAGCTCTACGTCGAGATCGACCGAGTGAACTCATTGGCGAGGGAGATTGCCGAGGCCAACCGGCTCGTCTCTGAGGAAGTAAAATCCTCGCCGGACCTCTTGGATCGGCGCTCCCGACTCATCGAAGAGCTCTCGGAGCAGGTCGATGTCCGGGTATCGCCCCGCGAGGACGGGACCCTCGACGTTCATCTCGCGGAGTCGGGCTACACTCTAGTGGCGGGGCGCTTTCACGCCGATCTTCAGGTGGAGCAGCAACCGGCCGGAGCTCGCGTGGTGGGCTACGGCTTCGGAGGGGCTCGGCGCGATCTGACCGGCACGATTCGAGGTGGAAAGATCGGAGGGATGATTCTCGCCCGAGATGAAGACCTCGCCGCTGCCGCCTCCAACCTCGATCTCAAACAGCCGACTGATCGGGACAGACGGAACCACCGTCGTGTGCACAAAGCGCGCACCGCAAACGGTGT
>JBCBRU010000662.1:0-4883 GCA_039819565.1 Myxococcota bacterium | reverse complement strand
TATGCGCCCTTCTCACGTGAACGCCAGGGGCGAAAACTGCCTCACCACTTATGCAACTAATCAACCTGACAGGGGACTAGGCCGCGACGTCTTTGCCCTTCTCCGTGGCCACTTCGCGAAGACGACGGCTTCGAAGCTCGACTTCGACGGGGGCGTCGACGTGGGTGATGAGCCGGGCTCCGCGACGGTAGAAAACGTACGAAAAGATCCACTGGAGAAGGACGAAGACCCGGTTCTTGAATCCAACCAAGTACCAGAGGTGGACGAACAACCAGGCCAGCCACGCCGTGAATCCCTTGAGCTTGAGCCCGCTCGTCTCGGCCACGGCCTGGCTGCGCCCGATCGTGGCCATGGTGCCCTTGTCGTAATAAACGAAGGGCGGCGGGGTCTCGCCTGCGGCGCGTTCCGCGATCGACTTGGCCACATATCGCCCCTGCTGCATGGCCACCGGAGAGACACCGGGAAGAATCCCCCCGCCCTCAGCGGGAAAGGCCGCAATGTCCCCGATTGCAAACACCTCTGGGCAGCTGGGCACTGTGCAGTCCTGATTGACCTTCACCCGGCCTCCTCGATCGAGCTCGGCACCAAGCGCCTTCGCAATGGGACTTGCAGAAACGCCCGCCGCCCACACGATGGTGTCCGCCTCGATGAGCTCGTCGTCGAGATGTACGCCCTGAGCATCGATGTTCTTGGCCAGCTTCCCGAGCCGCACGTCGACGCCCATCTTTTGAAGCGAGGCCAGGGTGGCCGCAGAACTCTCCTCACTCATGTGGTTGAGGACGCGATCTGCGCCCTCGATGAGGATGACCCGCGGCTCGTCAGGCGAGACGCGCCGGTAGTCTGCGGCGAGGACGCGCTGGGTGAGCTCGAGGAGGGAGCCGGCCAGCTCCACGCCGGTGGGACCGCCGCCGATGACCACGAAGGTGAGCTCACGTCGGCGAAGAGCAGGATCCTCGATCCGATCGGCCCGCTCGAAAGCGAGGAGAACGGTCCGCCGAATCTTCACCGCGTCCTCCACCGACTTGAGGGGGATTGCGAACTCCTGCCATTCGTCGTGGCCGAAGTACGAGGCCCGAGCCCCCGCGGCGACGACGAGGTAGTCGTAGGTGAGGGATGCGCCGTCATCGAGGTGGATCGTCCGGCTGGAGGTATCGATGTCGGTGACCGTGGCCATCACCACCCGTGCGTTCGTGGCCTCCCGAAGCACCGAGCGGATGGGAATCGCGATCTCTGCGGGAGACAGACCGGCGGTGGCCACCTGGTAGAGCAAGGGTTGGAAAAGATGGTGGTTCCAGCGATCCACCAGCGTCACCCGCACCGGCACCTTGGCGAGGGCCTTCGCCGTCTCGAGGCCCCCAAAGCCCGCCCCGATGATCACCACGTGAGGAATGCCTGCCGCGTCCTGCGCCATGGCCGCCATCGTCGCGATCACCACCGAGAGAGCAAGGAGAACCCTAAGCTGCCAGTCGAGAACGTGGTAAGCGCGCGGCGTGGCTCGGGAAGTAAACTTCGACGGCTTGGTGGGTCCCACCTTCAACCACGGGGGATTTGCCCTAGGTAATCTCGCTTCGACCACCAGCTCGGGCCAGACCTCTCACCCCCGTCAAGCAGCCTTGCAGGGCCTAGCCAAGATGAGAGCCCTCCACGACCTTGGCATCCCGCAAGGTGTCTTTCCTCCTCACTTCCGACCCGAGCTCTCTCTGGCCCGGCAGCTCGGCTTCGAGGGCGACGAAGCCGGCCTCCTCAAGCAGCTCCTCGAAGCCGACCCCCGCGTCCTCGCCGCCTGCTACAGCGCGTCCTCAATGTGGACGGCGAACGCAGCCACCGTCAGCCCCAGCGCCGATAGCCAGGATGGCCGCGTCCACCTCACTCCTGCCAACCTTCAAAACCAGCTTCATCGATCCATCGAAGCCCCGAGCTCTCAGCGGATCCTGAACGCGGTTTTTCGGACCGAGCGTTTCGTGGTCCACGACGCCCTCCCCGCCAGCGCCGCTCTCGGCGACGAGGGCGCCGCCAACCACACCCGCTTCTGCCGCGACTACGGCTCGGCCGGCCTCCAATTTTTCGTCTTCGGTCAGGCCGCGACCGAGCCCTGGCGAGAGAAACCGACGCGCTTCCCAGCCCGACAAACCAAGGAAGCCTGTGAAGCTCTGGTCCGCCTCCACCGGCTGCCCGCGGAGCGGGTGTTCCTGGCTCAGCAGAACCCGGCCGTGATCGACGCGGGCGTATTTCACAACGACGTGATCGCGGTCGGAGACCGCGACGTGCTCTTTTTTCACGAGCGCGCCTTCCTCGAGCCGAACACCGTGTCCGAGCTTCGAGAGCGCTTCGAGGCGTTGACCGGGGCTCCCCTGCAGGTCGTCGAAGTGAAGGACGAAGAGCTCGACGTCGACGCGTGCGTGGCCACCTACCTCTTCAACTCCCAGCTCGTGGCCGGTCCGGACGGGGCGTCGCTCCTGGTGTGCCCGGCCGAGGTCGAAGCCCACGAAAAGGCTCGCTTGCTGGTCGAGGGCCTCGTCGCCGACCCCGAGAGCCCTATCGCCAGCGTCCGCTACCACGACGTCCGCGAAAGCATGCACGGCGGCGGAGGCCCCGCATGTTTGCGGCTTCGCGTGGTGCTGAGCGCGGAGGAGCTCGCCGACGTGGCCCCGGGGACCCTCTTCACCCCCGCCCTTCACGAGCGCCTCGAGGCCTGGGTGAAGCGGCACCACCGAGAGCGACTGCCCCCCGCGGATTTGGCGGATCCCGCCCTGGTCGAGGAGTCCCGGGTGGCTCTCGACGCCCTCACCCAGCTTCTCGGCCTCGGGTCGATCTATCCCTTTCAGATCGACGCCGGCCGATCTTGACGTTTCCCCTCGCCCACCGCTGAACTTGTGTCCGGTGACCCGAGAGCTGGACGCCAACGCCCTGGAGCGGGCTCTCGCGGAGTACGCGGACGCCCCCTCCACGGATCCGAAACGACTGGACCTCGAGATCCAGCTGGCCTGGGCCATCGCTCTTCAGGACAAGGAGCGCTCGCGTCGAATCTCCGAGGTGGCCAGCACCCACGCCCGGTCCATCGGCGACGAACGCCTGACGCTCCTCGCGCGCCGCAACCTCACTTACGTCAACCTTCTTCGGGGCCAGAACCTGTCCGCCCTCCCCGAAGTGCGAGAACTCGTCGAGCGTTTTCGCCAGATCGACGAAGTGGAGGGTCTACTGTCCGCCCTCGACATCCTCTTTTACTGCTGGGAGGCGGCGGGCGACTACTCCAGGGCGCTGGAGGTGAGCCTCGAGACCAAGGAGCTCGCCGAGAAGGCCGGACGCCGCCGCGAGAAGGCGTGGGCCATCGTCAACATTGGCGTCACCCATATGGAGACCGGCGACCTCCCCCTGGCCGAGCGAGCCCTCATGGACGCTCTCGCTGAGTTCAACGCCATCCAGCACCCCGCCGGCGTGGCCCGGACGAAGAGCATGCTGGGTCGTGTCCTTCACCGTATGGGTCGCATCCACGATGCCCTCGCGGTGCACATCGAAGTGCTCGCTCTCTATCGAGACACGCGGTTGGCCATCGGCGAGGCGCAGTCCCTCAGCGACATCGCTCAAATTCTGGAGGAGCTGGGCCGCCCCGACCACGCCCTCACCCGCTACCGCGCTTCCGCAGCGATGTTTGCGGACGGAGGCAACCGTCAGGCGTGGGGACGGGTCCACGTCCGTATGGCCCGACTCCGTCTCGACCAGGGCGATGTGGCGGAGGCGCGGCAGCTGGTAGAGGTCGCGGTCGAGACCCTGCGCGCGATCGGAGTCGAAAGCGACATTGCGGAAGCGGTGGAGGTGCTCGCTCGCGTGGAGGAAGCGCGAGGGGAGGTCGCTGCGGCTGCCGCCGCATGGCGGGAAGCCTGGGAGCTTCAGCGCCGCATTCATGACGAAGAGCGACGCACCTCCTTCGAGCGGGTCAAGACCCGCGTCGAAGTGGAGCGCGCGGAGATGGACGCCGAGATCCACCGCCTCAAGTACGTGGAGCTGGCCACGCTTCAGTCGCGCCTCATCGAGTCGGAACGGCTAGCGGTGGTCGGAGATTTGGCGGCAGGCGTCGCCCACGAAGTCAACAACCCCCTCGGCGTCCTCCGCTCGAGCCTCGACGTGATCCGGAGAGCGACGGAGAAACTGACGGAGAAGGCCACTCCCCGCTTGGTCAGCGTCATCGAGCGAGCCGTGGGCTCGGCCGACGAGGCTTCGACCCGCATCCAGGGGTTGGCTCGGAGCCTCAAGCGCTTCTCTCGCCTCGACGAAGCCCAGCGGCAGATCTTCGATATCAACGCCGAGATCGAAAATGTCCTCCTCCTCATCCGCCCCAGGCTTGGCCCGGACACCCGCCTCGAAACCGAACTGCGTCCCCTGCCTCCCGTCGAAGGGGTCCCCCAAGAGATCAATCAGGCCCTGATGACCCTCCTCGTGAACGCGATCGAAGCCACTCCCCAAGGCACGATCTCGGTAGGCACGGAAGAGGCCGACGATCAGGTCCGCATCGAGGTGCGGGACACCGGTCGCGGCATGAGCGAGGATGTCCTCGAGCACCTCTTCGAGCCCGGCTTCGTCAAGAACGGTGGGCAAGTACGCTTTCGGGTGGGTCTTCCCTCGGCAGCCGCGGCGCTGCGTCGGCACGGCGGAGACATTCAGGTCGAGAGTGAACTCGGCGTCGGCACATCTTTCGTCCTCACCGTGCCCGTAGTAGCCGAGCCCACCGTCACCATGGAGGTCCCCTCGCTCAAGGAGCTAGGGCTGGGCTCCTAGATGCGCCGCTGCGCAGTCGAGCGACGCTCTGCCGCGCGTGGACGTGCCCCGGGTCGAGGGATAGGGCCTTCTCGTAGGCCGTCAGCGCTTGGCGCCAGGCTTCCGCGGCG
>JBCBRU010000661.1:0-4883 GCA_039819565.1 Myxococcota bacterium | reverse complement strand
GCGTCTTGGGGGCGATGGAGCGCATGTATCAGCGCTCGAAGATTCAGGAGGAGTCTCTATACTATGAGACCCTCAAGCATACCGGCGAGCTCCCCATCGTTGGGGTGAATACATTCTTGGATCCCAGGGGTTCGCCGACGTTGGTGCCCGGGGAAGTGATCCGCGCCACCACGGACGAAAAGGAATACGCCATCGACAGCAAACTCGCCTTCCAGCGTAGGAATGACGAGGGGAGGGGCCGCGCCCTGGCTGAGCTTCAACGCGCCTGCGTTCGGAACGAAAACACCTTCGAGGCCCTCCTCGAGACCTGCAAGGTGGCGACGCTCGGTCAGATTTCCGAAGCGTTGTACGAGGTGGGCGGGCAGTACCGGCGGAACATGTGAGCGCGGCGGGGCCCATCGACCGGGCCACCCTCCCGGAGCGACTCGCGGTTGTCGGAGACATCAACGGGCACGATCCTCTACTCGAACAGCTGCTGTTCGGCGTCGGACTGATCGACGATCAAGGGGGTTGGTCGGGTGGGGACGCGTGGCTCGTACAGCTCGGTGACGTCGTGAATCGTGGCACGTCGGCGCGAGCCGCTTTGGAGCGGCTTCTCCACCTGCGCGAGCAGGCCCGGGAGGAAGGCGGCGAGGTGGTCATCGTGCTCGGGAATCATGAGGTCATGACCACGCTGGGGCACGAAGCCTACGTGACTTCCGATGAATACATGGAGTTTGCGACTTCAGAGGAGCTCGAACGCTACTTCGAGGCTCGAACCCGCCACATCTACGAGTTGCTTGGCCCGCCGGACGAGCCTCGTAAAGTCGAGCCCATTGGCGGTCGCATCCGTTCATGGGAGGAAGAGAATGCTCCTGGCAAGAAGGCCTTTCGAGAGGCTTTTTCAGCGGGTGGATTCCTAGGACAGGCGATTCGCCAACTCCCGGTCGCCGTACGCCTGGGTCCTCTCGGCTTCGTCCACGGTGGGCTCGCCCCCAGCTGGGCCAAACTTGGTCCGGAGGGATTGCAGGCAGAGGTTCAGGCGGCGTGGGATCGAGAGCCGCAGGCCTATCATGCACTGGAGCCGCAAGGCATCTTTCGCGACCCGCTCGGGCCGCTGTGGCATCGCTTGTACTGCGTGTCGGAGGTGGACGCAGTCGAGCACGACGCTCACGCAGCGGCTGAGACCTTCGGCGTCGAGCGTTTCATCGTGGGGCACACTCGAACAGAGTCGGTATCGGGGGGGCGTTCGGGTTGGCCGCTGCTCCGTCAGAGCGGTCGGGTGGTCATGTCCGACGTAGGCATTGGCGAACCCGGCGAGCCCGGCGCGGCTCTTCTTGTCGAGAACGGTCAAATCGACTGGTGGTCTCCCATTCACGGTCGGGGTTACCTGTGCGCCGTGGAATGGCCGGCGTGACGTAGCGGCGCCTCCCGCTTCGTGCCACCCTCGACGACGTGCGCTTCCCCGACGAGTCCGGACGCCCGCTCGTCGAAGCGGTGCGTTCCGCGCCCGCGGGCGCGGTTCTCCAGCTCGCGCCCGGCCGCTACCAAGGGCCCCTCGTTATCGACCGGGACCTATCCGTTCGCGGGGCCGGAGACCTCACTCGAATCATGGCTCCCCCCGAGGGGGGGAGTGTCGTCACCATCGACGCTCCGGGCTCGCAGGTTCGACTGGAGTCTCTCCTCTTCGAGGGTGGGCACGCGGAGGGCGGGGGAGGCTTGAGGGTACTCGGCGGCGAGGTCAGTTTGTTCAACCTTCAGGTTCGCAACTGTCGGGCCGAAGACGCCGGCGGAGGGATCTATGTCGGGGGAAGATGTGAGGTCGAAGCCGAAAGGCTACGGCTCTTGGGGGTTCGAGCTGAGTACGGGGGTGCAGTGGCGGTGCGGGGGCCGGGAGCCACTTTCCGTCTTTTCGACGCCGAGCTCCGGGGGGTTGAAGCTCGCAGGGGCGGCGCTGTGTCCGTGGAGCAGGGAGCTCATCTCGACTTGGAGGCGGTGACCGTGTTGCGATCGCGGGCCAGCTCCATCGAGGGCGGCCAAGTGCTGTGGGTTTCAGGCGAACCTAGGCCCTCGCTTCATCTCCACAGAGTTCGCTTCGGAGACAGTCCGGTGGGCCGGCCCCTCGTCAACGACGCGAAGTCCCCCGGTCGGATCGTTATCGAGGACTGTGATCTCCCCCGCTGGGTGCGGGAGACGCCCGGCATCGTCGTTCAGGGAGAAACGCGCTGGCGGTGATCGGTGCGACTCAGGCAGCGTTGGCCTGGCGGCGCTTACGACGACGCCGCGACGGGGCGCCATTGGCGGGGTCTGAGGGCTTGGGCCATCGGGCGACCTCACGCTCGGCGAGAGAGAGCCGTGCTTCGAAGCTACGCATGCGCTCCATCACATCTTCATCGCCCACCTCGCGGAGCTCTTTGATCTCTTCCACCCACTCCAGGATGCGGTCGACGAGCTGTCCCGCGGTCTCGCGTACGCTGCGGTCGCTGCTCGACGAGGTCGCACGGTCGACGTCGACGGTCAGGCGGTGAGCGCGGGTTTCTAGTGCATCCAGCTTAGACTGAGGAATTTCGACGCCAAACTTCATGGGACTCCTCCGACGGACAGGCCGTCGATGGTTCAACACCGCCGAGCGCCGTCTTGTTCCTACACAGTGGACGGAGCGTCTGCGATGGGCTCACGACTCTCGCTGTGAACGCGAACACGAGAGGTGTTTACGGGCGCCTCTGAAGCTTCGGGGGGAAAGAAAGTATCGAGATCTCTCTGGGCCGATTCGAGGTCCTGTCGGCGCTTTAGGGTGTCGAAGCACAGGCGCATTTCCGCATGACTTTCAGAGAGATAGCGCACCCACTGCTTGACTCGCGCAAGAACCGCGCGCTCGGGATGGGTCAGCCGCCTCATCTCGGGCATGAGTCGGGCGAAGCGCCGCAGGAGATCCGCGGAGCGGGCTGCTGACCAAGGGTTTTCATCGAGACCTCGGGTCCATCGGAAGAGGTTAGGGTTTCGGAACGCGCCGCGCCCCATCATCACCGCCGTGCAGCCGGTCTGGGCGATGCAGCGCTGCACCGCGTCGGGTGTGAATAGGTCTCCGTTTGCGACTACGGGTAGGCTCACCACCTCGCGCGCCCGTGCGATCGCGCCCCAATCCGCGGGCGGGGCATACATCTGGCGCTTCGTTCGACCATGGATGGTCAGGACATCGGCTCCGCCCCCCTCGGTGGCACGAGCGATATCCAGGACTTCATTGGGATCCTCCCAGCCCAGTCGGATCTTGGCCGACACGGGTATCGAGGACGGAAGAGCGTCACGCACCGCACGGACCGTGCGTTCGACTCGCTGGGGTACGCGAAGGAGAGCGGCGCCTCCGTCGCTCCCGTTCACGCGCTTGGCGGGGCATCCAAAGTTGAGATCTACGCCTCTGGCCCCTAAGGCCACCGCCCGCTGAGCGGTCTCGGCCATGGCGGGGCCATCGGAGCCGAGCAGCTGCACGAGGACCGTGACCCCAGCGCCGGTGCGCCCCCCCGTATCGAGCTCCGGGCAGTCACGGCGCAGGATACGGGCCGGAACTGGGCGATCAACGACCCGTACGAACTCCGTCACGCAGGCGTCCATGCCCCCGAGCTCGGACAAGACCAGGCGGGCCACCGCGTCCGATACGCCCTCCATGGGCGCGAGAGCCAGCGCAGGTCGTTCGGTCGTGCCCTCGGAGAGCCAAGTCACGGACCTGACGTACGACGATGATCCGACCAGCTCCAGAGTATCCTCGCGAGGTCAGGGGGCTTTCTTGACTGCAGGAAGCGCTCGCCTAGAATCGCTGCGGTGGAGCGTCCCCGCGCCCCGACCTCAGCGCTGGTGCTGGCGCCACTCCTTTTCGGGGCCTCGGCCGCCGGATGTGCCTCATCTCAAGCTCCTCTTGAGCGCGAGATGTCCCGTTTGCGGCAGGAGGTTCACGTTCTCCGGGGCCAGCTCGATGCCGCTCGAGAACAGATCTCGACCCTCGAGATGAAGGTGGGCGTCCTCTCGTCGCGCCGACCCGAGCTGACGTCGGAAGCGTCGCCCGTGTCGGTGTCCAAGCGCCAAAAGACGACATCGCGTCGGACAGCCTCTAAAACCTCGCTCCCCGTGGTTCGGTTGGGCGTCAAGCCGGCGGTGGACAGCTCCGGCGACACTTTGGGGGCCATCGATCGGGGTGAGCCGCCGGTCATGATTCGCGTAAGGGGTCGTCAGTCAGAGAAGCTCCCGGTCGACCACGAAGTGCTCAAACGTCCGGACCCCGTCCTCGACGCGCCCAGGAAGTCTCGGCCCGCTCGCCCCGACGCGGTGTACCGGAAGGCCCTTGACGCGCTTCGAACCGACAAGGATCCGGAGGCCGCCCTCGCCGGTTTCGAGCGTTTCCTCGAGCGCTTCCCGGACCATCATCTCGCCGACAACGCTCTCTATTGGAGCGGAGAGGCGCAGTCGATGCTGCTCCGGCACGAGCAAGCGATAGCGCGGTTCAGAGCTCTCCTGGCCGACCATCCCCGGTCGAATAAGATGCCGTGGGCCTTACTTCGTCTCGCCGAATCCCATCTCGCCCTCGGCCGCACCGAGCGGGGCCACGCTCTCCTCGAGAAACTGAGAGCCGACTATCCCAACAGCGAGCCGGCTCGGCTCGCCCGCGCCCGGCTCGAGGCTCAGGCCTCGGCAGACAGGTGAACCACATGCAGACCTTTTCCTCCCTCTCCTCGGCCCAAGCTTCGGATAAAGGGGCGCTCATCACGAGGGCAGCCGCGAGACCTACCCCTCCCAGTCGAGGAAGGCGGGCCGAGGAGAGGGAGGAAAAGGTCTGCATGTGGTTCACCTGTCTGCCGAGGCCTGAGCCTCGAGCCGGGCGCGGGCGAGCCGAGCCGGCTCGCTGTTGGGATAGT
>JBCBRU010000660.1:0-4812 GCA_039819565.1 Myxococcota bacterium | reverse complement strand
CGCCGAGCCTATTCCGTACACACGTGGGCTTCTCGCACGCAGAAAAGGTCTCCGGGCTGCAGGTCGGACCCAGAACCGGGGTTCGCCGTCAGAACGGAGCGACACGCAAAGTCGTCGGGACAGTCGCCGTCGTCCGAACAGGGGCCGGTGCAGTACGCCGGACGACCCGGAAAGGCGACGCAGGTCAGACTCGCACAGTCGAAGGCCGGGTCGATCGCGATGTCCGCGCTCGCCCCCGCGGCGCCGGTCGGTATTCGATCGGATAGAGATGGATCCAGAGCCTCGCAACACTTGCCCACATCGTCGCTACACGCAGAAAGGGTCGAGCTCAGCCCGAATGTCAGAAACAGAACCGCGAGACCCGCGGTCGGGAAGGTGGAGCCAAGAGGCCCGCGGTCTTCCGATGTCCGAACCGACATGGGAGGTCTATACCCCATTGGTCGTCGGTCGCAGCGCGCGATTGCCCGATGGGATGCCGAGAGATTCGTACGTGCGGATGTGTTAGGCCGGCGCCGGAAGCGGACCATGAGTCGTCAATCACTGAAGAACTTCACGCTGATGGTCACCATCGGGGTCGGGGGTCTGGCGATGGGGCCAGCCGGCCTCTCTCCGAGCCCTGCCTGGGCCCAGCCCGCGGACGCGGAGGAGCGTGAGGGGGAGGCTCAGGCCGCCGAGCGCGAAGAAGAGGGCGAAACCCTCGCCGACCGCATTCAGGCGGTCGAGCGTAAGGTCTTTCTGAAGCGGCGTCGCTTCGAGATTCATCCCTTCGTCGGCCTGGACATCAACGACGCGTTTTTTCAGCACTTTTTCGTCGGTGCGGCCGTGGCCTACCACACCGCCGATAGCTTCGCGGTGGAGCTGCGCGGCGGGGCGGCAGTGGGGGAGATCGAGAAGGGTTCGGTGCGTCAGGTGCGGGTGGGTCTCGACTCCATCCCCTTCGAGCCTCCTTCCTTGGTGGCTCATGCCGACATCGACGCCGTATGGGCGCCGCTCTACGGAAAGCTGAGTCTCTTTGGGGAGTCTATCCTACACTTTGATACATTCGTCACGGGCGGGATCGGGGTCTTCATCACCGAGTCGGGGGCGATTCGGGATCCGGTCACGGGGGTCCTTCCGGAGTCGACCATCGACGTCAATCCAGCCTTCAATGTGGGTATCGGACAGCGATACTTCATCAACGAGTGGCTGGTGTTTCGCGTCGATATCCGGAACTACTCCTACATCGAGACCGCCCGTCAGTCGGACCTCCAGAACGTCATGGTTCTGGGTCTCGCCATCTCGGGCTTCTTTCCGCTGACCTTCGCCTACGAGTACCAGTGATGCGCATCCTCGCTTTCACCCTCTGGGCGGCGGGCGTGGTGGCCACCGCGTCCGGGGCCCGGGCTGCGGATGAGGTTCCCGCCCCAAACCCCGAAGGTTCGGCTCTGGCCTCCGCCATCACCCTCTTGGACGCGGGCCGGCGCGAAGAGGCGGCGGCGGAGCTGGCCACGCTCGTCGAGCAAGGCGTGCCCGGGGCCCGCTACTACTTCGGCAAAGCTCTTTACCGACTCGGTTTTCTCCACGGGGCGCTGGAGGAGTTCGAGGCGGTGCTGGCCGAGGGGCCCGAGGGTCGGTTTCACCGGGCCTCTCTCGAGTGGTGTTTGTTCATCGGTCGCAAGCTCGTGGACGACCACGCCGTCAACGAGGTGCTGATCGCGCACGGCGACGGCCGCTTTCCGGAGCGCTACCGCGACGAGTTTCTCTTCCGACTGGCTCGCCATCACTACACGCGGGCCTTGGTGGAGCGCGGAGCCAAAGCCGTCGCCCAGCCCCCTCCCGCCCCCGAGAAGCCCGAGATCTCCTTCGAGGACGACTTGTTCGGAGAGGCGGAAGCGGCCCCACCTCCCAAGGTCAAAAAGAGGAAGAAGCGCGGCCGAAAGCGGGTAAAGAAGAGGAAGCGGCGAGGCCGAACCGCCAAAGCCAAGCGCCGTCGTCGCGGACGTCGACGCGCCGCGCCTCCGGCTGAGGCTCCGCGAGACGGAGGCATCAGTTTCGGAGAGGACCTCTTCGGCGAAGCGCCGGACCCTTCGGCGCCCGCCCCCGCGGAGAAGAAGGCGCCGAAACCCACCCTGCAGGCCCCCTCAGAGCCCGACCATCGAGAGTCGGCGCGCCGCATGGTGGCGCGCGTGAGTCCCACCAGCCCCTTCTTCCCCCGCTCCAAGTTCATCGAGGCGCTCCTGCTCGTGCAGGCGAAGCGCGAAAACGAGGCCCTTGGCGCCTTCAAGGCGGTGGTCGAAGCCACGAAGGCGGTGCCCGACAACGAAGACGATCAGGCTCGATCTCGACGTCAGCGCCTTCGCGAACTGGCGTTTTTCCAGCTCGCGCGGCTGCACTTCGGGGCCAAACAGCCCAGCTTCTCCATCTTCTACTACCGAAAGGTCGATCGCGACTCGCTGCAGTGGCTCGACAGTCTCTACGAGGCGAGCTGGGCGGAGTACCGCCTCGGTCGCTACGAGCGGGCGCTGGGTAATCTCCTCACCGTCAACGCTCCGTTCTTCGACGAAGCCTACTTTCCCGAGTCGCTCATCCTGGAGGCGGTCATCTACTACGAGAACTGCCGCTACCGGGAGGCGGGCAAGATCATCGACGACTTTCTCGCTCGGTACGAGCCGGTGTTCGCCGAGCTCGAAAAGCTGGCCGCGGAGGAGCGAGACGCCGACGCTTGGTACGCCCTACTGACCGAACTCGGAGGTGGGGAAAAGGAGGGGCTTGTCGCTCAGGTCCTCCAGATCGCTCTCGCCGACCCCGAAGTGCGGCGTCTCGGGGCCTCGCTGGATGAGGTTGCGGCCGAGGAGGCCCGTCTCGTCGAAGCCTCCCAAAAGCCCCCCCTCGCGGGCGAGGCCGCTTTCGAACGTATCGTCGGTCATCTTCGCTCCGAGCAGGGTCGACTCCGTAGTGAGGCTGGTCGTGCCGTGGAACGAAAGCTCCGGTCCGAGGCGATGGCCGTCAAAGAGCTCGTCGCCCAAGCGCTTCGCGTTCAAGTGGAAACGGCACGGGCGGAAGAGGGGCGCCTCGAAGCCTCGCTTCGGCAGCGACGCCAACAGCCGAAGCGGGTGCAGCGTGCCGTTGTGGACTGGACGGATGACGAGAAGCTGGTGTGGCCTTTCGAAGGCGAATACTGGCGGGATGAGCTCGGCAACTACGAGCTGACGCTCGCTCAGACCTGCCGATGAGGAAGGGGGATCCGTGACGAAGAAGCTTCCGATCATTGCCGCGCTCCTTGGAGTGGTCGCCTCCGCGGCTGCTGCCGGCGCTCAGCCCGCCCCCGCTTCAAAGGGCCGAAACCCTTCAAATACAGCGAAGGGCCCGGGTCTCGACTACGAGCGCTTTCGGCGCTCCGTCCAGGTCGAGGTCGAGGAAAAGCGGGAGGAGCAGATCGCAGGACTCCTCCGTCTGCTCGAGCTCGGCCCCCCGGCCGAAGAGATCCCCGACCTCCGCTTTCGCGTGGCGGAGCTGTATTCCGACAAGGCCCGCGCCTATTTCTTCCGGGGACAGGAGCAGGATGACGCCATCGCGGCGGCCAAAGACGCCGCTACCCGTGCCCCGCTCGTCGCGAAGAAAAAGGAAGCTCTCACCGAGTCGCGTTCATGGGCCAACCAGGCGACCGAGGTCTACGCTCAGATTCGCAGCGAGCACTCCGACTACACCCGGATGCCCGAGGTGCTGTTCGCTCTGGGCCAGAGCTACTGGACGGCGGGCAAGTTCAAGGCGGCCCTCGAACCTTACGCCGACTTGATTCGACGCTACCCCGACAGCCCCCTGGTCGCGGAAGCCTGGATTGCCTTCGGCGAGTACTACTTCAACAGCGGGGACGTTCGAAAAGCGCTCTCGAGCTACGAAAAGGCCGCGGAGAACAAGCGCTCCCGGGTCTACGGCTTCGCTCTGTACAAGCAAGCCTGGTGCTACTTCAACATGGCCGAGTGGAAGCGGGCGCTTCGCAAGTTCGAGGCGACGGTGTTGTTCAGCCAGCTCTCCGAAGAGATGTCCGGGGAAAACAAGATCGCTCTCGGTCGCGAAGCTCAGGCGGACTGGGTTCGGACCTACGTCCACGTGGGCGACGAAAAGCGCGCGCGGTTCGAGATCGCGCAGCTCCTCGATCTCGAAGCCTGTACGGGGCGCTGCCTGAGGCTGCTGGAGGGCTTGGCGGGGCTCTGGTTCGAGGAGGGCTACTTCGATCGCGCCAAGGAGCTCTATCTACAGCTGGTCCGTCTGGAGCCCGAGGGCCTCAAGAACCCTCTCCGGATGGCGAAGGTCGTAGATCTCGTAGAGCGGTCCGGAGACAAGCAGCGAACGGTGGGCCAGGCCAAGCGCCTCGCGGCCGTCTACGCCGCCGCCCGCGCGCGCTTCGCGTCTCTGGACCCCAGCACCGACACCGCCAAGAACGCCGCCATCGATCTCGAGGAGGCGGACATCGTGGCCGAAACCAACCTTCGGCGGCTCGCTCAGGAATGGAACAAGGAAGGTCGTAAGACCCGGCGGACCGAGACTCTGGCGCAGGCCGAGAAGATGTACGCCTACCACCTCCAGCTCTTCCCCGACGCCAAGGAAGCCTACAATCTTCGCTTCCAGTACGCGGATCTCCTGTTCAAGCTGGAGCGCTTCGACGCCGCGGCCAACGAGTACGAGGCCGTAGTCGAAGCCAACTCTAAAGACGGCAAGCATCTGGTGGCGGCCGCCAACGACAACATCCTCGCTCTGGACGAGCATCTGCGCGACCTGGACCTCCAGCTGCCGAGCGATCTCGACGAAAAGGTCTTTTCGTCGAAGATCGGA
>JBCBRU010000659.1:0-4893 GCA_039819565.1 Myxococcota bacterium | reverse complement strand
TCCCGATACGACGACGCGTTCGAGCACGATGCGCCCCTGCGCCGTCGAACGGCTGCGGAGCCCTGAGTGAAGTCGCGCCTCGGCGAAGCGGGAGAGGCGGCGCTCTTGGGTGGGACCCGGCTTGAGGTCCGCGGAGCCGCGTGGACGGCCGACGACAGCAGCTCGGCCCTAGCCCTCGCCGAAGACGCCCGTGCGGGACTAGAGACCGTTTGGTTCCGCGCGGACACCGGAAGTCGAGCTGCCTTGGATGCACGGGGGCGATCGATCCTCTCCGGCCGCGGGGTTTTTGCAGAAGCGGTGTTCCTCTCCGTCGCCTCGGACTCGGCGACGCTGACCCTCGAAGACAGCGGCGCTGCCGGCCTCAACCGCGCGGCCGCCCTCTCCGGGGACGCTCGATGGACCGGGCGGCGACTGCAGCTGCGTGCGCGCGGAGGTTCCACCCCCCTCTTCTCGAGCGCCCTCCGTAGCCAAACGGTCGTAGAAGCTTCTGAAGTCCTGGCAAGAGGCCCCATCATAGCCTTCGACGCTACCAATACATCCGCGGTGGACCTGTCTGACCTGCGAGTCCGGGGGGGCGGTGCTCTTCTGCGGATCCGCGGAGAGAGCGCCGCCCGCGTCACGCGGGTACACGCGTCCGGGGGCATCGAGGCCGCGCCAATGTTTGGTGGAGATCTCCTCGGCAGCTACACCGGAGGCGAGAACCCGTGCCGGATCTCCGGCCTCAACGCGGAACTACAGCAGGTCCAGCTCAATGCTGACCACGTCCTCATCGACGGCGAGCCTTCTGCGGGCCTGGCCCTCTGCCCGGGGACGGTGGCCCATTTGCGCAACGTGACCGTGCGGGGGGCAGAGATAGGCATTTACGCGGAGTGCAGGGGCTCCTGCGACACAGCCGGTTTGATCACGACCGTAACGGCCCAGCAACTCAGCCTCGAAGGCGACCCAGACACCGGCGCGACCGGCTTCTTTCAGCGGGGCGGCCGCCTCGACCTTCAGGGAGCGGTCATTTCCGGGTTCGCAGACTATGGGCTGTACAACTGGGGAAGTTCGATCCGCGCCGAAGACCTCATCGTGGAGGACATAGGCGAGCGATGGACAGCCGAGATCGTCGACTTCGACCGTTTCTGTTCGGTCAGCCAGACCGGACTGTTCCGGGGACCCGCATCGGCGATCTTCACCGAGACCTGGGAGAGCCGCTTCGCGCTGATTCAGCCGACTCTTACCTTGGAGCGCTTCCGTCTCCGCCGTGCCGAATGCGCGGCGATCACTATGGGCTTCGATGGCACCTTCGAAGCTCAAGACGGCGAGATCTCCGAGAACCGCCGAGGTCTTAACTACATCAGGCTCGCGGAGCCCATCGTGGGCGAAAACGTCATCTTCCGTGCCAACGACCTGGACATCTTTCGAATCCTCTAAATCGAGGGCTACCCTCCCGCCCACGTTATGAGTCTAGCTGCCGTCGTGGGGCTTTCCTTCGCCCTCGCCTCCCACTCGTCGACCTCGCCCTCTTCGTGCTCAGGGTCGGACCGCTGGGTGATCCTCGCCCACGGTGGAGCGGGGGCCTGGCAAGGCCCGGAGCATCTCTTAGCCCGACGTCGCCAAGTCCTCCGGGAGGCTGTGGCCCAAGGGGCGCGTCTGTTGGCGGACGGCACGGGAGCTCTCGATGTCATCGAGACGGTCATCGTGCGCCTCGAAGATGCTCCCGAGCTCAATGCCGGGCGAGGCGGCATCCCTAACCGCGAGGGCTTCGTGGAGCTCGATGCTGCCATCATGCGAGGCCACGACCTTGCGGCCGGAGCGGCCGCAGGCCTGCGGACAATAAAGAACCCTATCCGGCTTGCGCGTGCGATCATGGAACAAAGCCCGCACGTGTTCATGGTGGACCGGGGGGCGGTGGCCTTCGCTCTGGAGAAGGGCATCGAGCAGGTCAACCCGAGCTGGTTCCTCGTTCCGAGGCCCCCTCCTCCAGCATCTGAAGGCAAGAAGTCCGGCACCGTTGGGGTCACGGTCCTCGACCGATGCGGAGAGATCGCCGCCGGGACCTCGACGGGGGGCTACGACACGAAGATTCCCGGCCGGGTGGGCGACGTCCCCGTCATTGGAGCGGGCACCTACGCCAACGCCAAGACAGCCGCGATATCTGCTACGGGGTGGGGCGAGTACTTCATCCGCTATACGGCTGCCCACGACGTCTCGGCCCGCATGGCATACGGAGGGGCATCGCTCGATGAAGCAATGAAAGCTGTCCTGCGGATTTTGAGAGAGCCGGAGGATGCCCGAGGAGGCATGATTGGAGTCACCGCCGACGGAAAATGGGCCGCACACTTCACGTCGATGGGCATGTTGCGCGGGGTTGCGACTTTTAAGGCGCCCACTCCGCGCGTAGGCATCTTTGCCGATCTCGACTAAGGGTAAAGGCTAGAAGCGCCAGTACTTCTCGACGAGTTCACGGGTACCCCGGATATTCTGAGGACTCGACGCCCCGAAGACGATCGCTTCGAGCTTCGGCAGCTCACACACCCACTGAATTGCTTCGTCCGGACGAATGGCTCCGGAGGCATACACCGACATTGCGATCGGCCGAAACTGCTTGGTCCGCAGGGTCTCGATGTATGCATCCACGCCGCCGCACATCCGAAAGCCGATCTTGTTGATGTTGGAACAGATGATCGGGTTCTCGATGCCCTGCGCGTGGAGCACATCGACCATGCGAGGCATATTCATGCTAAAGAAGCCGGCTTCGGCTCCGTACTTCTGCGACACATAGTCGTGAAAGGCCCGAAACATCTCGTGCATGTCGAAACCGAGCAGGAGATCGGTCACTACGTTTTGGAGGAAGATAACGGGCGTCTTCGTCCCCCGAAACCGCTTCATCTCGGCGTCGACAAGCATCTTCATCAGCTCGTGAACGTCCTGCGTGATGCCCGCCACCGCGCCGCGGAGCATCGTCCCGAGGATGCTCCCGGGGGCGAACTTTTTGAGCGTCCCCATGATGCCGAGCTCCCCCACCGCGTTCGCGTACTTATGCGCGTATGGCATGCCAGGATAGAAGGTGAACTCCGTATACCGGCTCGGGTTCTCGCGCACGATGTCGGCCACTTCCCCAATGCGGTCGTGAGTCGTGCACATGAAGGTTTTGATGCCCTCGTCGTAGGCGACATCGAGGACCTTCATGATCGAGGCTGTATCCCGGAACTTCATCGACTGGGCTCGCGCCTTTTCCTCGGACATGTGATTCACGCCGAAGAATTGGTTATCGCCAAATAGAATGCGGTCCATGGTCAGCTCCGAGCCCGGTCGGCTTTTTGAATCATCTCGAGCACCTCGTCGGTTTGGTAGGCGCTCGCGAATCGGTTCTCGCCTTCCAGATTCCCCGACTTGATGTTGGATACGAAAGTATCGATCTGGGCCGAGTACTCCTCGCCTCGCAGGTAGTACCAGACCGGGGGCTGGAGGTCGGTGATGTACTTGATGGTCCAGCCCTCGTCGTATCCATCAACCGCGTTGCCCGCCGTGAGAAATACTCGAACTTCCTGGCGGTCGGCCACGATCTTGCCCTTCCGCCCATTGACGGTGATACGGGTCGTCATCTTGCGATAGGTCGTATCGGACCAGTTCGTGGTGAGCTGGCCGGACATCCCGTTTCCGTAGTCGAACGTCGCGAAGACGGCGTCATCGACCCCCTCCGAGAAGATCGAGTTGAGATAGGCCCCCAGGACCTTGATGGGCGGACCTGCCACCCAATTCATGAGGTCCACGACGTGGGAAGCGTAGTCGTGAAGACAGCCACCGCCCTCGGACTTCTTGGAGCGCCAGGTGCTCGCCTTGGGCTTGGTCACCACCTGTCCGTAGGCTTCACCCTCGACGTGGTAGAGGTCCCCAATGGCACCGGATTTCACGAGTCGACGAACCTCGGCGAAGGTCCCAATGAAGTGATTGTGAAAGCCGACCTGATTGACGACCCCCTTCTTGGACGCGAGATCCAGGAGGGTGCGCCCCTCGTCGAGGGTCAGCGTGAACGGCTTCTCAAGAAAGGTGTGCAGGCCTCGATCCAAGGCGTAGCGAGCGATCTCAAAGTGCGTCTTCGTGGGGGTCGCGATGAGGATGGCGTCGAGGTTCTTATCGTCGATCATCCTCTTGAAGTCTTTGAAGACCTCGACCTTGGCGTGCTTCTTGAGAGCGGTGGTCAGGAATGGGTTGGTGTCGGTGATAGCCACCAGATCCACGTCGGGGTGGGCGTTAAGGATGGCGTAATGGGAGATGCCCATCTTGCCGAGGCCCACGATGCCGGTCCGAACCGGAGCCCCCTCGGTCCCAGCCGGTCCATCCGCTTGCGATTGTGCGGTCATTTCGTCTTCGTCTCCTGGCCCAGCCCGCAGGCTGACGCGCCCTCATAGCAGGCGGCCGGCGCGGGTCACAACTCTACGCTTAGACCGAAGTTCGCGCCCTCGCGAGCGCGCTGACCGCGCGCGGGTCCCCCGCCAATCGGACGGGGTCGCGAACGCCGTACCCGACCGAGCCTGCCTTAGCGGACACGGAATAGGGCCGGAGCTCAAAGAGTTCCGGCCTCCCGGCCATTCATCAGGGCGCAGAACACGCGAGCGGTGTGGCGTGCGTCCTCCCCGGCATGATGGAGCTGAGAGGGATCGGGATGGGAGGCACGAACCATCCGAGCCACCGTCTTGAGAGTGGTCTCGGACCAGGACAAGCCGAGGGCGCCCATGGCCAACGCCTTGGTATCCAGAGCGCTGAAACCGAAAGGGTTCTCCAATCGCGCGTGGCCCACGTGGTAGGCCCAGATCGTCTCCGTCGTGAAGGACGTCCTCCGATGGAGGCTATGGCCGACCTCGTGCGTTGGGTCGAGAGCCAGCGGCAGTCCTCGGAGGTCCCGGT
>JBCBRU010000658.1:0-4893 GCA_039819565.1 Myxococcota bacterium | reverse complement strand
CACGTCACCTGCATCTCGCACCAAGCTGGCCGGCGCGATCACCTGCCAGCTGGCTCGAATGACCCGCTCCATCTCAAAGTCGTAGGTGCGTTGGCTGGTGTAAAAACCCGGATCGAGCGCATGCGCTTCTTCGAGAGGTAGAGCTGACGTGTTCATGGCTGCATCGATGTTGCGCCCGAGGGCGCGCAGGATCCGCGAAGGCTCGCGGCAGAGTTGCTGCGACCTTAGTGAGACTCGGCACCGAAAGTCCATCCGTAGGATCGTCCTCCTCCCGCACGCGGCGAGTCCTAGGACGAGGAGGGTCGCACGGCGGGAGGGTGTCATGCCTCGGCTCCGTCACCGCCGGCGCGGAATCTCTCCCCGCCCCGATCGGGGAGCTTCTCGACTGACTCGACGGGACTCGAACCCGCAACCTTGGCCTTAACAGGGCCTCGCTCAGCCTTTGAGCTTCGAGCCAGAAAGCAGGCCCAGCCTTACTTGCCCTCGAGACGCCCTCGCAATTTGGGAGACCCCATCTCCCCCAATTGGGGGATGAGATCAGAGACGCCCGCGGCGACGATGTGCTGCCGACCAAGGTTCTGATGGTTATCCATTACATACATCGCGTCGTTCGGACTTCTACGACGCCCGGACCGTACACGAAAGAACCCTGGATTGGGCGACCTCGTTTGGGCTACTCGAAGACGAAGCCTCCGGTCGTCTGCAGTCCGCCGAAAAGCATACTTGGTTGGTGGGTCGATTCTTCCCCTCGGCTCCGCAAGACCGCCTTCAACTCCTCTCCGACTTCACGAGCTGGCTCTTCTGGCACGAGGTCTCGAGACTCTGGTCGCTACCGAGGCCTCGGCGAGCCGAACGTTTGCGCTTAGCGACGGCCGAGACGGGGCGGTCGAGCGGTGGGGAGGAGGCGGTTCAGAAGGACGAGGCTGACCGCGCTCTGAAGAACCATGGTCGCCACGGAGAGATACCACACCTGCTCGAGGTAGAAGTCCGGCCGAGACTTAAGCCAAGCCATTCCGAGCAAGAAGGCACCGAGGCGGATGGCCGCGGTGAGGAGCACGGGCGTGGTATTACCGACGGCCTGAAACATCCCTCCGCACACGAAGACGATGCCCACGAAGACGAAATTCCAGGAGATGATTCGGAGATACTCGGACGCGACAGCGAGGGTCTCCGGCTGCTGGGTAAACCGCCTCACCGGTACCTCCGAACCCACCTGGCAGAGCATCGTGACGATCGCCATCACGCCCACACTCATTGTGGCCGCCGTCCAGAAGGTCTCGTGCATCCGCGAGACATCCTTGGCTCCAAAGTTCTGACCGGCAATGGCAGGCACCGTGAAGGAGATGGCCATCGTAGGGAGAAACACAGCGTTCATGATACGAAACCCCACGCCGTAGCCCGCCTGAGCCGCCGTACCGAAGACGGCAATGGCCGCATACATGACCGCGAGGAAGGCGAACATGAGGACGAACTGTCCGCCCGCGGGAGTTCCGATGGCGAGAACCCTCCTCATAACGGGGAGCTGCGGGCGCCACTGTCGAGCCTGAAGGCTCACATAGGTCTCGAATCGGACGAAATAGCCGACCAAGAGGGCCAAGCCCACGACGGTAGAGAGGAAGGTGGCTAGGCCCGCGCCTTCCACTCCGAGGGCAACTCCGGTGCCCCAGCCAGCGACGAGGATGGGGGTGAGCGCCGCGTTGATGGCGACCGACGCCATCTGGACGATCACCGTGGGTTGAACGACGCCCGTGCCTTGGAGCGCTCCCCCGAGCGTGGCGAGGACCACCTGCAGAGCCATGGACGGAACAAACCACCGAAGATAGACCTCCCCCGCCTCGAACCCGTCAGGCCTGAGCCCCATCGAGGTCAGGTAGGCCGAGGTGGCGAGAGCCCCAATGACCCACATCCCTAGGGAGAGAAAAAGAGCGAGCGCGGAGGCTTGGTTGAGAATGAGATTCGCTTGGGGTCGGTTCTTCTGACCGGCCGCGTGCGACACCGTCGCAACCGTCCCTACACTTAGGATCTGGCCCACGGCGAGGCCCAAGAACATCGTGTTGCCGCCGGCCGCCACGCCCGCCAGCGCCGCCTGGCCGAGCTGGGCGACGAAGTAGAGATCCACCAGGTGATTCAGCTGCTGCACGGCCAGGCTCGCCGCGATGGGCAGTGCCATCACCAGGATGTGCGTCGTGATGGAGCCCCGCGTTAGGTCGCGCATGGCTTCCCTTATCCCGTCGTACGAAGCCTGGCAGGTGATTGGCGCCCTAGCCCCAAAGTGGGAGCACCGAGGCGAGAAGGGATAGAGCGCACCTGCTTACCGCGGTTGCTTCGAGCGGTCGGCCCGCACAGGCTCCGAGGGTGTCCCAAACGCAGCAGGGCGGCCCCTATCCCCAAAGCGTCGCGACGGAGGAGGTGATCAACTTTGGGCTTGGACAGCCCTCCCCTTCTCTCCTTCCGCTCAACCTGATCGCCCGTGGCGCGAACCAGCTGGCGGGGGAGGATCCCCTCCTGCTCCAGTACGGCCGCGGTTCAGGCCCCCGACCTTTCCTGGAGGCTCTCGCCGGCTTCCTCACCGCTGGCTACGGGTCAACGGTCACGGCCGACGACCTGGCCGTGACCGCCGGAACGAGCATGGCCCTCGGCCTCGTCAGCCAGATCCTAGCGCGAAGTGGGGATAGGGTCGTGTGCGGAGATCCGACCTATTTTTTGGCCCACGGAGTGTTCGCGAGCCAAGGGCTCAGAGCGGTTGGGGTGCCGGTAGATGACGGCGGCCTCGACACCGATGCTCTGGAGGCCCTGCTCGATAGCGATGGCCCCATCGCCTTCGTCTACTGCATCCCTTCCTTCCAGAACCCGAGCGGGACCTGCCTGCGCCCGGAGCGGGCGCGGCGGCTCGTCGAGCTCGCGGAGCGGTACGATTTCGTCATCGTAGCCGACGAGCCCTATCTTCTCCTTCCCTTCGAGGCGGCCCCACCGTGCCTCATGAGCTACGACGAGGGTCGCGGTCGGGTGCTGTCGCTCGGCACCTTCTCGAAGATCCTCGCCCCCGGGCTGCGGCTGGGGTGGATCCACGCGCACCCGGCCCTCATTGCCCGCTTCCTCAACCATGGCGTCCTTCGTAGCGGCGGAAGCCTCAACCCCATCGTGACGCGTATCGTCCAAACCACCCTGGAGGACGGAAGCCTCACCGAGAACATCTCTATGTTGCGGCAGGTCCTCAAGAACCGCTCTATCCGTCTTTCACGAGCTCTGGACGCGGCCGGCCTTCGCCACCAACCCCCTCGTGGGGGATACTTCACGTGGGTCGACCTCGGAATGGGCGCGGACAGCACCTCCCTTTTGGAACGCTGCCGAACTCAACATGGCGTCGCCTTCTGTCCCGGCGAGCGGTGCGCCGTGTCGGAGGACTTGCGTCGATATGTGCGCCTCTCCTTCGCGTTCTACACTGAGGAAGAGCTCGAAGAGGGCGTCGACCGATTGGTCCAGGGTCTCCGGGGGTCCGAGACCGGCAAGTGAGGTACGTTGGGGGCCGTCCGTGATACATTCAAAGGAGGCGCGAGTGACATCGCTCGAGGCCTCCGCCACACGACGCTCACGGCCGCGGCGTTGTTTCTGACCTACGTCGTCGTCTTCTCGAGGAACGGAGTCGGCTTCAGCTATCTCTTGTCCCCTGTCAGGATGATTCCTTACATAATTCGCGGGCGCTTTTCGCTCCTGGCGCCCCCGCCGGCTTCGCATCTCGTCGGTTACGTACCGTGAACGCTAGGGGCGAAAACTGCCTCACGACTTACGCAACTAATCACCCTGACCGAGGACGAGCGGCGACCCCAGCCGTGTCGGTGGCTCGGTCAAAGGAGCATGCTTGGGGCCGCCGGCTCCTCCGGAGATGTTCGAGTCGACCGAAGCAAGAGGTCAGTACTGCAGTCCTCGCGGAACTCGGTCCGGCCACGACGAGGCTCGGATCCGTCCGAGCGCGTCCGCGGGGACGCCCCCGGCCCTTTCGAAAGTTCGACGGTGATTGACAGGCACTCGGCAGGCGCTCAAGGTGGACAGCGTGAATCTTGAGCAATGGACGCAGGCCTCCGGTGGGTTCCGCGGAGCCGAGCGAAGAGCCCTCCGGTGGCGCCCCTGGGTGCTCTGCCTGCTGGGCACGCTTTGGATGACTTCTAGCGCCCGAGCTGAGCCGAACGTCCCGTCGGACGCAGTCGTGGGCCGATGGTGGAACCCAGAGCGGAGCGGCCAGATCGAAATCTATCGAGACGGTAGCCACTACTTCGGCAAGATCGTCTCTCGGAAGGACAACGTCCTCGACGCCAAGAACCCAGACCCCACCCTGAGATCGAGGCGGGTCGTAGGCGTCGTCTTCCTCACCGATTTCCAGTTCGACGGCAAAGACCGCTGGAAGGGCGGCAAGATATATGTGTTCCGGACCGGGGACACCGTCGACGGCGAGCTGTGGATCGAAGACGGGACCCTGGTCATGCGCGGATTCAAGGGGCTTTGGATCTTCGGAAAGACCTTCCGCATGGAGCGTGTCCTCGATGCACCCGAGACGGGATGAGGCCGCGTGGCGAACCTCCCCACGCTTTCCGCCTCGGAGCCACCTTCCCCACGGCAGACCTCGGCTCGACCCGGGAAGCCCCGAGTCCACGCGGCCTCGGGGGTGGGTCCCGCTGCTGAGACCAGGAAGCTCGGCCTTGCCCCGAGTTCCGCCCAGAAAGCGGCCCTCAAAGGCGCTCTACGGACGCCAAGCCCTCTCATTTTGAGAGACCGTAGGGGCCGCGCACCTGGGTCCCATCCAATGGTCGGCCCCCGTCGGCCGAGAATCCGAGGGACATGGGCTCCCGCAGCCAGGGACGTTTGATATGGGGCATGGGTGCCCGCGCATCATCCCTT
>JBCBRU010000657.1:0-4909 GCA_039819565.1 Myxococcota bacterium | reverse complement strand
GGCCCCCCTTCTCGCCTCGGTGCAGCCGAATCTCGGTGCGCAGGTCGGTCAGTCCCCCCGCCACCTTGGTGAGCGCGAGATCCACGATGCCGTCCTGGTCGAGATCCGTGAGGCGCGCGATCACCGAGGCGGTGCCCGCCCGCTCCTCTTCGGGGGTGCGCATCCGAAAGCGCTGGCTCGACGTGGCTCGGGTCGAAAAGCACCCCTCGGCGTCCCCCGGATGCACGGAGATCACGTCCTCGAAGTGGGTGACGAGGTCGGGGCGGTCGTCGCCGGTGGCCTCGACGATGTCGAGAATCGGGAGCGTGTTGGTGACCCGGAGCGCAAACGCGCCGCCTGGACCTCCCCCGCTCCCCTGTCCGTCGGGGCCCCGCGCGGAGTAGAAAGCCTGCTGCTGAATGGCCACCTTGCACCGGGTCGACCAGCCCTCCTCGGTCTTGGCGAACAGTCGGAGGTCCCTCCGTCCGGGGATAAGCAGGACGAGTTCCCCGGACGGTCCAGGCCGAGCGAAGTCCCAGCGGGGCAGGTCGTCGGGCTCGGGCGCCCCGACGAGCGACGCGGCGACCAGAAGCTTGGCCACCGGAGCGGCCTGGCGGCCCCGAAAGCCGTGTCCGTACACGCCCGACCCGGTGAGGTAGACGAGCTCGTCGCCGGGGGCCCCATCCATATCGGCGAGGTCGAAGAGGGCGGCCGCCGGAGGCGCCTCGAAGGCGAGATCCGGCCGGGCCGGAAGGCCCTCGGGGCGGCGAAAGATGATGCCTACGAAGCGCCGGCTGTCGGTGCCGTGGCCTCGACGGTAGAGCACCACGAGATCCTCGAGGGCGTCTCCGTCGAGGTCACCGCGGGCGACGCCAAAGATCTGTCCCGGGACTTTGGTGGTTCGGTCGTCGAAGCCCACCCGGGCCGCGTGGGCCGGGCCCGTCCCCACGACCGCCCCTAGGACGACGAGCGCTCGAACGAGCCTCACGGTCCCACCACCGGAGGCAAGCGCACGGAGGCGGTCAGGGTCTGCGCGTCCGAGCGGTAGGTCACCACGGCGCGGACCTCCCCATCCAGCGGGGCTGATGAACGCTGCAGGAGGAAGTCGACCTCGGCCGAGGTCTCGGGTTCCACGCGGAGGGCCACGGTCTCGACCGGGCGCACCCAGGGGTCGCTCATTTCGATGTCGATTGAAGCGGCCGGCCCCCGCGCGAGCAAGCCGCGAGCGTCCACGACGGCGACCCGAAGCCGGGCCTCCCCCACGTCGAGCAGGTCCGGGTCGAGAAGCTCGGCGCGGAGGGCGCGGGGAGGTCCGGGGACGGGAGCCACTTCCACCCGCACCACCGAAGAGGGCAAACGGACGCCCCGGCGCCGCGCTCGAAGCTCAAAACCGGGCTGATTGGCCGCGGCTTCCACAGAGAGCTCGGCCGGGAGCCCCATGAGGGCTCCGCTCCCGATCACCACCCCCGCCACATCCCGAAGCACGAAATCCACCTCGGCTCGAGGCTCGTTCCGGGGCTCACCGTCGGGGCCGAGCCCTTCGATCCGCGCCCGGGCGGGCACCCCGGGGCCGGCGGGAGCGCCGGACGCATCGAGGAAGCTGAGCTGCAGCCCACCGGCCTCGGGGCGCGCCTCGCGGCGCGGACGCACCCGGCCCACCGCTTCGGCCTCCACCCACACCCGCTCCCCGCTCGCTATCCGCGTGTCGAGATCCCCGCGGACGTCCTGAAACCCGTAGCTTCCGGCGGGAAGCACTTCGACGGTCGAGCCTTCGATCGCAGCCGGCGGAAACTCCTCCCGGTCCGAGACGAGCGTGAGCCCCCGCCCATCCGGCTCGATGAGGAGAAGCCCGGCGGGCTCGACCACGAGATCCAACACCACGGTGGAGCGCTGAAGGGGGATGGTGCGGATGCGCCGCGTGGCGAAGGCCGGGAGCGATATTCCGAAGCGCGTAGGGGTGGACGTATAGGCCACCACCCGCAGCTCGAGAGGCGTTTCGGCGGGGAGCCCGAGGGCCACGGTCCGCGTGGGCGCCGACACCGTCGCGCTCGCCACCAGCTCGGCTCCCTCGCCAAAGGCCGAGAAGACCAAGGTGTCCACTCGGGCGGGGACGTCCCCGAGAGCCAGCACCGTCGCCGTGGTGGGCGGGGTCTCGGGGCCGCATGCGACCAGGAGCAAGGCCAGAGCCGGCGCGTGTTTACTCATCGAACTCCACCTCGACCCGCACGTTGGGACCCGGAGGGGGAATCTCGCCGGGGAAGAACGGCGGGGGACGCAACGCCTCCTCGTACAGGGCGCCGGCTCCGTTGCGCCCGGTCAGAGCCCGGGGCGGCCCGATCTCGCCCACGAAAGGCGGCCTTCGGATCGGAGCCTCGCGGGCCGCAGACAGCAGGAAGGCTCGCCATCCCGCTAGATCCCCCAACCCGGAGCGCGCCTCTTTTCGGACCAGGGCTGCGGTCTCGGCCCCTCCCAGCTGAATCGACGTCCGCCCGTCTCGAAAGACCGCGATGTAGCCCTCTTCGGCCCCCTCGCCGTCGATGTCGGCTCGACCCGAGCGCACTGCGAGGGTCCCCCCGGCCACATCCGCGATAGCGGCGCTCCGGGGGGCGATGCGCGCCCGCACCTGACCCACGACGAGGTCAACCGCGGCCTCACCCCCAACCTCGATCCAAGCCCGCCCGCGCTCGACCGCAATCCGACCGGGTTCGAAGCGGACGCGCGTGGCGGCGGAGAGCCGAATCCGAACGTGGGCGCCGATCATGAGTTCGCTCCACCCATCGCGCACCTCGACGCAGTCGCCCTGACGAAGAAGGGTCTCGAGCTCGGCCCCCTCGCAGCTGCGGACCTCACCTCGAGCGATCCGGACCGCCCCGATGGCCTCGGGCGCTTGGGAGCAGAGCCACAGCCCGAGCACCGTCCCGATCACCACTGCCCCTCCAGGCCTGCTGCCCATCGACCGCCCGCATAGCGGTGGCCGCTTCTCGCTTCGCTGCGCACCACGGCCCCTTCCAACATGGCCCAAAGCGGCCCCCACAAAGGCCGACGGAGCTGAAGGTCCACCCCCCATCGGAGCTCCAGGCGCTGCGAGGCGCTGCCGATCACGGCCTCATCGCCCACCGGACCAAAGCGTCGGAGCATGGTCTGAAGCCCCCCTTCCAAGGACCAGCGGCCGCCGGGAGAGAAGCGGGCCCGGGCCGTGAGCCCTACCCCGAGCGCATCGAAGGCGTCGGAGACGGCCTCGTCGTTGAGCCCCTGAAGGGCGAGGTGGCCGGACCACCGGGGCGACGCGTGATGTACGGAGAGGGTCGCGCGCTGGCCGATGCGGTCGCGGTCGAAGCCGAAGAGCGTTCGCTCGTCGAAATCCGTCCAGACCCCCTGCACCGCGAGCTGGCCCCACCAACCCGGAGCCAGAGCAATACGAAGGTGCGGGCCCCCTTCGAGACCGCTGGCCAGACGGCGATCCAAGAGCCCGCTCCTCGTATCGAGGATGCGGAAAGACACCCCGAAGAGAGCGCTCTCCAGGTCGGCCGAGAACGGGATCTCGAGGCTGCCGCCGACCTCGAGGAGCGTGCGATCTCCTCGACCCTCGAGGACCCCTCGCTGCTCGATGTGAGCCACCACGGCCCCGCTGACGAGGCCGAGGCGACCCGACACGGCCCCCTGAAGCCGTAGGGTGCCAGCCGCCCGCCCCACCGCTTCGACGGCCCAGTCGGGGTTCCCGATCGCGCCTCCGAGAATCGCGAGGCGGAGGTCGACGCGGGGTCGAAGGGCCGGCTCGAGACGGAGGGAGAGATCGCGGGCCGCGTTATAGACGAGGGCGTCCCCTTGCCGCTCCGCGCCGTGTCGAGCGGCTTCAGCCAGGACCCGGGCCCGGCCTGGATCACCGTGCACCGCGGCGTCTCTCGCGAGGACGAGGCGCACGAGGGTCCCTTCGCCGCCGCCCTCGTCCAAACGTCGCGCCAGAGCCCGGACCGCTCCGCGGTCGCCTAGGGTCGCGGCCAAGGACGCCGCCTCGAACCCGTCCGCGCCCTCGAGGGCGGCCAGCGCAGCCTCAGTTTCGCCCAAGCTCGCGAGCACCAGGGCTTGGGCGAGGGCGAGGTCCGGGTGCCCGAGGGCCTCGGCTCGCTGCAGGCTCTCTTTCGCCGCCACGAGGTCTCCAGCCTGGGCCAGGGCGAGGGCCAAATCGCGAGCCAAGATCCCCGACTCCGGCAGCTCGCGTTGCGCCGCCTTCAGATGTCGAACCGCGGCCTCGACCTCCCCCCGGCTCAGCGCGTCGAGGCCGAGAGCGGCTTCCTGCCACCCTACGGGGGAGCTCAGGGACAGGGCAGCGAGGAGGATGAGCCCGGCGCCGCCCCCCACCTCAAGCCTCTTCGCGAGCGGCCGCTCGCGCCTCGTCGCGCTCGCGGATGCTCGCCCGCTTGTCGTGCCTGGCCTTACCGCGGACGAGGCCGATCATGACCTTGGCCCGGCCGTTCTTGAAGTAGAGCTCGAGAGGCACCAGCGTCATGCCCTTCTCGCGCACCCGCTGGTAGAGCTTGTCGATCTCCTGGCGATGCATGAGCAGCCGTCGCACGCGCACCGGGTCGTGGTTCGCGTAGGCGCCGTTGGCGTACTCCGGGATATGGAGTGAATGCAGATAGGCCTGCCCGCCATCGACGGCCGCGTAGGCGTCTCCCATCACCACCTTCCCTTCCCGCAAGCTCTTGACCTCGGAGCCTTTGAGCTCCATGCCGGCCTCGACCTTCTCGACCACTTCGTAGTCGAAGCGAGCCTTACGATTGGTGCTGATGATCTTGGCCCCGGGCGGGGCGCTGGGGCCTCTCGAGCTCTACTTCAAGAACGGCCGGGCCAAGGTCATGATCGGCCTCGTCCGCGGTAAGGCCAGGCACGACAAGCGGGCGAGCATCCGCGAGCGCGACGAGGCGCGAGC
>JBCBRU010000656.1:0-4912 GCA_039819565.1 Myxococcota bacterium | reverse complement strand
GTCGGGGTCGAAAACAAGAAGGCCTTTCTGCGGATGCAGGAGGCTCGGGTGCGGGCCGCGCCCATCCTGGACGGCGAAGGGCGCCTCGCCGGGGTCCTCACGCGCGACGACGCCGTCCGGCTCGAGCTTCTCCGCCCCTCGCTCGACGACCGCGGCGAGCTGATGGTGGCGGCCGCCATCGGCATCTCGGCGGGGGCGCCCGACCATGCTGCCGCCCTGGTGGAGGCCGGGGTCGACGCCATCGTGCTCGACACCGCTCACGGCCACCAGCGCCGAATGCTCGAGGCCGCACGCTCCGTTCGTGCGCGGGTAGGCCCAGACCTCACGCTGGTAGGAGGAAACGTCTGCACGGCCGAGGGTACGCGCGCCCTCATCGAAGCCGGCCTCGACGTCGTCAAGGTGAACGTCGGGCCCGGCGCGATGTGCACCACCCGCATGCAGACCGGCACCGGCCGGCCCACGTTCAGCTCCATACGTGCATGCGCAGAGGAGGCTCGCAGCCACGGGAAGCACGTGTGGGCCGACGGGGGCGTCCGACACCCTCGAGACGTGGCGCTCTATCTCGCCGCCGGCGCAAGCCGGGTCATGATCGGGACCTGGCTCGCCGGAACCCACGAGAGCCCGGGGGATATTCACGAGGACAAGGACGGCCGCTACTACAAAGAGAACTACGGTATGGCCAGTGCCCGCGCCGTCCAGGGACGGACCGCGCGCCTCGACGCCTTCGAGCAGGCCAAGAAGTCCTTCTTCCGAGAGGGTATTTCCACCTCGCGCATCTATCTTCGGCCAGGGCGAGAGAGCGTCGGGGCCATTCTCGTCGACATCATCACCGGACTTCAGAGCGCCCTTACCTATACCGGAGCCACCGACCTCGAGCGCTTTCACGAGCGGGCCATCGTAGGGGTGCAAAGCGCGTCGGGCTACGGAGAGGGTACGCCGCACGGCAAGATTCGAGACGAGTAGCCCCGGCTTTCCGGGTTGCGCATCCAGAACGTCTGCTTCAGAAAGCGAAAGTGGCAAGGCGCAGGAGCTTCGATGAGAGGGTCGTTCTCACGGCAGCCATGAAGTGCTTTTGGCGACGGGGATACGCGGCCACGAGCATGAAGCAGCTCGAGGCAGCCACGGAACTGACGACGGGAAGCCTATACAACAGCTTTGGCAACAAGGACGGGCTCTTCCGGGCCGCCCTTCAGCACTACATCGATACCGTCGTGGCCGTGCGCATCGAGCGCTACCTGATGTCGGGGCCCCCTCGAGCCGGGATCCTCGCCTTCGTTCGTGAGGGCTTGGAGCGCGGTTCGAGGCGGCTGGGCTCCGGCTGCCTGCTCGTCAATAGCCTCGTCGAGGCCCCCCTCCACTCCGCGACGGTTCAGGAGACGATCGCGCACGGGCAGCGCCGGATCGACGAGGCGCTCGAGGCGGCGGTGAAGCGCGGTATCGCCAAAGGCGAGCTCTCACCGGGCGCGAACCCGCGAGGCCTGGCGCTGCAGCTGAGTCTCGCTATCTGCGCGCTGCTGCTCAGAAGCCGCGCCGAAGACACGCCGGGGTGGTTCGAAGCCCCCATGGTCTCCGTCGAAGCCCTGCTCGAATCGCCTGCGGCGAGGTCCTAGGGCCCCTTCTCGGCAAGGCGATAGGCCTCCGACCAGGCCCCTGCGGCCTCATCTATCGAGGCTGGTATTGACAACGAATCTGGGACCCACTACTCGATTAGAGCGATTGCTCCAAAATCGTGAGGAGGACATACATGCTGGAAGTCAGCCGCGAGGGCGCGGTGCTCATTCTTCGCTTCAATTCGCCCGAGACCAAGAACGCGCTCACGCCGGACACGATGGAAGAGCTGATCGCAACCCTCGGCACGACCGCCACCGACAACGCGGTCAAGGCGGCGATCCTCACCGGCGCCCCGCCGGTCTTTACTTCCGGGATGCAGCTCGATGTCTTTCACGATCACCGATCGCCCCAGGCGAGGAAGATACTCCACGAGTTCGTGCCACGGATGTTGCGCGGCTTCATCGACTACCCAAAGCCTTGGATCGCGGCCGTAAACGGCCCCGGCGTGGGCTTTGGGGCCACGATCTGCGGACTCGCGGATATCACCCTGATGGGCGCATCCGCGAAGCTTCGTGCGCCCTTCGGCGCCCTCGCGGTGGTGCCCGAGGCAGGTTCGACGGTCACGTTCCCGCAGCTCATGGGTTACCAGGCCGCGATGTGGACGCTTCTCGGTGGGGAGTGGATGGATGCTGAAGCCTGCGTCCGCCAGGGTCTGGCCGTGGATGTCTTCCCCGACGACGACCTCATGGAAGAGGCGATGCGGAGGGCCAAAGTCATCGCTCGTGGCGCCCTGCCGGCGGTGCTCGCGACCAAAGAGCTGCTCAACCGGGAGCGCAGGACCCAGCTGCACGCCGCGAATGACGCGGAGCTCAAACGGTTCGTCGAGCTCCAGAACCAGCCGACCTTCGCAGAGGCGATGGCGGCGATGAAGGAACGGCGCGCACCCGACTTCGCGCAGTTTGAAACGGAGAGCTGAGATGAAGACGCGAATCACCGAGCTATTTGGCATCGAGCACCCCATCGTTCAGGGCGGGATGCACTACGTCGGTTTCGCCGAGATGGCGGCCGCGGTCTCGGACGCCGGCGGCCTCGGCATTATCACGGCGCTTACGCTCAAGACCCCCGAGGCGCTAAAGGCCGAAATCGATAAGGCCCGCGGCATGACCGACAAGCCGATCGGCGTGAATCTCACCTTTTTGCCGATGCTCACTCAGCCAGACTATCCCGGGCTCGTAAAAGTCATCATCGAGAGCGGTATCAAGGTGGTCGAAACCGCGGGACGTAACCCGCAGGCGGTCCTGCCGACCCTCAAGGAAGCGGGTATCAAGGTGGTGCACAAGTGCACCTCGGTCCGGCACGCGCTCAAGGCTCAATCGATCGGCTGCGACGCCGTGTCCGTGGATGGTTTCGAATGCGCCGGCCATCCGGGCGAGGATGACATCCCGAACATGATCCTGCTCCCGCGAGCGGCCGATGAGCTCGACATCCCCATGCTCGCCTCGGGCGGTCAGGCCGACGGGCGGTCCCTCGTGGCGTCACTCGCTCTGGGCGCGGACGGTATCAACATGGGCACGCGCTTCATGGCCACCAAGGAGGCGCCGGTCCACGACAACGTCAAGCAGGCCATCCTCAAGGCCACCGAGCTCGATACGAAGCTCATCATGCGCGGTCTCCGCAACACGGAGAGGGTCTTGGACAACCCTGCGGTCCAGCGAGTGCTCGAAAAAGAGCGCGCCCTGGGAGAGGAGCTGAAGATCGACCACCTGGTCGACGAAGTGGCGGGGGTCTATCCCCGGGTCATGCAGGGCGGCGAGGTCGAAACCGGGGTTTGGTCATGCGGGATGGTGGCCGGCCTCATCCACGACATTCCCACCTGCAAAGAGCTCGTCGATCGCATCATGAGTGAGGCCAAAACCATCATCGCCGAGCGCCTGGGGGGCGCCCTCGCATAGGAAGCAGAGAATCCCTCGACGCCACCGGCCTCCATCATCCGGCAAAGATGGGCCGTACCTGCTCGGCGAGGTGATCGGCGATAGCAAGCTCGACGTCGTTGGGCTCGTGCCGATCCCGGTAATAGATGGCGAAAGTCCCCAAGACCTCGCCGCTAGCGCCGAAGATGGGCTTCGACCAGCACGATCGGAGGTGAAAGCGCTCGGCCAAGTAGCGGTAGTCGGCCCATAGAGGGCTCTCGCTGGTGTCGCGGACCACCACCGGGGCTCGACGATGGACCGCGGTGCCGCAGCTACCAACGCAGGGGCCCACCTTCACCCCGTCGATCGCGCGGCAGTACAGGGCCGGGAGGCTGGGGGCGGCCCCATGGCGGAGCGTGAGGTCGCTGCGGTCGAAACGCATGATCGCGCATCGGGCCGGAGGAATCAGATGCTCGAGGTCGTAGGCAATGCGCGCCAGCTTGTCCTGGACGCTCGCCTCCTCGAGCGCGAGGGCCCGCGCGTCCTCCACCGTAGGGGGGGCCGAGAGACCGGTGGAGCGAACGCGGGCCGCCGCCGTGGCGGCACGGTAGGCTCCCGGTGAGACCCCCAAAGCCCGCTTAAAGGCTTTGCCGAAGGCTCCGTCGGACGCGTAGCCAACCTGCGCCGCAACCTCCGTGATGCCATCGCCGGCCCGCAGGAGATCGACGGCGCGCTGCATCCTGAGGCGGGTGAGATACGCGAGCGGCGGCTCGCCGACGAGACGCGTAAAGGCTTCGGCGAAGGTCGAGCGGGACATGCAGGCACTTCGGGCGAGGCGCTCGACGGTCCATTTACGCATGGGCTCGAGGTGCAGGGCTCGTATCGCGCGCCCCACGTGGGGGTGAAGAAAAGCGGGTCGCGCCCAAAGCTCGGGGGCGCGCAGTTCCGCCAGGACCTGGCGAGCCCCGATGAGAAAGAGGAGTTCGGCGAGGCGCGCCCACATCGCCTCCCGACCTACGGGGGACGCGTTGTGATCCGCGAGGGCGAGCACGGTGCCTTCCCAGCCCGGAGGAGCTCGGAGGCTGGAGGCCCTGACGTGGAGAACGGGAGGCAGCAACCCGAAGAGCATGTCGGCGCTCTCCCCGCTCCGGGAGAAGGCTCCGCTCACGACGCTGACCCCGTCGAGGCCCGAAGCGGTATCCCGGGCTTCGATACTGTGCGCTTGGCCGCGCGTGACGAGAACAAAGTCCCCCTCGTCGAGGTCCAAGGTCTCGCCGCCGTCGTGGACCTTCAGCCGGCAGCTCCCTTCGACCACCCGGTGCTGATGAATCACAGCTCCGTCGAAGCGCTGATGGGACGAGGACCCGAGCCGCTGTCTGACTTCGACGTGCTGTCGTCGGTCTTCGAGGCCGCGAAGATCCGCGCCACGACGTCCGGGCTTCATCGGCTCG
>JBCBRU010000655.1:0-4919 GCA_039819565.1 Myxococcota bacterium | reverse complement strand
GCGCGTGGGGCCTAGCGCCTCCCGCTCGTAGACGTGAGAGAGGCCGTCCATCACCGAGAACTCGTCCCGCCCAAGACCCCCGTCCGCGGGCCATGAGCGTGCAGGTGCCGATCGAGCGGGACGAGTTCTCGGTGATGGACGGCCTCTCTCACGTCTACGAGCGGGAGGCGCTAGGCCCCACGCGCCGGGGTCGATGGGTGGCCGCGGGGTTGACGCTCCTCATCGCCGCCGGCGGCGGCTACGCGCTCTGGCAGTGGGAGACCCGCGGACCTCCCCCGCCGAGCCCCCCCACCTCGGAGGCCGCGCCGGCCCCACCTCCCAAGGACCGACGGGCACGCCCCCCCCGCCGCCGCACCAAGCCTCGGGTGCGGGCCGCTAAGCCCCGCAGCCCCCAGCCGCCGCCCGCGGCGCCTAAGCCCCGCCCCCCGGCGGCACTCCCGACGCCGGTGGAGCCCGCTCTGCCGGAGGGCTACGTCGTTTACGACCTCTACGAAGTCCACGACGTAGAGCTCGGCGCGCTCCTCGCGAAGGAAGGCCTTCAGTGGTCGGATCTCCAGGCGGCCGATCCCACGACGACGCGGCAGTGGAGCGCCTGGCATCAGGCCCGAGAGCCGGTGCCGGAAGCCGAGATGCGGGCCGCGCAGGCCCGCCTGTCGGATCAGATCCGGCGCATCGGCGGAGAGACCTCCCGTGAACAGCTGGCCCTGCGCCTCATCGAGGTTCGGGGCCGGTTCCGGGCCCTCCCCGACGCCGTGGCTCCGCTCGAGCGCAGCGCGCTTCGTGAGCGCTTCCGAGCCCTCGAGGTCGCGATCGGAAAAGAGCCCCTCGAGGCCCCCCCCAAGGTGCTCCTGACTCGCCTCGCGGTGCTGGAGGCCGACATCTCCCGCACCAAAGCGAAGGCGGCCCCGCCCGAAGACGAAGACTTGGATCGGTCCTTGCGCAAGCTGCGCGTCGACACGTCTTCGGAGACCCCGTGATCGCCCTCGTTTGGATCGTGCACCTCGGCGCGACCTTCGCCATGTTTGGCGTCATCTGGATGGTTCAGGTGGTGCAGTACCCGCTCTTCGCGCGGGTGGGCGAAGAGAGCTTCGCGGCCTACCACGCGGGGCACACCGCCTACATCACCTGGGTGGTCTTGCCTCTGATGTTCGTCGAGCTGGGTACGGCCCTGTGGCTGCTGGTGTCGCCTCCGCCCGGAGCCCCCGCCCTCGCGATCTGGGTAGGTCTCGTGGCCCTCCTCGGGATCTGGGCCTCGACCTTTCTCGTGCAGGTACCCCAGCACGAGATCCTGGCCCGCGGTCTCGACCTCGGCGTCGTGGGTCAGCTCGTACGCGGCAACTGGCTGCGGACGGGGCTGTGGACCTTCCGGGCTGGGCTCTACCTCTGGTTGACGGTGGAGCTCTCGAGGCCGGCGCTCGACGGCTGAGGCAGAGCCCTCGCCTCGCGCGGACCGGCCAGGGCCCGCCGGGAAGGGCCGAGCACGCGCTCTGCAGCCTTGATGCCCCCCATCGCGGTGGCGAGGGTGGACTGACCGGGAAACACGGAGTCCCCCACGAGGTGGAGCCCCGGGAACGGACAGCCGGGGATCAGATCGAGGTAGTGGTGGAGCCCACGGCGCCGCGGAATCCCCCCCACGTATCCGTGCGCTCGTCCCGTGAAACGCTCGAAGGTCCGCGGTGAGCCGCTCATGTCGAGCGTCACCCGAGACCACCATTCGGGGGCGAGCTGGGCGAGCCCCCGGCGCATGCGGTCTTGCACGGACTGGACGTAGATCCCCTGCTCGGACGGGTCCAAGCTCCGCAGTTTTGCCATCGGCACATGGGTCGAGACGGTCAGGGTGCGCTCTCCGCGGCCCGCCGAGGTCGTCGGGTGGGCTTCACCGATGGAGCAGAAGAGATGGTGCCCCTCGATGAAGTCCTGCTGGGGGTCGGGGACGAGCTCGAGGTGGTGCGCCTCCGGAGCTGCGCCGGGAGGAGGATCCACCACCAGATACAGCATCGCCGCTCCCCAGCCCTGCTCCACGCGTCGAGCGCGGCGCTCCAGACGGGGCGATCGCGCATCGACGAGACGGGCCACATTGTGCGGCAGGAGGTTGGCCACGACCGTCGGCGCTTCGACCTCGAGACCGCCCCGCGCGTGCACGCGCCAGCGGTCTCCAACCCGCTCCAGCTGCCGAACCTGGCGGGCGAGATGGACCTCGGCGCCCAGCCCGCGCGTCGCCTCCAGCAGAGCCCCCGCGAGCTGTCCGATGCCCCCCCGGACGTGACCGGTGCCGCGATAGTAATAGTCCATGGTGGACAGGGCGAAAGGCGCCTCCGCTTCCTCGGCCGAGCACTGGACGGTGATTTGGCACAGCGCGTCGAGATAGATGCGCAGAGGACGAAAGCGATCGACGCCGAAGCGTCGAAGCACGGCTCCCAAAGACCGCCCCACCGCCGAGGCGAGGGGGAGGTAGGCCGGACCTCGGGCGAGGTGACGGAGTAGGCTCCGAGCTCCGAAAGGGGGAAGGAGGGCGGGGTCGTCAAAGAGCGGCCACAGCGCATCCGCCACCTGCTTCTGGTAGCGAAAGAAAGCCTTCAGGCCGTCGACGGGCGCCCCGGGGAGCGAGGCGAGGTGCTGCACCAGCGCCTCACGGTCCCGCCCCACCCGGAGGGTGAGGTCGGGGGTCCGGAGTTCGACGAGGGGATCGATGAAGTCGATGGTCACGGGGAGCTGATGGCGATCGATCCACCGGCGGAAGAGCTGCCCCTCCCCAAAGCCGGAAAAGAGGGTGGCCCCCGACTCGAATCGGTGGCCGCGACGCCGAAAGGTGCTCGCGCATCCGCCCGGGTAGCTGAGCTGCTCGAGCAGGCACACTCTCGCTCCGCCCTCGGCCAACGTGAGCGCGGCGCCCAGCCCGCCGAAGCCCGCGCCGATCACCACCGCATCGAAACGGGACGCACTCGAGGAGGTCGGCATGGTGCGCATGATAGAGAGATCATCGACCGACCTCCGCCGATTTCGCGCACGACGGCTTCAGGTTCAGGGCAATTCCGCCTCTTTTTGGTGTAGAGGCGGCCCATGTCGAGAAAACGCGTGGTCCTCGTCACGGGAGCGAGGGGAGAGATGGGTACCGGCCTCGTCGAGCGTCTGGCTCAGCGTGGGGACACTCAAATCCTCGCCCTCGATCTGCAGCCCCTCGACCCCGGGGTGGCTCGACTGTGCCGAGCCTCCATCGCCGGCGACATCTTGGACGGACGACTCATGGAGCGTCTCCAGTCCGAGTTCGAGATCGACGTCATCTATCACTTGGCCGCGATCCTCTCCACCCGCGCGGAGTTCAGTCCCCGCATCGCCCACGACGTCAACGTGCAGGGTACGCTCAACCTCCTGGACCTCGCCGTGGAGCAATCTCGCTGGCACGGCCGCGAGGTGAGGTTCCTCTTCCCGAGCTCCATCGCCGCGTACGGCCTGCCGAGCCTGGAGACGAAGCGGACGGCCGGGCGCATCGACGAGGACCAGTTCAACACCCCCACCACCATGTACGGGTGCAACAAGCTGTCTTGCGAGCACCTCGGCCGCTACTACGCTCGCCACTACCGTCAGCTCGCCCGCGACGACCGTCCCAAAGGGGTCGACTTTCGAGCCATCCGCTTCCCCGGCCTCATCTCCGCGGTGACCGTACCGAGCGGGGGCACGTCCGACTTCGCGCCCGAGATGCTCCACGCGGCGGCCCGAGGCGAGCCCTACGCCTGCTTCGTACGGGAGGACACCCGCATTCCCTTCATGGCCATGCCCGACGCCGTCGACGCCCTCCTCGGGCTCGGCGAGGCCCCCTCCGAAGCCCTCCAGCGCCCGGTCTACAACATCGGAGCCTTCGCCCCGACGGCGCTGGAGGTGGCGGAGAAGGTTCGAGCCGCCTTCCCGTCCGCAGAGATGAGCTTCGCCCCGGACGAGCCTCGCCAGCGCATCGTCGACACCTGGCCCGAGGACGTCGACGACGGCCACGCGCGCGCCGAGTGGGGCCTCGCTCCGCGTTACGACTGGGACCGATGCTTCGACGAGTATCTGATTCCGGGCATCCGAAAGAGGTACGCCGAAGGCCGCTGAATCTCCGCATTCAAGGTTGCCAAGGTGGCCGCGGAGGGCCACAGCGAGGGGTATGTCCCCACGCACGATCTACCAAGAAGGGATGGATGTCTTCGAGGAGGCCGCCGACCTCGTCGATCTCGATCCGCGGGTTCGGCTCGAGCTCGAACAACCGGACTTCGAACACATCTTCTATGTCACCACCACGCTTCAGGACCGCCTCGTCCAGATGGCCCCGGAAGACGCAGTGCGGCATGAGGATCTCCCCGTCTCGGACATTTGCGATCCCGATGGGTTGGAGCCTCTCTTCGACGGCACCCTCATCCTCTCCCGGGGCGCGCTTCGCTCCGGCTCCATCGCCACCCAAAAGGGGGTGCTCCGGCTTCCCGGAGCGAACGGCGGTCCGCCCGTCGCCTATCGCATCCAGCGGGGCGGACCGCAGCGATTCAAGGGCTACCGGGTCCAGCACAATCAGGCCCGCGGTCCCTACAAGGGCGGCCTGCGCTTTCACCCCGCGGTCTCCCTCGACCTGTTCAAGCTCCTCGCCGCCGAGATGACCTGGAAGACCGCGATCGCCGATGTCCCCTTCGGCGGCGGAAAAGGAGGCCTTCAGATCGACCCCCGCCGCTACGGGCGCGCGGAGCTCGAGCATCTATCCACCCGGTTCATGTTCAAGCTCAAGGGTATGATCGGCCCCACCGTGGACATCCCCGCGCCGGACATCGGCACCAACCCCGAGGTCATGGCGTGGATGCTCCGCCAGTACACCGACGGCGAGCATGAGCGACACATGCTCCGGGGCGCGGTCACGGGGAAGGATGTCCGGATCGGGGGGAGCGAGGGCCGCAACG
>JBCBRU010000654.1:0-4925 GCA_039819565.1 Myxococcota bacterium | reverse complement strand
CGAGCTGCGGCGGTCAGCTGAGCTCGCGCTTTCGCCGAGGTGGCGGAGGGGGCAAGAGCGGCGGCTCCCGAGCGAGCCGAGGACGCCGCGTGGAGCGTGGCTTGGTGCTTCAGCCAGCTCGGTCGATTCGAGGACGCTCGAGACGCGGTGAATCACTACCTTCGCATCTATCCCGAAGGGCGCTTCCAGCCGAGGGCTCGGACATGGCTCGAAAAAAGATAGATCGGAGTGAAGGTGTGCCCCGGCTCACGCGATACATCCCCGAAGCTGGACCTCGCGGCGGCGAAGCTCTCCCGAGGCGAAGGTCGAGCCGGAGAAACCTATGACGTTTGACATGCCCACTCTCGGTCGCCTTTCGGCTGGCCTCGCCCTGGTCCTTGCCGCGTGCGGGGACGAGACCATCGCTTCTCGCTTTCTCGCGCGTGCCCAGATCGGACCGACGGGCGGCGCGCTCTCCGTGAGCGCCGCGGACGGAGCTGGCGTCTGGACCGGAGCTGCCCTCGATGTTCCCGCGGGCGCGCTCGAGACCACGGCCACCATTACTATCGAACCCGGCGCGGAGGTCACCCTCGCCGCCGACGAGACCGTGGCGGGTCCCGCCCTCGACTTCGGACCAGACGGGCTTCAGTTCGAGCCCGCGGCCACGATGACGTTGCCTCTGAGCTCGACGCCCGCTTCCGACGAGGAGATTCGCATCTATGCTGTGGACGCGGACGGGAGCGTGGAGATCATCGAGGGCGAGGCCGTGGTCTACGACGAAACTACCGGACAGGTCTCCTTTCCGGTGTCCCACTTCACCACCTTCCAGCCGGGCCGCCGGCGTCGACCCCCGCCGACAGGGTGCATGAGTGACGCCGACTGCGGCCAGGGCGAGTGGTGCGTACAGTCCATGTGCATCGCCCCTCGCCCCGGCCAGTGCCGCGGCCAGGCGGACTGCAGTGCCACCGAAATCTGTCAGAACGGTACGTGCACTCCTGCTTCGACGGGGTGCACGAGCGATGCCGACTGCTCCCGGGGTGAGTGGTGCGTCAATGCTTCCTGCGTGACTCCGCGGCCTGGCCAGTGCCGCACGAACGCGGACTGTGCCGCGGGTGAGACCTGCCAGCAGAACGCCTGCGTGATGACTCCCGTCGTCGGCTGCATCACCGCCAACGCCCAGCAGCTCAGCTTCAGCACCACCGTGAACGGGGTGGCGACGCGGACGGTGACCGTCGCCGCTCGCTCGGCGGCGACGCTGTCCTCCATCTCCACCTCGGGGAGCACCGACTTTGCGGCGTCGACCCGAGCCACCCTTCCCACGCGGCTCGCGGCCGGACAGACCCTGACCGTCGAAGTTGCGTACTCTCCCTCGGCCTCGGGGAGGGCTTCGGGGACCCTGAGCCTCGACCCCGGCACCTTGGCCTGTCCGGTCATCGACATTTCGCTGAGCGGGACGGCCAGCGGCATGTCGTGTCAGTCGGATCGAGATTGTGCACCGGGTCAGCGGTGTCTGCAGGGTATCTGCACCTGAGCTCCCCCGCCTGCCGGCTTCCCTCCGCCATCTGTCATGGTCGAAAAACACGCCGACTGTGTCTATTTCTAGGGCTGGCTCCGTCTGCATGCTGACGCACGGAGCAGCTCCATGGGTCAGTTCGCAGCGACGTTTCCCGAAAACCAGATGAACAGCCTCACCGAGGAGCACCCTCGGTACGATCTCGCGGAGAGCTTCGGCCCGCATCTGACCTTCGATGCGTTGCTGGCGGCCGCGGGTCACCCTGAGCTTGGTTCCTTGATGCTGTCCTACGGGACTTCGGCCGGAGATCCTCGGTTGAGAGCCCGGGTCGCCGCGATTCAGGGCGTCGAGCCGGGGGAGGTGTTGACCACGCTGGGCAGCATGCACGCCCTGTTTCTCCTGAGCTCCATCTTGGGAAGAGACAGCGAGGTGGTCACGACCAGCCCGTTGTTTCCGATCGCGCGCAACGCGCTCGAGGCGGTGGAGGCCCGCGTCCACGAGGTGCCGCTCGCCTTTGAGGAGGGCTATCGTCTCTCGCCGGGGGCGGTCGCCTCGCGGCTGACGCCCCGGACTCGCTTGGTGAGCTTGGCCACGCCCCAAAATCCCACCGGGGTGGCCTCCGCGCGGACCGATCTCAGGGCCATCCTGGCCGAGATGGCCCGCGTCTGTCCCGAAGCCTACCTTCTCGTGGACGAGACCTACCGAGAGGCGAGCTACGGCGACGATGCTGTGGCTCCCACCGCGATCGATCTGGACGAGCGCGTCATTACCTGCGCCGCCTTGTCCAAGTGTCACGGGGCTCCGGGGCTCCGAGTGGGGTGGCTCATCACTCGAGATCCCAGGCTCTACGCCCAGCTCGAGCAGGGCAAGGCCACCACGGTCATCTCGCTACCTCCCCTGAACGAAGCCCTGGCTGCGGAGCTCCTCGAGCGTCAAGCCAACCTGCTGGCCGAGCGACGGCGCGCCCTCGGGGTGAGCCTCGACGTGACGGAGCGATGGGTCGAAGCGCACTCGGATATCATCCAGTGGGTCCGCCCCGACGCGGGGGCGCTGTGCTGTGCCCGTCTCAATCCCGAGCGGGTCGAAGCTTCCCTCATGCCCCAGTTTCACGAGCAGCTTGGTCGCGAGGGGGTTCGGGTGAGCCGGGGCGAGTGGTTCAGGCAGCCGGAACAGGTCTTTCGGCTGGGCTTCGGCTATCTTCCGCCCGACGATCTCCAGAAGGCGCTGGATATCGTCGCCTCCGTGGCCCGAACCCTCAGCCGAGCCTAGCCAGCTGCCAAGCGGGCGACGAAAGCAGCTCCGCGTCCGCCGGCTCTTCTGGAGATGTTCGAGTCGAGCGAAGCAAGAGGTCAGACGTCGAGTTGAGATAGACTCTTGGCGTGCGCGCCGGGCAGCGATGGGTCTTGGTCGGAGCCGCGGGGGTGCTCATCGCCTCCTCGGTCGTCGCGGCGGGAGGATGGTGGTGGCTTCGAGTGCCTCCCGTCGACGCGGACTGGCCGACCGCCCGGTCAAGGTTCGAGAAGGTGCTCAACGGGGCGCTGGATCAAGAGGCGCAGGCGCTTTCTTCACTCGCCGGCGCGCTTCGGCGGCAACCTGATCACGCGCGAAGCCATCTTTGGTTCGGCATCGCCAACCTGCACGGCTTCATTCGCCACCGGGAGCTTCCCTTCGCCATCCGCGCCTCTCGCGCTCTGAGCCGCGCGGTGGAGCTTGACGGAGACGACACGAGCGCGGCCGGGTGGCAGGCTTTCTTCGCCTACCAGGCCGCCCGCTCGCGCGAGCGCGATCTGTCCGAGGCCCGGGCCGCCCTCCTCGCAGCTGCCGAGCGAGACCCCCGCTTTACGCCCTTCCTGGCCGCCGTCGCCCTTGCATCCCTGCCTCTCGAGTCCGGATTCCCAGCCCGGGTTCTCGCCCCCTTGGAAGCCATTGAGGATTGCGGAGACGGCACCTCTCACTCCTGCCGGACATCGCCCTTCTATCCCCACGGTGCCGAGGGCTACCACGCGACCTTAGGAGATTTGAGGATTCGCCTCGGAGACCTCGAAGGCGGCCGACGGGCCTACGCGCGGGCTTTAGAGATGAAGAGCGCACAAACCTGGCCCTACCGCGAGGCCTTCGTGGCTTGGACCTCGGAGGCCGAGATGCGCATGGCCCTACTCACCAACGCCGATTCTTCCGACGATCCCCCGGTATTCTTCGCCCGCGGAGCTCGAGCCTGTGCCGCCTGCCACGAGCAGTGACCTTACGGCGGGCAAGGGTGGGCGGCCTCTCGACGCGGTATCTAGTACCTCGCCACAGGAGTCCTGATCGATTGACGCGGGCCCTCGCCGACCAGGCCCGCACCGCGGCCTACGGCCGCCCTTTCGGGCTCCTCAGTCGCTGGGGCCCACCCAGCTCCCTGCGGAGCGGCACGCCCCTGGCCGACGAGGACTCCGCCTCAAACCGTCAGGACTCCTGTGGCGAGGTACTAGCTAGCCGCGTTGCTCCGAGAGCTGAGCGACGATGCCGTCTGCCCTGCGGCTAGTCTCTCCCCCCGACCGTCGAGGTCGCCGAGGTCAGCGCAGTGCAGTGCTCCTTGCGTTCGATGCCCCTGCTCGGCTGCTCGACCCAAGAGCTCTGCGACAAGAGGTCGAGTCGGGGACGAGCGGAGGACGAGCATCGAAGGCGCTTCGAGGGCTGAGTTCGTGACGCATGAGGTTCGATCCTCACGCCGCCCCCCGCCGCCGAACGGTCGATGGCGTGAACGGTCTCCTCGAACCGCAGCGCATCCGCGAAGGTGGGGTACATCGCCTCGGCGCCGGCCAGGCCCCTGAGCAGGCGGTGCACCTCGATGGTCTTCTGGTCGTTGAAACCCAAGCCGTGGCCGGGCGCGGCGACGAAGGCACCGTAGGGGGGATGGGCCGGACCCGTGAGGATGGTCTTGAAGCCGTGCAAAGCCTGAGGATCGCTAGCGTCGAAGAGCTGGAGCTCGTTCATGCGTTCCTGGTCGAAGGCGATCGTGCCTTGGTCGCCGTGAACTTCCCAAGCGAGCTTGCTCTTTCGACCCCATGCGACCCGCGAGGTCGACAAGCTGCCGTGCGCTCCGCTCGTAAATCGGACCAGGGCGGTGGCGATGTCTTCGTTCTCGACCGCGTGGGGTCGGCCGTTCTCTACGGGTCGCGTCGCGTGCACGGTTTGGCGGTCGGCCACGAGGGAGTTAATCGAGCCCATCAGATGGTCCGCGACGCTCACGAGGTGGCATCCCAGATCGCCTAGCGCCCCGAGCCCAGCCTCCGCCCGGACGCAGCGCCATGACCAGGAGCGCGATGGGTCGGCCATGTAGTCTTCGTCGACCACGCCGCGAAAGTGAACCACCCGACCGATGGCGCCCGCGTCGATGAGGGCTTTGGCGTGCGTCACCGCCGGGTTGTTCAGGTAATTGTAGCCGACCATG
>JBCBRU010000653.1:0-4932 GCA_039819565.1 Myxococcota bacterium | reverse complement strand
GTCGTGGCGCCGTTCTTCTTGAGGGCGCCATTCGTCTTGCCTTCAACCCTCGTAGGGAGGTCCGACGAAGGCTGAGACCCCTTCTTGTCCCGCTGCTTTGCCTTCTCCTCGCCCCTCTCTCGCGGCGGCGGTGGATCGATGGCAAAGAAGCGGGACAAGAAGGGGTCTCAGCCTTCGTCGGACCTCCCTACGAGGGTTGAAGGCAAGACGAATGGCGCCCTCAAGAAGAACGGCGCCACGACCGCCGACCCGAGCGACGGGGCCCGCTCCCCGGCCGCCGAGTCATGAATCCGGCCTCTCGCATCTATCTCGACTACAGCGCCACGCGTCCGGTCAGACCGGAGGTGCGAAGCGCGGTAGAACCCATCCTCTTCGGCTCGCCTCAGGACGGAAGCTTTGGCAACGCCAGTTCCGTTCACTGGGCCGGTCAAGCGGCCCGGCGCCACCTCGAAAGCGCCCGCGGCACCGTCGCGCGCATTCTCCAGCGAAGCCCCGGGGAGGTGGTCTTTACGAGTGGCGGGACCGAAGCGGACAATCTCGCCCTGGCCGGGCTTCTCCGGTCGGTCCGCCACCCGAGACTGCTTCTCTCTGCGGTTGAGCATCCCGCGGTCCTCGCCCCCGCGGAGGCTTGGAGAAACAGTGGGGTCGACGTGGTTTTGATACCCCCTCTCTCCTCGGGGGCCCTCGATCTCGAAAGCCTCCAAAAGGCCCTCGAGACCCGGACAACTTTGGTTTCGGTGATGGCGGTGAACAACGAGACGGGCATCGTTCACGACATCCCCACCGTTCGCGCCCTCGCCGCCGAGGCCGGCTGCCCCCTCCATGTCGACGCCGTGCAAGCAGCGGGGAGGCTCCCCCTGCCATCGTGGGATGCAGACCTGGTTGCGCTGAGCGGGCACAAGCTTGGCGGCTTACCGGGAACCGGGGTTCTGGCGGTCCGAGCGTCCCTCGGACTGTCTCCAACGCAACTTGGAGGCCCGCAGGAGCGAGGCCATCGGGCCGGAACCGAGTTCGTGGCGGGCGCTGTCAGTTTCGCTCGGGCGCTGGAGCTCGCCGAGCAGGAACGCGAGGTCGAGACCCGGCGACAAGCGAAGCTGCGGGACCGCCTTGATGACGCGTTAAAGCAGCTCCCCGGGTGTCGGGTGCTCGACGGCACCGACCGCGTCGCCTCCGTCACGTGCGCCGTCTTCGACGCTGTCGACGGAGAGGCGCTCCTTCAGGCTCTGGATCTCGAGGGCGTGGCGGTGTCCTCGGGGAGCGCCTGCTCCAGCGGTAGCTTGGAGCCGTCCCACGTTCTCATGGCCATGGGACTGTCCCCCGAGCACGCCCTTTCGGCCCTTCGCTTTTCCCTCGGGTCGGAGACCGAGGAGAAGGACATCGACGTGGTTTGCCGGCTTCTCCCCCAGCTCCTCGAGACCGTGCGGAGCTAGCTCCGCACGCTCATCGCTTCCACTCGCCGATGCCGCCCCCGTTGAGGACCTTCTCGAATCCCTTCCCTTCGAGGATCGTCTTGGCCCGTCCGGCGCGACCGCCCTTTTGGCAATACACGACGACCGGTCGCTTCGGGTCGAGCTCGGCGCTCCGTGACTCGAGCTCCTGCACGGGGATGTTGACCGCGCCCTCGAGGTGCCCCTGTTCGAACTCCTGGGACGTCCGGACGTCGACCAGCACCGCCCCTTCAGCCACCCACTGTTCGCCCTCCGCCCCCGCCGACGAGCTCGCGCCAAGCAGAGATCGAACCACGACGAAGGCGATGACAGCGGCCAAGAGCCCCCATCCCCAGTTCGGTATCGACATGGCCGGAGCTTAGCTCAACTCAGAGCGCACGTACGCGGGTCCAGAGCCGTTCGTGCGCGTAGTAGAGGACGAGCTTCACGAGAGTGTCGGCCGTTCCCAGCAAGACCCCTGCCTCCACGCTACCGGTGGCTCTCCATGTCAAAGTTCCGGTCACCACCGCGGCGATACTTCGCCAAGAGATCGTCTTGGCGAGAGTGCGTGCATGCGACTCCACGTTAGCGAACCCCTACCAGACCCGCCGAGAGCGTCTCTTTGGTGTCCGGGTCGATCACCACGAAGCGTTCGGTGACGGAGGGCATGCGGCGAGATCTCGAACGCTCGGAGAGATCTTCGACAGGAAGCGGGCTCAAAGTCTCGATCCTCACGTGCCCGACATCGTTCATCTCGAGGCGGTCGGCGGGCTCGGGAACGAAGCCCTCGAGGTCCAGCCGCGCATCGATCTGGCGAACGATCCCTCGCTCAACCTGAGACCCTAGCTGCACGAGGATACGATCTCCAGCCGACAGCGGCCGCTCGGCCATCCAGGCCATCGTGGCTTCGAAGCGCCGCGAGACCTGAGGTTCAGACCCCGAGACGGCGATGAGATCGCCGCGCGACACATCGAGCTCATCGTCGAGCGTGACCGCCACCGAGGCGGGCGCGATGGCCTCCGTTACGGCCTCGTCGAATATATGCAGACTCCGGACACGGGCCCGATGCCCGCGGGGGAGGATAGCGACCTCATCACCCACGGCGAGCTGGCCAGATCCAATCTGGCCCGCATACCGACGCCCCCCTTCCGGCAGCCGCAGGACGTACTGCACGAACAGCTTCCCCCCTCGATCTTCGGTTTGGAGAGGAGCAATGGTCTCGAGGAGTTCGAGGAGGGCGGGACCGTCGAACCACGCGAGCTTGGAGCTTCTGGACGCGACGTGGGCCCCGGTCAGAGCGCTCACCGGGAGGACATGAAGGAAGGGGAGGCGGAGGACCTCTAGCGCCCCACGAAGCTGGTGCTCGACAGCTCGAAATTCAGCTTCCGAGTAGCCCACTCGATCCATCTTGTTGACGCAGACGATCACCGGCAGACCGAGTAGAGCTGCGAGCTGCGCGTGGCGCCGAGTCTGCTTCTGCAGCCCTGATTGCACATCCACGAGCAGAACTACGACATCGGCTTCGGTCATTCCGGTGAGCGCGTTGCGGGTGTACTGAGCATGTCCGGGGCAGTCCGCGATCATGAAGCGGCGCCGAGACGTCGCGAAGTACCGGTGAGCGACATCGATCGTGATGCCCTGCTCTCGTTCGGCGCGAAGGCCGTCGGTCAGTTTGGCCAGGTCGAAGTCGCTGGCGAGATCCGCCAACTGATCCTCGAACAGTCCTTTAGCGTCGTAGAGGAGCCGCCCGATCAGGGTGCTCTTTCCATCGTCCACGCTTCCGGCCGTCGCAAATCGAAGGAGGGCGACGTCTTGATGAAGGTCGTTCATTAGAAGTAGCCCTCTCGCTTCCGGTCTTCCATCGAGGTGGCGCTCACCTTGTCGTCGGCGCGCGCTCCTCGCTCGGTGGTCCGCGCGGACGCAACCTCGGCGACAACCGCGTCGAGACTATCGGCTTCCGATAGAATCATCCCCGTGCAGGGCATGTCTCCGACGGTCCGAACACGGACCACGCGACGCTCAATGGGGGCGTCCTTGGGCGGAGGGGCGAACGGGTTCAAGGGCAGCCACTGGCCGTCCACCTCGACCACCTCTCGAGCATGCGCGAAATAGATGCTGGGGATTTCGAGCCGCTCCCTTCGAATGTAGGCCCAGACGTCGAGTTCGGTCCAATTGGAGAGTGGAAAGACCCGAAGTCGGTCCCCCCCTGCGAGGTGGGCGTTGTAGAGATTCCACGGCTCGGGTCGCTGCCGGCGCGGGTCCCATTGCCCGAAAGCATCCCGGAAGGAGAATATCCGTTCCTTGGCGCGGGCCTTCTCCTCATCCCGCCGGGCCCCGCCGACCGCGACGTCGAAGCCGCCGCTCTCGAGAGCTTCGAGGAGGACGGGAATCTGAAGTCGGTTTCGACTCGATCCGGGCGGAGGGGGAGCAAGCCTGCCGTCCTGCATCGCAGACTCGAGATCCGCCACGATTAGAGTTGCCCCTAGCTCACGGGCTCTTCGGTCTCGAAAGTCGATGACTTCGGGGAAGTTGTGGCCGGTGTCGACGTGGAGAAGATCGAAGGGCAGCGGCGCCGGATAGAACGCCTTTTCGGCCAATCGGAGGACGCAGACCGAATCCTTCCCTCCGGAGAACAGGATGACGGGTCGGGCGGCCGATGCCGCCACTTCTCGGAGGATATGGATTCCCTCAGACTCGAGACGGTCGAGCGAGGACATCGTCTGTTTTGACGGATAAGACCTCGAGCTCTCGGCGAGAACTCTCGAGGCAGCGGGGCCTCGGGCCGGATCGTCCCGAGGCCCCGGCGCGTTTTGAGTGGCAAACATCGTCTGTTATGTTAGACGAACGGACATGATGTTCAACATCGAAGAGGGGCTGTCTGCTCCGGAGCTCCTCGCCCGGGCGAGTGAGCACTTCGGCGAAGGGCTCGTTTTCACCACTGCTTTCGGCCTCGAAGGCAGCGCCCTGCTGCACATGATCGCGCGGGAGAAACTCCCGATTCGCGTCGTGACCCTGGATACGGGACTGCTCTTCGAAGAGACCCGCCGGGCTTGGCAGCGACTGGAGTCGGAGCTCGGTCTTCGTATTGAAGGGGTGCTGCCCACGCTCACCTTGGAGCAACAGGCTAGCCTCCACGGCTCCGAGCTTTGGCTCCGGCACCCAGATCGCTGTTGCGATCTCCGCAAAGTGCAACCTCTCCGCCAGGTACTCTCGGAAGCCACGGCTTGGATCACCGGTATTCGACGCAGCCAAAGCCACGAGCGCGCTCACGCCCCAAAGGCCGGATGGGATGAGCGCTTCGAGGTCGTGAAGCTCAATCCTCTGGCGGATTGGTCCACGAAGGACGTCCGGGCCTACCTCGAGGAGAACGAGGTGCCCTACAACCCGATGTTCGACGACGGCTATCCCAGCATAGGTTGTGCCCCCTGCACCCGTCGCGTCTCGCCCGACGAGGATGAACGCGCCGGGCGATGGGCCGGATTCGACAAGCGCGAGTGTGGACTTC
>JBCBRU010000652.1:0-4950 GCA_039819565.1 Myxococcota bacterium | reverse complement strand
CGCAGGCCGGACGGAAGTAAGCCGGGCCAAATCGCCGCCACCCTCGCTCGAGGATTGCGTCGAGTTCGGGCCCCGTCACGTCCAGGAGGAGTCGATACTCCAGGGTCGCGAGGCGGTCCGGAAGGTAGGCGCACGGCGAAGGCTCTGCGACCCAGTGACGAAGCTGGCGCGCCACCCCAAGACTATGACCCGAGGTTGCGTGTTTGGCGATCCAGGAGGAACCCCAAGGCCCTCGGCACCGCATCTTCAGCAGGCTCACTTTCCCGTCTGGGACTCTGATACCGGTACGTACATGTCGGGCGCTGCCGTCTTGACGCTCCTCCTGGCCACTCCTCTCACGATTACCCCCCCCACCGAGGGGACTCTGAGGATTCATCGAGCCCAGATCGTCGTCGCCCGCGAGGACGCTATGGACACATGGACCTGGCGATTCCAGGTATCTGGGCGGGGTCGTGCTTCATTTAGGCTCGAAGGCGATCCCACAGAGGCCGGCCCTAGTGTGACCGACATGGATCGCCTCGACCACGCGACGGCGCCTCGATTCGTGGTGCATCAAGCCTGGGATCCGTGCGCCTTCGGGGTGGGACGATACGGACGCCACTTTCCCCCTACGCGGGAGTTTTCTTGGCCCTACGGCCCTCAGGCTTGGAGCGAACAATGGCCTCGGATCGAGCGCGCCCTCGACACCCTCGCCGCTGAACGCACGATGCGCGCCGAACCCGCGCCTGCGACGACCTTGCGGGTCGAACTCTCGGGGCGCGCCGGTTGGACGCCCCCGCTGTCGGTGAAGCGACCAAAACGACAGACGCTGGAGCTCCGACCTCTAGGGCCACTAGCTCCACCGGGCCAGGACGTGGACGTCGACCTGTTCCTATCCGGGCTGGTCCCCGCCGAACCGACCGGCGTGACTCCGCTTCCCACTCTCCTGTCCCTTCCCGAGGTCGCGTTCGAGACGCCGGAGGACATCCTCCGAGCGGCCGTCCGGCAGCGGCAGCAGCTCGAACAGGAGGCCGAGTGGGTTCTCGTGTATGCCGCAGGCCCTTCTGAGTCTGAGCCATGGCGCCGATTCGGATGTTCCGTGCGCCGCACCGGCGAACTCTCCGTCGATCTCGAGACGCCCGGCCAACCGACCCAGCTCCAGCCGACGTGGCTCATACACAGACCCTGGCGGGCGTCCCTGAGCTGCGACGCCCGCCAGGCTTACTTGCTCGCCGTGGCCAAACATCAACTGCGCGTGCATCAGGTCTATGCGGCCCTGACCGGTCGACGTCTCGAGGTCGTCGTAGGCCTCAGTCGAGACCGCGGCTACTTGGTCGAACCGTTTGGAGATCCCGCCCGAATCGCCCACACCGTGGACCAGCTCCCTCGCGTCGAGATCGACCGCTCGCGCTGGTGAACCTTGTCCGAAGAGGCGGAGTTGGTTAGCGCACAGCATGGCCGCTAGCCAGAGCGAAGGCGCAAACCCTGGTGCTCGCTACCTTGCTCGAATCATCGGACCGCTCGTACGTTGGTGGGTCCCAAGACGCCTGGGCGGCTACAAGCAGAGAGTCGACGCCGCGCGACCGGACCTCCCGGAGCGCCTCCCCGAGCCCAAGACAGCCGCGGTCGTAGGGGCGGGACTCGCTGGATTCGCTGCCGCCCACACTCTGGCCAAGCGAGGGTTTAGCGTCACACTCTTCGAAAAGAATGCTCACCTCGGAGGAAAGCTCGGGAGTTGGACCGTAGACGGACCGGATGGCGAGCGGCTCCCCGTGAGCCACGGCTACCACGCCTTCTTTCGAAACTATTACAATCTGCGGCGCTTCCTGGCCGAAGTGGGCGCTGACCGGCACTTCGCGCCCATCTCGGACTACCTGTGCATGCGGGCTTCCGGGAATCACTTCTCATTCGGCAAGATGGAGCAAACTCCCATCCTGAACATGCTCCATCTCGCGGACACGGGCCTCTACAACTTCAAGGAGATCTATCTCACCCCTGCCCGTAACCACATGGGCATCTTCATGGAGTACGACGTCGACATCACTCCGGCGAAGTATGACGGGACCTCCTTCGTAGAGTTTGCTGAAAAGGCCCACATCCCTGAGGGACTCAAGCTAGCCTTCAATATCTTCTCTCGAGCCTTCTTCGCGGACGAGGACCGTCTCTCTATGGCCGAACTCCTGAAGAGCTTCCACTTCTACTACCTCAGCAACGATCACGGACTGGTCTACGACTACCCTACCAAAGACTACCAGGCATCGATGCTCGGCCCGATCGTAGAAGCGTTGGAGAGTCATGGGGTTCAGCTGCGTCCAGGCACTCCGATCGAACGCATCGAACGAAGAGGAGATGGCCTCACCATCCACGGAGAACACTTCGACCACGCGGTCATCGCCACGGATGTCGTGGGCACCCGCCGCATCGTGGAGGCCTCGCCGGGCCTGGTCCTACCGGACGCCGAAGCGCGCCTGACCCAGCTGAGACCGGGTCAGAGCTACGCGGTGCTCCGGGTCTGGATCGACAAAGATCCGACCGAGGACACGCCCGTGTTCGTCATCACCGACCGAGTCAAAGTTCTCGACGCGGTGGCGATCTACCATCGGGTGGAAGACGAAGCCCGCGACTGGGCCCAAAAACATGGAGGAGGCGTGATCGAGCTTCACTGCTACGCCCTTCCCGACGGCGTTGAAGACGAGGCCGAGATCCGTAGCCTCCTTCTCGAAGAGCTCCCCGCCTTCTTCCCGAGCCTGGAGGGCATGGAGATCCGCTTCGAGTGGATGCAAGTGGAGACCAATTTCACAGCGTTTCACGTAGGGATGGATGCGCAGCGCCCACGCGTCGAGGACGGAGGCGATCGCCTCTCTTTTGCCGGAGACTGGGTCAAGCTCCCGTTCCCAGCCATGCTGATGGAGGCGGCCGCTTCCAGCGGCGTCGTCGCCGCCAACCGTGCCTTGAGCGCCGAGGGCGTCCAGGAAGAACCTGTGTACTCCGTCCCACCCCGAGGTCTCCTCGCCCGAAGGCCAGCTCGAAACGCCCTGTTGTCCGACGGTGGTCGCAATCGAACCTGACCACCAAGCGCTCTCTGGATGGGTGGGGCGTTCGATGGTACTGAGCCTACATGGCGGGGCATAGCGGTCGCCTCCTGCTCGTGACGCTCAGTCTCGGGTGCGCTCAAAGCCCGCCCAGCGTGGGCCGCGTGACCCTTCCTCCGACCTCGAACTCCGATGTCGCTGCGGAGTCGACGCCGGCCCAAGGACGGCCCCCGCAGGACTGCGGCGAGCGGCGTTCTTTTGATTCGGATGGCGACGGCATCAGCAACCCCGTGGAGCGAAACAACGGCCAGAATCGCTACGCGGATCTGGCCAACGGTCGCTGCGACCCAGATCCGAGCCGCTCCACCGGGCGCCCTCACGCGGGCGCCATCGAGGGAGGACTCAACCTGCCCGACGTAGGCCCTGGCTACCGGCACTTTCGGGGCTCGGACCCGGTGGACCACGACGACTGGGGCAGTCTCGCTCTTTTGACCTGTATCGAGTCGGTGGGACGAGCCCTCCGAAGACAGAACATACGACTGGACATAGGCGACTTGAGCCTCCGGGGTGGGGGACGCTTCCCTCCGCACGCGTCCCATCAGAATGGACGCGACGTCGACCTTCGTTACATCCGGAAGGACCGGCGTTTGAGCCCCCTCGATCTGCGGTTTCAGCCAGACGAGTACGACCCAGGAGCGACCCGGGACATGATCGAGACCTTTTTCGAGAAGTGTAATGTGGAGCTGATGTTTGCGGACGTGGAGCGGCTCCGCTTCGACGTTCGCGACCGGCCGATACTCCCCGCGGCCGGCCACAGTAACCATCTTCACGTCCGCATCGAGGGGAGCCGAGAGTGAGCGCCCGCCCCTCCATCATCGCTCTTGCCGTTGCCCTCGTGTCCGGTCCGCTCCTCGCCCAGGCCGAGCCCATTGCGGCCGCGCGCCCCCGACCGGGGCGTCCCAACGTGGTGGAGATGATCATGGAGAAGGGTTGGCGGCAGACCCTCGACATCGCCAAATATGTCACGGAGGCTCGTCCCTCTCCCAAGGGTGGCTACGTAGGGGTCCTCGCGCTCGAAAAGCCGATGGGCCAACAGGCCCTTCCGGCCCTCACCCTTGAGATTTACGACAATGAGGGACGCTCTGTGGTGGACGTTCCCCGAGCCCAGCGCTTTGCCTTCTCCCCGGACGACAAGACCGTCGCGGTGATCATCGGCGCCCCCTACGAGGGCGGCGTTGGATTCAAACCCGAGGAGGTCGTCCTCATTGCTCTCCGCTCCCGCGGGCGAGAGCGTGCACGGGGCCTCAATGACGCCACTAAGCTGGCCTGGCTCCGACGCCCCGACACAGGTCTGTCCTTGTTCGCAGAGGTCAACCGCCCGTCGCAAGCCATCGTGCGCTATGACCTTCGCAGAAACCGCGTCTTTCCCACCAAGCTCCTCGGCCTCGAGTGTGCCCCCGACGGTAAGTACTACTGGCTAACTCCGCTCGAGTCGGACCGGGCAGGTCTGTGCAACCCTCGCGAGCGAGGGGAGCGATGCCTTCGCGCCTTCACCTGGAACAACGAGCCCATTGAGCTCCCCCAGGACCGTCGTATCCAGCGTGGGCTAGTATGGGCCGCCAAGAGCGGCCACAACATGGTCTTCATGACCGGAAGCGGCAAATCACGAGAAGGGGCGGTGGTTGACCTCGGCACCGGAGAGATGAAGCCTATCTCGGGGCGCATCGACCCCACCTGGACGCCCCGTGATGGCTGGCTTGTCATGTGGACAGATCAGGGGCCAGGGAGACTGCGTCGCCTCCGCAAGTAGCCCCCCGTCCGTGAACGAGGATACTAGAAGACGTTTACGGACGGGGGGCTACTTGCGGAGGCGACGCAGTCTCCCTGGCCCCTGATCTGTCCACATGACAAGCCAGCCATCACGGGGCGTCCACGTGGG
>JBCBRU010000651.1:0-4965 GCA_039819565.1 Myxococcota bacterium | reverse complement strand
CTCCCCCTAGGGCGGCCGGGAGTTCCGGAGAACTCGGTCTTGTGCCGCGAGCAGGCCGCAGCCGGAGCTCGCCTCGAGCCCAACAACCCGAACCTATGCAACACGGCGAGCTTCGGGGGGGGCGGTCGATGTGGGCAGGACGTGTGCGATCTCTTCTGCAGCTTGCACGAGCTCCACTGCACGGAGGGAAACCGGGCCTATGCCGACGCCGATGAGTGTCAGGCGCTGTGCCAGCTGATGAACGTCAATGGCAACTTCGACGATTGGCAGTTCGACACGGAGCTCGACAGCGTCCAGTGCCGGCTCTATCACGCAGGCCCGCCTGCGGCTCTGGATCCGCAGATTCACTGCCCACACACTGCGGTGTACAACATCGAGCATTGCGGAGTGACGCCCATGGCCGTGCAGCCCGACAACTGGCCTTGCCAGACCTTTTGTGACATCACTCAGAGAAATTGCCCTGGGGTCTATCCCAGCCGCGCCGCGTGCTTCGCCGACTGCTCGACCTTCCCAGAGATTCGAGATCTCGCCCTCACCGAGCAGCCCAACATCTACCCCATCTCGAGCCTCGCCTGCCCCACTCGCTAGTCTCTTTCCTCGTCTAGGGCCTGACGCAACACTACGCTACCAAGAGCTCGTTGTGTTGAAAGGGGCCGTCGTCCGAGGAAGAAGGGGATGGCGAAGAGGTACTTCCTCGGCGGTGGCTTGATGATTGGCTTGCTCGGCGCCTGCAGTGGCGACGATGAGGCCACCGACGGTCCGGAGGATGCGGGACCGACCTGTCTCGCCGCGACGGAAGCTTTCCCTATCTCTTCGGCGCTGCAGACCGGGCCCGGGGTCGGTTTTTACGAGACCGTCAATCCCTTCGAGTATGCGGACTTCGAGCGGACGCACGTCCACCGAGCCGACTTCTTTGGGTCTTTCACGGATCCCCTCGCCACCGCGGTCTCCGTGCGGAGCTTCGACGGCGTCTATCCCACGCCGTACAACGTGGCCACCCGCGAACGGGACGAGCTCTTCGTCTACGGCGGCGACCCCACCGGAGGCGTGACGCCCTACGTCGCCAAGCTCGATCTCTCCACCGGCGCCGAAGCTTGGCGCACCGAGATTCCCCAGCCGTCCGGGGCCTTCAGCTGGCCCGGTTTGGCGCTCGTGCACGGAAACGGTGATGTCTACGCGTTGCACGGGACGCGTCTGGTGCGGCTGGACGCCGCCTCGGGGGCGCTCGAGGGTGACGCTGACCTTCCCGCGCCGACCGACATCGCGTCGTCCGACACCGTGTACAACGGTTTCACGGTGGGCCGGGACGGCCTCATCGTGGCGAAGTCCATCAGTCGGCCCGCGGGCTGCGAAGCTCAGGGGCCTGCGGCCTTGGGGGAGTGCGCAGGGCCCACCACTCCGGTGCCGCCGTCCATGGTGATCACCGTGGACCCCGACACGCTCGAGGTGCTGGGACGCCTGGAGATGCCCGAGCTCGTGGGAGGAAGGCTCGCGCAGAGCCGCTTCGAGGGCGAGGACTACATCTATGTGGGAGGAAACGACGATATCTATCGGGTTCGGCGGCAAGGGAGCGCGCTCGCGCTGGATCCATGGCGATACTCGGGGTTTCTTCAGGAAAGCCAAGCTGCGCCCTCGGCGGTGGTGGTCATGGGGGATTGGGTCGTCTTTCAGATGAACGCCTCTCCCGGCCAGACGCCGATGACGGTGCACGCCGTGGCTCAGCGGGACCCGCAGATCTTCGCGCGCCGAGATCCTTTCGGCCCCGGTGGCTTCGGCATCAGTTTCGTCCCCTCCTCGCTCACCGCTGACTCGGACACGCTTCGCATCTATAGCCAGGATACCGGTCGAGGCCAGATCGCGGGCCTCGAGCTGGTGGAGGGGACGACGGGCCCGGAGCTCGTCGAGCTGTGGGTGGTCGACCAGGTCACTCTCCATCACCTCAGCTTGGTGGGGCCGAGCGACGCTCGGGTGCTCGTCAGCACCGACGCCCCGGCGGCGCTGATGGCGCTCGGGAGTGGGGCCACGGACTATGAGGAGCGGGTGGTGTGGCGCTCGGCGGCCACCGGGATGGAGCTCGCGCGGAGCGAGCCTCTCCCTCCCATGTCCGGCGGCTCTCCGGTGTCGCCCGGGTTCAGGGGGACGGTCCACTACGTCGGAGCGGCAGGCACGGTCTTCGAGCTGTCCACGTCGACGGGGACCCTTCCCGTCTGCGACTGAACGGAGCGCGAGCGGCGACCGGGTCGAGCTCGGCCCGATGGCGTCTATCGCACCTCGACGTCGTACCAGAAGAGCTCGCGTCCCGACCCGCTCTCGTCGCCGCGCGCCCAGCCGTCCACGTCTTCGAGAGCCACCGGATGTGAGGCGGGGGTGACGACCAAGACCAGCTCGTACGCCCCGGCCGGGGGAAGCGAGACCTCTCGACCCAGGACGCCGTGCACGTGGACCCCGTCCGAACGCTCCTCCGTGAGGAGAGGAAAAGCCTGGGTCTCCCCTGCCGTTCGCAGGAAAGCCTGCGCGGTGACGGGGATCGCGGAGGGGAGCGCGGGCACGAGGCGCACGTGGAAGGTGATGCCTTCGCCCCACACGATGGGCGCCTCCGCCTTCGTCTTGAGCCCCGCCGCGCCGGGGGCCTCGGAGGCGCCCTTGGTCGTGCGCTGCCCGAGAGCCAGCGGCTCGATCTCGAATGCCGGGAGGTCCGGGCGCGTCGCGGCCGTCCGCTGTGCGAGCTGACTCGTGCCTAGGCCGACCATGAGGAGGACGGCGGCAGCGGGAGCCAGAACGGCGAGGCGACGGGCCCATCCCGCTCGCGGGGGCCTGCGTGCGGACGGGGCCGGGTCCGGGAGGGGCGCGGGTTCGGGCGTTTCGTCGGGCGCGCTGCCCGGGACGAGCTTGAGCGCGCGCGGGGGCGCTAGAAAGGCATCGAGGGCCTCCAGGCCGGCTTTGTCGATACGGGGGCGGGCTCGCCGGAGGGAGGCGAAGATGGCCTCGGCATCCTCGGCTTCGAGCAGGGCTTTGTCTGCCAGCGCCCGTACGTCCTCGGCCTCGAGGGCGGCCGCCACCTCCTCGTCGTGGTCTTCGGACCACTTGGCGAGGGCCCGACGAAGGTCCGAGTCGAGGACCGCGCGGGGGTCAGTCATCGAGCTTCTCCAGTCGCCTGCGGAGCTTCTGCCGCATGCGCAGGGCCCACTGGTGCACGGCGTGACCCGACGTGAACCCGAATCGCTCCGCGAGCTCGTCGGCGGTGCTGCCCTCGACGAAGTAGGCCACGGCGGCCAGCATATCCCTTTCACTCAGCCCGTCGAACAAACGTTCGGCGAGCTGTAGGTGCTCGACCCGCGTCTCGGCACTGGTCTGCGGGGCCGGTCGCTCCTCCGCGACGTCGTCCGCTTCCCGCTGGGAACGGCGCCGCCGCTTCGAGAGCACGTTCAACGCCGAGTTACGGGCGAACTGCTTCAGATAGGGGGCGAGCGGCCCGGTGTCCGGACTCCAGCGCCGGAGCTGGGCCGCATCCTCCCGGAACAACACGCTCCACGCTTCCTGGATCGCCTCTTCGAGGAGATCTTCGATTCCGCTCGGACGTCCCCAGCTCCGCACGAGGACGGAGGCCGCAGCACGTTCCATGAATGGTGACATACGCATCACAAGCTCTCGACCCGCTGCCGCTTCACGGCTCAGCGTAGCCCGTACGAGCTCTTCTTCGCTCGTGGGGACCTGGTCATTCATCATCGCGGGTCTGCCCTTTCTGTTCGCCAATGTCTCCCGTCCTCTCTCCACTCAACGGAAGGCGCACCAATTTCTGCCCTGACCAACGAAGCCGGTCCGGCGCTCCTCAGAAAATCACCCGAGCATGTGAGGACTTGGGCACGTGGCAACCACCTTGCACAGACGCGTACGTCTGCGCCTGAGGTGCGAGCCCCTGTCGAAGGGAGACGGCGTGCGCTAACTGACCTCTACAGGAGCCTGTCCGTTGTCCAAGCCCAGCTCGAGATTCCTACAGATCATTCAGATCCTCCTCCTCTGCGCGATACTCATCGCCGTCGTCCTGTGCTGCTGGTTCCGGCGTCCCGCGGAGGAGCAGGCGCCGCCGCCGTTGCCTGATCTCAACGAGCTTGGACAGCTGACGACGAAGACAGCTACGAAGAGCGTGTTCGTGCCCGACAATGGGTGTTCCTCGGAGGAGTTCTTCGTTGATGTTTCGGAGGGGGCCGCTCACCCGTCTCCGAGTTTCAGAGCCAACCTCGAAGCCTCCCTAACCGCGAGTCTCCGCGCAAACTACTGTCGATGGTACGTCAAGCCGCGGCAGGAGGTGGCAAGCGGATGTGTCTGGAACCCTATCGGGAGCGAGTGGGTGCTCTCACCCACGGTTCGTTCCGCCGTACGAGCCGAGGTCGAAGCCGTCTTCCCAGAGAGACGAGACGAGAGCTCTGGCTGTCTCCTTCACGACGGTCATCTTCGCTTCTTCCGAGTTCGCTTTCTCAGGGATGGGCTGACGCAGCCGGTACCCACCCCAGCGTTGTGCTCCATTCAGGCTGAGATTCAAAGACATGCCGAGCTCATCGCCAGCGACAACCCCTCGACGCCAGTGCCCCTATGTACGGACCCGACCCCGACCCAGCACTCCACCGGCGCGGTCGCTTTCGAGGTCGGAAGAGAGTGCCCGGTGCGGACGCTCGGGCTCACCCCTACCCGGGACATGCTCGATTGGCATCATGATCAGCTGGGAAGTCTGCAGGAAACACCACCTGCAAGGTCCGTGAGCGACGCCGTCCGACCCGTGACCTACCTCGTCGACACGGGCGTCTATCCCTCGGTGGGGGCGGCCACCTCGGTGGACGGAGCTGGCGCCGCCGGACGTCTCGACCCCCATGGCTCAGCCCTCGCGGTGATGATGCGCGAGCTCTCTCCCTCTGTACCCGCGTCAACCGAACGGATCTCGGTCCGGGGGTTACCGCCCGTTGACGCGGG
>JBCBRU010000650.1:0-4976 GCA_039819565.1 Myxococcota bacterium | reverse complement strand
CGCTCGCCCAAGCGCGCGTCTGGCTGTGCATGGCGGCGAGCGCGGAGAAGTCCCCGGCTCGCGCTCTGTGAAGAGCGAGCGGAAGGAGGCTCCGTTGGGCTGGGATATAGAGAGCCCCACCCTCGACGGGGGGCTGATCAGCAACGTCGTGCGCGGGGCTCTCTATATCCCAGCCCAACGGAGCCTCCTTCCGCTCGCTCTTCACAGAGCGCGAGCCGGGGACTTCTCCGCGCTCGCCGCCATGCACAGCCAGACGCGCGCTTGGGCGAGCGACACCATGGCGTTGGGGGCGACCTTATCGATTCTGTGTAGTGAGGATGTGGACCGGATCAGCCCGAACGAGGCGCGCGCGGCTGCCGAAGGGAGCCCCTTCGAGGATAGATACTATCGGGCCTGGGCCGCGTCCTGTACCCATTGGCCTCGAACCAAGCTCCCCACGGATTACGCGCAGAGAGTGGAGGCAGAACTCCCGGTGCTGCTGCTCTCGGGGGCTCTCGACCCGGTCACGCCTCCGAGCCACGGCGAGGCTTTGGCCGCGAATCTCCCCGGCGCGACCCATCTCGTGGCTCCGCAGGCCGGACACGGCGTGACCAGCTACGGCTGTACCCCTCATCTCATGGGGCAGTTCCTGCGCGACCCTCATGAACCCTTGGACGGGGCGTGCCTCGAAAGTACCGAAGCTCCGCCCTTCATCATCGAAGGAGGCATCGTCCGATGATACGCGTCGAAAACGTGAGTAAGCGCTACGGCGCTCTTCAGGCTGTCGCCGGAGTCAGCTTCGAGGTCGAGGACGGGCGCATTACTACGCTCCTCGGCCTCAACGGCTCGGGCAAGTCGACCACCCTCCGCGCCATCTCCGGCACTCTGGTTCCGGACGAGGGACGGGTCTTGATCGAGGACGCAGATCCCTCTCGCCATCCAAACCTCGCTCTGACCCAACTCGGGTTCTTTCCCGACCGCTTTGGCCTTTACCCAAGGCTCACCGTCCAGGAGCACTTGATGCACGTGGCTCGCCTACGCGGCTTGCGGTCGCCCGAGATGCTGGTCGACGAGGTCGCGCAGCGGGTCGGCGTGCAGGAGCTACTGTCGAGGAGAACCGAGGGCTTTAGCCAGGGGCAGCGGATGCGCACGGGGTTGGCCATGGCGTTGGTCCACGATCCACGGAACATCGTTCTTGATGAACCCACTCGAGGCTTGGACGTGGAGGGGGTTCGCGCCCTGCGGATCCTCCTCCGATCATTGCGAGAACAAGGTCGGGCCGTCCTGTTTACGAGCCACGTCCTGGCCGAGGTCGAAGAGCTCGCGGATCGGGTGGTGGTCCTCCGCCGGGGATGTGTCGTGGCCATCGATACGCCGCAGGCCTTCCGCGGTGCGCACGCAACCCTCGAAGATGCCCTCTTCGAGCACATGAAGGAGGCGGCATGAACCCGTTTCGACAGGCTCTCGACACGGCTAGCGCTGAGCTGCGCCACATCGCGCGCGACCGCCGCACCGTCCTGTCCACTCAACTCTACGCGCTCCTCGGTCCGGTCATGCTCGTGGCCACCGTGGCCGCGGTCACCGGAGAGCCGGATCGCGACCCCCGCCTCGGGGTCGTGGGAGGCGAGGCCGCGCCCGAGCTGATGAGCGCGCTACGGTCGTCTGGCCTGGAGGTGGAGACGCTCCCCCGGGCGCCCCTCCATCCGGGCGCCCTCGAAGATCGGGAGGCGGTGCTCGTGGTTCCAGGTGACCTCATCGGGCGACGCGCGCGAAGGGAGAAGGCAGTCTTGACGCTCCATCTCCGCCAGGGGGCCGACGCGGATCGGGCTGAGCGCCGGGTCGCGTCCGTGGTGAGCGCCTGGTCGAGTCGGATCGCGAACGCAGAGCTCGTCCTCCGGGGCGTGGCCCCAAACCTCGTGCATCCATTTTCGCTTCAGCCGGTGTACGTCGACAGCCAGAGTTCGCCCCAGCGACTCGCGAGCTTCTTTCTCCTCTACGTACTCTTGGCGCCGTTTCTCGCCGGCGTGGGGGCGGCGACGGACAGCGCCACCGCGGAACGCGAGCGCGGCACGCTTCAGCTCATGCGCCTTCAGCCGCTGATTCCCTGGGCCTGGGTGTTCGGCAAGATGCTGGTCGTGGCCCTCTTTTGCTGGGTTGGCACCGCAATCTCCATCGTCGTGTCGCTCCTGGCCCTGGAGGCGCTGTCGCCGGCGGCGGCCGAGGGATGGCGGTTTAGCGCAGACTCCATCTCCATTTTGTTGGTGGCGGTCACCCCGATGACCCTGTTGGCCTCGGCGCTTCTCTTCGCGGTGGCTCTTCAGGCCCGAAACACCATGGAAGCGCAGACCCGTCTCACCCTCACCAGTGTGCTCCCGATCGCCGTGGGCTTTTGGATCATCATGGCAGGACCAGACGTGTCTTCGTGGTCCTTTCTACCCTTCGTGCACGAGCTCGACGGGCTCACCCGATGGATGGTGGGAGCCGCGTTTCCCTGGACGTCGGCGGTCCTTCATTTCGGACTGTGCGCGGCGGGCTTTGTGACCGTGATGGTTTGGGGGGCGCAACGCATCGTGAGTGAAGACTATTTGGGGAGTGGATGAATCGACGCGAGCAAGAGCTCCGGGACGTGCTCGAAGAGCACGGCGGCCTGATCCAACGTATCATCGCCTCCTATGAGCGCGATCTCAGTTTGCAATCTGATCTGCAGCAGGAGGTCGCGCTGGCCCTCTGGGAAGCGCTGCCGCGCTTTCGCGGAGAGGGTTCGAAGCGTGCCTTCGTGGCTCGGGTGGCTCAAAATCGAAGCATCGCTCACGCCGTGAGGCGCTCACGCGAGCCGCCTACGGACCGGGTCGAGGTCCAGGATCCAGGGTTATCTGTGGACGACCAGGTCGACGCAGATCGCCGCCGCCACGAGCTGCTCTCGGCGGTGCGGGCTCTGCCGGTGCATGACAAGCAGCTGGTCGTGCTCTCGCTCGAGGGCTTCACCACCCGAGAGATCGCGAGTGAGCTGGGGATCACTGAAAACAACGCCGGCGTACGCCTTCACCGCGCCCGAGCGGCGCTTAAAAAGAGGATGAGGAAATGGACTCCGCAGAAGACTGGGACGAGCTGAAGTCGATGTGGGCGGAAGCGGAGCCGGCCGCCCCGGCTTTTGACGTGGACGGCGTGCGTAAAAAGGTCCGCCGGGCTCACCTGCGGCGCTGGGGCACGCTGACTCTGGAAGTTGTGTGCTCGGTGCTCGCGTTGATGCTGATCGTCGGGCGTCGCGAGACGCCGGTCCGGCCCCTGCTGTGGGTGAGTCTGGCCATCATCCCCATGTGTTGGGGCCTGGCCTTGTGGGCACGTCGTGGCTCCTGGTCGACCCGGTGGGACTCGCTCGAAGATCTGGTCGATCTCGCCGAGCGTCAGGCGCGCGCTGGCCTTAGGCACGCGCGCGCAGGGTACATCTCGACGGGGTTCGGAACCCTTCTCCTCGCCGCCGCCGCTGTACTGGAGCGACACGACATGGATGTTCCCCGAGCTTTGAGCTTCCTGGGCGTGGCGATTTATATCGCTTTGTTTGGGATTCTCAATCGAAGGATCGAGCGGCGGCGCCAGCGCGAGCTCGACGAGGCCCAAGCCCTCAGGATGCAGCTACGGCCGGAGCCCGAGGCTTAGCAGCCCCATGTGCACTCGAGATCAACGGGCGGCCGTGCTCCGGGCCTGAACCGACTCGCTTCCATCCACGACCTTCGCTCGAGGCGAATAGTACGTCACTTCGAAGCGAATGCCGTCGGGGTCCTTCATGAACAGTGCTTTCGCACCATCGAGGTCTTGAATCGCGGGCACGGGGAATCCGGCTTCCGCCATGCGGTCGCGAACGTCCTTCACCGCCTCTTCGCTCGGGGCGCGAAAGCCGAGATGGTTGAGACCGGCCCCGTAGCGAGCGTAGCCGGGGGTGTTGGCGTCCGCTTCGAAGAACTGGAAGGTGAAGCCCTCCGAGTCCTCCCAGACTCCGGGATGAGCCTCACGAAACCCAAGGAGGGAGAGCAACGTAGAGTAGTACGGCATGCTGGCGGCCATCGAGCGCACCGCGAGGGAGATGTGGTCCATCCTCATGACCCGCCTCCTACCCACCCGTAATGGATCGTAAAGGCGATCATCCCCATGACCGAGCGGTGACATGACGAATGCAAGCTCGGCACGTTCTTGCGCATCGGTCGCTCTTCCCGCCTCTGTCCTGTGGCGACCATCACACCTTTCGAGCAGACCCCGTCTTGATAGTTACTGGCACGCTCCTTGAGAGGGCCGCGGGGACGATGACTAGATTCAATCACCCTAGGGCTGGCGCTTCGCTCACGGCCAAGCACGCCCTTCTTTTCTTTGCGAGCACCTTCGTGGCCCTCCTCGGATTCGCGTCCCCAGCCGAGGCCAAGACCCGCAGCTGCACGGGACGGGTTCGGGTCGAGCTCAAGCCTCGCTCCGTGTTCCCGCTCATCTGGGTCGACATCGAGACCTTCTCGGCCAAGGGATCTGCCCCGACCGCCAACGGCGCCCGTCGAAAGGCGCGGGACAAGGTCCGCGCCTGTGCCCAAACGGTATGGAACCAAAGATGGCTCAACCACCCCAACGGACACGGCATCCCCAACGAGTGCGGGAACTTCTGGTCGGTCTACGACTTTGGAATGACCAACCTCAAGTGCGAGATCTACGACGCCGTCTGTGCCCTCAAATCGGCCCAGGGAAGAGGGTCGGGGGTGCCCGACTACGCCCTCATTTGGACCAAGACCAACGGCCAGACGGGGTCCTGCACGGACGGGGTGTTGATGTACGACGGCTACCTTGTCCCTGAGTGCTCAGCTTCGGCTCGCGCCGCAGAATGCGGCACCTAGTCCCCTGTCAGGATGATTCCTTACATAATTCGCGGGCGCTTTTCGCCCCTGGCGCCCCCGCCGGCTTCGCCTCTCGTCGGTTGCATATGGCCAATATGCGCCCGTCTCACGTGAACGCCAGGGGCG
>JBCBRU010000649.1:0-4993 GCA_039819565.1 Myxococcota bacterium | reverse complement strand
GAGGCAAGCGAGCTGCGCTGCTGTCACCTCGGTTGATCTCCTCCGTTTGAGGTGACGGGCCGCGTTGCCTCGCCGAGGCGTTGTCCCTGATTCTCTGCGAACATGCACCCGGATTCGGATTTCATCGCCGTCGGCTTGGCCCAGTCGACGCAGTCCCTCGCCTACTGTGTGCTCAGGGCCCTTCGAGCGCGCTCCCCGGGGAGCTACATCCTCGAAACGGACACTACGGCCTTCGGCCTCGAGACCTGGGCGAAACGCACTTCGACCCCTCTCGAAACGCACTCTGAACCCCTGCCTCAGTGGAGCCACGACTGGGCCGGACCAGGTCGAGGACTCCACCGCATGCTCGTCCAGGGCCTGCGCAGCGTTCGCTATCAGGGTGCACACATCGAGCTCGTGGACGTCACGTGGACCGAGGGGAGCTGCACCGAAACCCGGCGCCGGTGGATCTCAAGGAGCTGGTGTTCTCGTCACTCGTGGGTTGGATGTCAGAGAACCGGCGTCGAAACCTGCAGGAGGTATTGCAGCAGCAGATCCCGGCTCTGCGCGCCCAGATGAGCCGAGACGCTGAGCGCCCGCCCGAGAAGCCCGAGGGCTTTGACGAAGCGGAGATGATGGAGCACCGCGACCGGCATTTCGAGCCCTAGCCGCGCCTCTACCGCTCCGGGATGAGCTGGGCGAGGCGATCGAGCGCGAAGTGGATGAGCGCCCCGAGAAGGATGCCCGCGAGGAAGTCGTCACTCATGTGCTTCAAAGTCCCACAAAGACCGACTCTGTGAACCCACAATGACCAGGGGATCCCGTGCCCGTCTCAAATCGATCCATTGACGAACCAAACGAACGTTTGGTTGGGTGATGAGGAGTATGGGGGCAGCGACGCTCGACGTAGAGGCCACGCGGCACCGGGTGCTTCGGGTGGCCGCGGCGTTGTTTCGCGCCCGCGGCTACGCGGGCGTGTCGATGCGCGCCATCGCCCAGGACTGCGGAATGACCGCGGGCAGCCTCTACCACCACTTCTCGTCGAAGGAGGACATCGTGGTCGAGGTGCTGGACCGCGGCCACGTGGCCGTCCACGAGGGGGTCGGCGCGGCTCTTGAGCAGACCCGCGGACGAGACGGGGCCCGCCGATTCCGAGCGGCGGTCGAGGGCCACCTCCTCGCTCTCCACCAAAACACCGACTTCGCTTCCGCCAACGTCCGGATCTTCGGACAGGTCCCACCCGACGTACGGGCGCGAAACCTCGGCCCCCGCCTCCGCTACGAGAAACTCTGGGATGACTTTCTCGAGGAGCTGAAGGGCTCGGGCACCCTGAAGCCGAGCACGGACGTCAAGATGGTGCGCTTGCTCGTACTCGGGGCCCTCAACGCCACCCTCGAGTGGTTCGACCCCGCCCGCGGGAGCATCGAGGACCTCGCCGCCACCTACGGCAACCTTCTTCTTCACGGCGCTGCGGGGGAGGCGCCGTCTTCTTCATGATCGCCACGCCACCCGGCCGCGAGAAAGGACGTGACCTATGAACTCATTATTCTTGGCTGAAGAACACGAGATGCTCCGCGAGCAGGTTCGGCGCTTCGTCGACGAAGAGATCAAACCCTACGGAGATGGCTGGGAAGAGGCCGAGCAGGTGCCGCGCGAAGTCCTCCGCAAGATGGGTTCCCTCGGCTTCTTTGGCATTCGTTATCCGGAGACCTTTGGGGGGGCGGAGATGGACACCCGGGCGACCGTGGTGTGGGCCGAAGAACTGGGCCGGTCAACCTTCTCGGGGGCGGCCATCACGGCGCTCGTTCACACCGATATGGCGTCGATCCATCTCTTCCATTCGGGCACCCCGGAGCAGATGGAGCGGTACATGCCCGGGATCGTTTCGGGAGACACCCTCACGGCCATCGCCATCACCGAGCCCAACGCGGGCTCTGACGTGAAAGGCATCCGCACCCACGCCCGTCGGGACGGCGATCATTACATTCTCAACGGCTCGAAGATCTTCATCACCAACGGGGTCAACGCGGACCTCTTCTTTGTCGTGACCAAGACGGACCTCGAGGCTCCCGCGAGCCGAGGCATGACGGTGTTCATGGTCGAGAAGGACACGCCGGGATTCTCGGTGTCGCGAAGGCTCGACAAGCACGGTTGGCGCTGCTCGGACACCGCCGAGCTGGCCTTCGAAGACTGCCGAGTTCCCGCAGCCAACATCTTGGGCGAGCTGGGCCAGGGGTTCTACTCCCTGATGCAGAACCTTCAGAACGAGCGCCTCGTCATCGGAGCCATGGCCATGGGCGAAGCCCAAGCGGCCATCGACATGACCGTCGACAACCTGAAGAACCGCATCGCCTTCGGCGCCCCCCTCTGGGAAAAGCAAGGCATCCGGCAGCGCATGGCCATGCTGCAGGCCAAGGTGACGGCGGGCCGCCAGCTGATCTACGCCACCGCTCACCGAGACGCGCAGGGCGAGAACGTGGTCAAGGAGGTCTCCATGATCAAAGCCTACTGCGGCGAGCTCGTAAACGAGGTCCTCTATGACTGCGTGCAGTTCCACGGCGGGATGGGCTACATGCGCGAGACCCCGATCGAGCGCATGTCGCGCGACGTCCGCGTCCAGTCCATCGGCGGGGGCGCGACCGAGGTCATGCTCGAGGAAGTCGCCAAGCGCATGTAGCCCGGCCTCGACGGCAGAGTGCGGAATCGGCGCGGATCGGAGGAGGCTCGGCCCGGGCATCGTCCGCCCTCCCCGGCCCCGACCTCGCCGTCCCCATGGAAGCGCTCGACGCCCCGAGCGCGAGCGCAGCCATCAAGAGGTACCGCGCCCACCTCGAAGGTTTCGGCGCGTAGGCTTCATCCGCCTGCCCGAGCCCGCTGGAACAAGTCGCGAAGCGCAGGTAGCGATGGGGCATGGGTCCTCTGCACGGAACCAAGGTCATTGAAATCGTCGGGATCGGCCCCGGCCCCTTCGCGGGCATGATGCTCGCCGATATGGGGGCCGAGGTCGTGGCGGTGCGTCGTCCCGGCCCCGCCCTCATCGGCCTCCCGGTCGACATCAACCGACGGGGAAAGCTCGAGCTCGAGCTCGACCTCAAGTCGGAGGAGGGCCGCGCAAAGCTCCTGGAGCATCTCGCGACGGCGGACGCCCTCATCGAAGGCAACCGCCCGGGGGTGATGGAGCGGCTCGGCCTCGGACCCGAGGACTGCTGGAAGTTGAACCCTCGCTTGGTCTACGGCCGGATGACGGGATGGGGACAGGACGGGCCCTTGGCCCAGGCGGCCGGACACGATCTCAACTACGCCGCGCTGGCGGGCGCCATCTATCCCATGGGGAACCATGGCGAGCCTCCGCCCGTGCCTCTAAATCTCGTGGCGGACTACGGCGGAGGGGCGCTGTTCCTCGTGGTCGGGGTTCTCGCCGCGATCCTCGAAGCTCGCCAGTCCGGCCAGGGGCAGGTCGTGGATGCGAGCATGGTCGAGGGGGCGTCCCTCATGATGTCGCTCTTTCACTCCCTCCGGGCGAGCGGCCTGTGGATGGATCGTCGCGGCACCAACATGCTCGATGGCGGCGCCCACTTCTACGGGTGCTATCAGACGAGCGACGATCAGTTCGTGTCGCTCGGCGCGATTGAACCCCAGTTCATGCAGACCTTCCTGGAGCGGACCGGCCTCGATCCCGCGTGGATGGAGCGCCACATGGATCCCTCCGCCTGGGCGGAGCTGGAGGGGGAGGTGAAGGCCCTCTTCGCCTCCAAGACGCGGGCCGAGTGGGAGACCCTCCTCGAAGGCACGGACGCCTGTTTCGCGCCGGTGCTCCCCTTCTGGGACGCGCCGAACCACCCTCACAACCAAGCCCGTGGAAGCTTCGTGGAGCTCGAAGGGCTGGTTCAGCCAGGCCCCGCCCCCCGCTTCTCCCGTACGCCCTCCGAAGCCCGAAGCGCCCGACCGCTGGACGACCCAGGCGAGAGCTGACGCGGCCAGTCAGGACGACGGGGGGTACCCGTCAAGCCGTATTCCCGTCGGCGGGGCCCTGCCCGGGGGTATAGATGAACACGGGAACCATCGACCACAGCACGAGGGCCGCGAAATACGTCGTCTCCGAAAAGAGGCCATAGACGCCGGCCATAACGAGGCCGCCTACCATGAGGATGTGGGCCAAGACGCCCCAAACGAGGCTGACCGCGATCTGTCGGGGCTCGGCCCACGCCTCGACGAGCGCCCGTCGATACACGAACCCGCCCACCGGGAAGAACACCAGGAGGGAGGTCAAGAGTCCGGGGTTGTACGTGAAGCTGACGAGCCCCGACGCCACGTGAGCGACCGCGTTGACCACAATGATGGCGGCCATGGCGAGAGCCGGAAAGACGTGTCGAGGGCTGGCGAGAATCGCTAACGCCCCTACCAGCCAGACGAGGCTGGTGTTGATCACGAAGACGCCCGCGGGGGTTAGAGGCCCCTCACCGTCGAGGCCTAGAGCCCCCATCAGCAACTCGTTGACGCTCCCTCTGAACGCATAGGGGCGACCGAACACGTCGATCCAATGCTCCTCGAACTGATGAACGATGTAGGCCACGAGCATGACCAGCGACAGGCCTCGGAGGTCGGCGAGGAACGGGCGGTCCGGCGCCCGGAAGGCCACCGCCACGAACAGCAGAAAGGGTGCGAGGAAGGTCCCCACCTTCATCCAATGAGGAATCAGGAACGCGTGCTGCCCCACGGGCACCCACAGCATCCCGAAGGTGACGAGGATGAGCACCCATCCCTCGAAGGCACTTCCTGAGCGAGAGACGACCGCGGGTTTCACTCCGCAAAACCTAGCTCGGGCTGCGGCGGCCAGCGACCCAAGCTTGGCTACGAGGTGAAAGGTGCGAAGCTGATTGAGGTCCACGCGATCTCCGTTGCGCTTTGGCAACGGAGGTTTGCCTGGGCGCTCGCTGGTCGCAACGCAAGGCCCCAGCTAGGTTTTGCGGAGTGAAACCCGCGGTCGTCTCTCGCTCAGGAAGTGCCTTCGAGG
>JBCBRU010000648.1:0-5047 GCA_039819565.1 Myxococcota bacterium | reverse complement strand
GTCGAGAGGGCCAAAGCCATAGGCTCCAGCTCGATTGTAGGCTTCGTACAGATCCCGCCAGCTGTCTTGCAGCGCGGTGAGTCGAGCTTCGTCGGGGGCCGAAGAGTGGAAAACCCCATCCGCGGACGGCCCCTCCTTCCGCGACCGGATGGCCACCGCCAACCTCCCCGACGGCTCGGACCCGGTCGCCACCCTTCTGCTCGGTCTTCTCGACTACACCGACTACGTGAAGACCCGGAAGCTCGAGGGCCTCCTCGACGCCCAGCTTGCGGGCCACTTCTATCCGGGCGTCCTGGCCGGCCTGTCCGGAGTGCGCGCCACCCTGGACGCCCCCGATGGGTTTCTGTCCCTTCTCGAGCCGAGGGGCGACGAGGCGGTGGCAGACGCCGTCCGCGCCGCCCTGACGGCGGCGGAGCAGCGTGCAGAGGCTCAGGATCGGGACGGTCTGGCCACCGAGATCGGACGCCTCGAAGGCTTGATCCGTCGTGACCTGGCCGATGCGCTCTTCGTGACCTTGGGTATCAACTTTACCGACGGGGACTGAGTCGACCCACTCGACGGAGTCGGCTGAGTCGATCTACTCGACAGAGTCGACCGACTCGACCTAGTCGACGCAGCGGCCGTCTTCAGGCGGGAGCAGCGACTCGAAGCGGGCGTCCGTCAGCGTTCTCAGGAAGCACTCGAGGGCATCGAGCTGGGGGTCGGTCAGCGGTCGACCCACCTCGAGCAGCTCCATAGCCACCGTCTCGGGGACCTCGGCGTCCGCCCAGGGCTGACCGGTCTCCGGGTTGAGGACCCGCTCGGGGTTGTTGGACCGATCGTAGAACTCCAGCACCGTCCGAAGCTCACGAAACACCCCGTTGTGCATATAGGGTCCGGTCACGGCGACGTTGCGCAAGGTGGGGGTCCGGAAGCGACCTCGATGTTCCGACACCCCGAGCGCGCCCCCGAGGCCTTCGTCCACCGCCGGCCCTAGCTCCTCGTTTCGAGGAACGCCTAAATTGTGGAACTCGTATCCGCTGAACGTCTCTTCGAAACGGCCGATCGGATCTCCATTGCCCCGGAGCTGATGACAGATCGCACAGTTGGCGAACTCCGAGAAGAAGAGCGAGCGACCGGTGAGCTCGGGGAACGAAAGCTCCGCCTCGCCGCGAAGGAACCGATCGTACTTAGAGTCGAAGGGCGACACTTCGGGCGAGCGTTCAAAGGCCGCGAGAGCCCGGGTCATGGCGTCGTAGCCCGCTTCCGCGTCGTCGAGAACCCCGGTGCCGTAGAGCGCTTCGAAGTCCCGGAGATAGTCCGGGTGCGTGCGTAGGCGCTCCACCACCGCCGCCTTCGACGGCATCCCCATCTCCGCGGGGTTCAGGGGGGGCCCGCCCGCTTGCGCCTCGAGATCGTCGGCCCGACCGTCGTGAAACAAGCCCCCCAGAGGGCCTTCGTAGAGTCGGTTTCGTGACTGCTTGTTGAAGCGCGCGCGGCTCCCGAAAGTGAAGGCAGGGACCAGAGTCGCGTAGGTCACGGTTGGAGCATTGCGCCGACCTCGAGACATCCCGTCGGCGCCGAGGGAGGTGGCTGCGACCCGGCCTTCCGCGCCCGCGCGCGCATCCACGAAGCCTCGGCTCGGATCATGGCAGGTCGCACAGGACTGGGCCTCGTTCACCGACAGGCGGACGTCCTCGAACAGGGCGCGTCCAAGCTCGACTTCCGACCGGGGGAGGATCTCCTCGCCGCAACCGCTGAGAGCCACCGCGGCGCACGCCGATACCAAAAGCTGTGAGCGAACCATGAGCATCGGACCAAGCCACCTTCGGCGTCTTGATAATCGTTCTCATACACAATCAGGGCGGGCTCGACCATCACGCCCTGCGCCTCCCGGTCGGCCCCGCCCCCGCCCGAGGACCTTTCTCCGGAGCGTCAAGTAGCGACCCTCCGCCCCTGACGGTAGGGTCGCGACGTGACGGACGGCCTCGCAGGGCTCCTCCGAGAGCGGTACGGCGACGCGTTCCGGTTGCAGCGACTGGACGGCGAGCTCGACGAGAACTTCCTCGCCGAGCCGGCCCGCCCCGGCGCCCCGAAGACCATCTTCAAGCTCATGCGCCCCGGCTGCGCTCCGGAGTTCGTGGCTCTGCAGATCGAGGCGCTCAATCATCTTCGTCGCTCCCCGGTGGGACAGCTCGTGCCCCAGGTCCTCCCCACCCTCGAGGGCGGAGGCTTCTTCGAAACGAAGGTCAACGGCACCCCCCGCATCGGATGGATGATCTCCCGCCTTCCGGGGGTGCTTCTCTCCGCTCGAGGCCGTATGCACGCGCGGCTCGCCCAAGGCATCGGCGAGAGCTTCGGCCGCCTCGACCGAGCCCTCGAAGGCTTTGACCACCCCCTCCTCTCTCGCCCTTTGAAGTGGGACCTCCGCGCGGCGGGGTGGATTCAGGCGCACGTAGGGCTCTTCGAGGATCCCCAGCGACGAAGCATCGTGGGTCGCATCGCGGAAGCGTTCGGCTCCACCCTCGCCCCCCGCCTGGACGCGCTACCGCAGGCCGTCCTGCATAACGACGGTAACGACGCCAACCTCTTCTTGGACGAGGACGATCGGCTGTGTGGAATCATCGACTTTGGAGACATGGTTCGCTCCGCTCGCATCGCCGAGGTGGCTATCGCGAGCGCCTACGTTCTCATGTACGCCGAGGACCCCCTTCACTGCGCCGCCGCTGCGCTGAGGGGGTATCATCTCGCTCATCCCCTCACCGAAGCCGAGATCGAGGCGTTCTGGCCGTCACTCCTCACGCGTCTGGCGGTGAGCGTGACCAACGCCGAGCTTTCGCGCCGCGAGCACCCCGAAAACCCATATCTGCAGGTCAGCATGCGCCCCGCGTGGTCGCTGCTGTTTCGCTTTCATGATGTCGACGCGGACGCTCTCTCGGCTCGGCTGCAAGAAGCCTGTCAGGCAAGGACGATGCCCGCATCGCCGGTCGCGTCCCGTCTGACCCGTCGATCGCGGCACTTCGCGTCCAATCAGCGCTTGAGCTACCACGAGCCCCTGCTCGCCGTCCGCGGGGAAAGACACTTCCTCTTCGATCGCTTCGGACGGCGCTACCTGGATGCGTACAACAATGTCCCCCACGTCGGCCACGCCCACCCCCACGTAGCGGAGGCGGTGAGCCGCCAGCTCGGCCAGCTCAATACCAACAGCCGTTATCTCACCGACGAGATGCTGGACTATGCGGAGGCTCTGTCGGCCCGGCTCCCCGACCCCTTGAGCCAGGTGTTTCTCGTCAACTCGGCCAGCGAAGCCAACGAGGTCGCGCTGCGACTGGCCCGCGCCGCGACCGGGGCCAAAGACATGGTCGTGCTCGAGCACGGCTACCACGGGTGCACCACTGGAGCCCTGGACATCAGCCCCTATAAGTATGCCCACCCGACCCTCCACGGAGCCCCGGATTGGGTGCATGAGGTCCCCCAACCCGACCTCTACCGAGGGCGTTTCTGGCGCTCGCACCCCGGCGACACGGCCCCTTACCTCTCGGCCCTCGACCAGATCCTCGAGTCCATCGCGGCCCTAGGGCGGGGCGTGGCCGGCTTCATCTGTGAGTGCCTCCCGAGCGTGGGAGGTCAGATCGTTCTTCCGCCGGGATACTTGAGGTCGGCCTACGCTCGGGTACGAGGGGCTGGAGGCGTGTGCATCGCGGATGACGTCCAGACCGGACTGGGGCGCTTGGGCGGCTCTTTTTGGGGCTTCGAGCCCCAGGAGGTGGTTCCGGACATCGTGGTCCTCGGCAAGCCCCTCGGAAACGGCTACCCCCTCGCGGCGGCGGTCACGACGCCCGCCATCGCCGAGGCTTTCGCCGAGGGACCGGAGTTTTTCAGCACCTTCGGAGGGTCGAGCGCCAGCTGCGCGGCGGGGCGGGCGGTGCTGGAGGTCCTGAAGAGGGAGGACCTCCCCGCCCGAGCGAAGAGCGTAGGCCAGCAGCTGTCCGATGGCTTCCGGGCGCTCGCGGGCGCTCACCCCAGCATCGGCGAGGTGCGAGGCATGGGCCTGTTCTGGGGACTGGAGATGGTGAGCTCGCGGGCGGAGCGCACCCCCGACGCTGCTCGCGCGGCCAGCCTCAAGCGCGCGCTCTACGAGCGCCATATCCTCATCGGAACCGACGGGCCGGACGACAACGTGCTCAAGATCCGGCCGCCCATGACCTTCGACCACGAGGCTGCCGCCCACCTCCTCAGCGTCCTCTCCGACGTCCTCGACACCAGCGCCCCCTAGAGCGGGCCGGTCCGAAACTCGGCCGAGACGCCGACTAGAGAGGGGCCTCGGGCCCGCCAGTCTTGGACGGGTCGGGCTCGGGCCCGGGCCTTCGCGCGCACGCACGGTTGTACTTCCCGGTACGTCGTGGCCTTCTCGCGGCGTAACCACCTGCGCCGGACGCTCGTACTTCCTCTGGACCGATCTCGGCGCCCTCGAGTCATGAGCAGCTACTACGACCGCCGCCACCTCGCGGCTTTCTCCGAAATCGGGACCGGCCAGCCGGATCTCGCCCGCCTGTTCTTCTCCTGGTACGGGGCCGTCTTCGCGGACGGAGCCCTCTCTCCCCGTGAAAAGAGCCTCGCCGCCCTGGCCGTAGCCCACGTGGTGCAGTGCCCGTACTGCATCGACGCCTACACCAAGGGCTCCCTCGAAGCGGGCGCCGACCTGGAGCAGCTCACGGAGGCGGTCCACGTGGCCGCGGCCGTCCGAGCCGGGTCGACCCTGATGTACGGCATGCAGGCCATGGCCCAAGCGGCGGAGCTCGAGCTGGGCGAGCCGCCCGCCGAGAAGGTGGCCGCCTACTTCGACCGAAGCCACGTCGACGGCCGCCGCGAAGGCGGCGAGGCTTCTCCGGCCCTCACCGAGGGCGAGCTGGGCTGGGAGACGGCGGCTTTCGGCGAGGGCGCCCTCGACCTCCGGGCCAAGTCCGCCATTGCCGTAGCCTCCGCGCACGCTCTTCAGTGCGCATACTCCATCGACCCGGCTCGGACGGCCGCGGCCACGTGGACCGCCTCCGTGAGCTGCTCCAGG
>JBCBRU010000647.1:0-5048 GCA_039819565.1 Myxococcota bacterium | reverse complement strand
TCCCCACTTATGCAACTAATCACCCTGACAGGGGACTAGGGATCGGGCTTCGGCGGGGCCCGGGACGAACGTACCTCTATGGAAATGCCGGAGGCCCGCCAGTTCGCGCCTTCGGCTGTCCCTTCCTTCATGCCCTCGAAGAGCGCGGTGGGGGTGGGCAGGTGGTCTCGTCTCGCGACCGCTAGGGCCACCGTGAGCCGGCCCACGCCGAGTTGGCCCACCGGATGGCGCACGCGGACGGCGCCGCTCTCGGCGATGCGGATGTCGACCGGTGCGCGACGGCGTCCTGTCTCGTCCTGGACGTAGAGCGCCGCCTCGACGGGCGTGGCCACCGCCCGGTCCGGTCGGAGCACCAGCTGCACTTCAGCTCCGGGGTCGACGATGGTTGCCGTGGCCTTGGCGTCTCCGCGCTGATCTCGATCCCCCAGAGTCACCTCTAACGTCATCGGGGGCAGAGACGACGGCGGCGTCGGAGGCAGCACCCACACCACGGCCGCGGCCGCCGCCGCGGCCACCGCTCCCACCTTGGCTCTGAACGGCAGATGCACCACGGGGGCCGCATCTCGTGCCTCGGTGGCGGTCGCGAGCCGAGTGGCCAGTTCCGCTTCTGTCGACGGCCGAAAGAGCTCCAGGGCGTCGGCCAGATCCGGATTCGACTCGGCTTCTCGCTCCAGAGCGGCGCGCGCCGCCGGGTCCAGCTCGCCGGCCGCCAGCCGCTCGAGGCGGGGGTCGAGTTCGACTTCGTGATCCTCTTGCATGAGGCGCCCCACTTCCCGGGCAAAATCATCGGTGTGGCTCATCTCGCAGCCTCCTCGACTTCGCGGCGGGCCCGCTCCAGCTCACGCTTGAGGCGGCTCCGCCACGCATAGATCGACATCTTGGACGCGCCGGTCTCTTCGGCCAACTTGGGTACCGGGCACTGCTCTACGAACAGCCGCTGAAAGTATTGAAAGCCGAGCGGCGTCAGGCGCTGGCGGAGGACCCGCGCGACCCCTTGGAGTAGCTGCCGCGCCGCCGCCCGATCTTCCTCGTTCGAGCTCGTTCCGCCCAAACGCTCGAGCGTCTCACCCTCCGTCGGATCTTCCGACCAAGGACTCCGACGCTGCGTGCGGAGGACCGCGTGGACCTCGCGTTCGGCTAGAAAGCCGACGAAGCGATCGAAGGACAGACCCCGCTCAGGATTCCATTCGCGGAGCGCACGGCCCCTTCGGGCGAAGAGGGCCACGAAGACCTCTTGAGCGAAGTCCTCGGCCTCCGCTCGGAGATTCCGGCCGCGGGACTCGGCGCGACGTTTGAGGAGCACCCGCCCCACTCGGCCTCGTACGATTGGATCGATGCGGCGAACGAGCGTCTCCATGGCCTCGTCGTTGCCGTCTAGGGCATCTCGAACGAGCGCCAGGGTGTCCGCCTGTTCGTCCGTCATGGATGGACAGGAGGATACGTCTGCGACCGTCTCGAGACCAAAGCCATCCAGCTTCACAGCCGCTGCGAGAGAGGGCGTCATGTTTGGGGGGTATGGAGCGAAGGGCGCGAATCTGATCGGCTTTTTGAGCCTGCGGGACACGGGAGAGGGGGAGGGGGATGAGAGGGGCTCCACGGCAGGAACCGCGTAGCGAGTCCTGCCGTGAAGATCTCTAGGGGCGGCAAGTGGGGAGGAACAGGTTCGAGATGTGAGGCACGCAGCGCCCGGACGCGCACTGCGCACCGCGCGTGCATAGGGCTCCGTTGGCGCGCCGGGGACGGCAGTCGTTGATGCCCGCGCGATGGCAATACTCGTCGGCAGGGCAATCGCTGTCCGCGACGCATTCCGGGTCTTCCTCGGGCTCGGGAAGAAGATCGATCACGATCTTGATGACGTCGATGACGATCTTGATGATGGAGATGATCTCGCTCGTCGAGAGACCGTCGTCGTCCCCACTGCTTCCGCTGTCGCTGCTGCTTCCGCCTTCGCCCCCTCCGCCTTCGCCGCCCCCCTCGGGTGGGCCGCTGACGAAGAAGGCGAGAGCCCCTGCAGAAGTTCCCTTCGCACTGCCAAGGCCGTTGCCCGCGAACTCGGCACAATCGCCGGTGCACGGAAGGCCTTCGTCTTCCACCAGCCTGATGAGTCGGCTCTGGTCACCGGGACCGTCGGTCAAAACCTGAGCTTCGGTGAAGGCCGTGATGATGGCCGAGGCTGGGATGCCCACATCTACCACGACGCCACGGGCGTCGGCCCGAATCCTATCCGTGAGAGACTTTCGAAATCCGAAGGATTCCACGAGAGTTGCGCACGGCGCTGGGCTACCTGAGGCAGAACAGCTCTCCAAGCGCGCCAGCGTGGCGTCGAGGGCGGCCGGGGACATGCGGGTCGCTTGGGCGAGAGCTGCAGAGATGCCCCGGTCCAGGTTGTCGGAGACGAGTCGATGGCGCGGATGAGCGCTCACGGCCGCCCCGTACGTAGATGAGAGCGCCTGGCCCTCGGTGGCGAGCCGCAGCAGTGCTTCGTCTCCACACGCGGTGGCCATGGTGAATCCGAAGAGGGTGAGATAGACAGCGGCTTTCCTCCCCGGTCCGGGGAGGCGAGATGAGTTAGACATGGTGTCTTCCTTTCCGAGCCCGGCATGTTCCGTGGCTCGCAAAGGACGTATGGGATGCTGTCCGGATATTAGACTGAGAAACTCAGATTTCTCGCTTCGTGAACGAGATTGGAGAGCATGTCAAAAAAGCCCCGAGGGTTTCATACCCCACCGCGAGACATGACTTCATGTTCTCATGAAAGGATGCACGGAATCATGAACTCCCGACGCAAATCGCTTCGCCCTGATACTCATTCCCTAACTTGGTTGGCGGTCGCTGCCGTGACCTTGGTCGCCTGCGGCGATGAAGCTCTCTCGTCCGTTGTCACTCGGGCTTCCCCCCTCACGGCCACACACCGAGGCGCCGACGTAGAGGCTCACCCCGTCTATGCTCGTCTCTCGGACGAGCTCTCCGACGGGATCGCCGTCGCTTTTCGTGAGATTGCGGCGCTCCCGCATTCAGAGCGGGACGCGCTCCAGGAGGAGGTTGCGGTCTGTACGGGAGGCGACGGCCCCGGCTGCGAAACCTTGCTTGCCGGTCTCGGGTTTCCCTCCGCCCGCCTGCAGCAGATTCAGCGGGACGGAGCGCGGATCGTTCGCGACCTGGGCCTGCCCGTAGGTGAAGTGGTTCCCGCCTTTACGGATGCTCAGTTCCTCCACGAAGGGGCCGGAGATGAGAGTGAGCTGGTCTCGGTGGTGCTCTCGGCGGGCGTCACCTGTGGGGCCGTTTGCCAGGAGTACGCAGGGAACAGCCTGGGCGCAGCGAAGGGCCAGACCGGCGGGTCCCTCGGGCTTTCATTGAGCCTTCAGCCTTTCCACCGCTCCGCTCTGGCCGAGCTCATCGAGCGAATCCGCGATATCATCATCATCATCGACCCCTTCCCTTGGGTCCCCAGGCCGGAATGCTTCGCCGACAGCGACTGCCCTCGCGACGAGTACTGCCATCGTTTGGGCTTCAATGACTGTCGCCCTCGGCGTTCCAATGGGGCCCTGTGCACTCGAGATGCACAGTGCGCTTCAGGGCGGTGTGTGCCCCATATCTCCAACTTCTTCCTCCCGACCTGCCGTCCGTAGGTCGCACCGCTCTTCCGGCCCAGACTCCTCAGGGGGGCGTGGGGGAGGGGGCGGGGGTTCCCGGGCACATGTCGATTTCGGCGTGCACATCGAGCGCGTCCCTGCCTCCCCAAATGAGCTCGAGCTGAGTGTTAGGGTGTCTGGACTGACGCCACGGCAGAGCGAGAACGGGTTCTGCGGGAAAGCTTCGGCCGCAGTAACCCATTTCGACGGCGTCCGACTCCGTCCACACGATGAACCTCGAGGGCCCAACCCGAAGCTTCCGTCTCGTCTCGGCCTTTCCGACCCTCGCCCTGAGTCTCCTCGCAGGCGCCTTTCTGGGATGCCAGGACGATGGCGTGGGGCTTCGGAGGGTAGAGCGAGAGGAGCTCCCGGCGCCGTTGCCGCCGGCGGCTATGGATGTTCCACCGGCAAACCAGCGACAGGTGGATTGCAGCTCAGACTCGATAACCGAGACTATTGAAGTCTTCTTTCCAGCCCGCTCCGGTTGTTCGTTCTCCTCCGACGGAAACCTTCCTCCGCAGAACGAGTCCCTCCAGGCGCGCGCGGTCGACGTAGCCTCTGTCGACCTTCCTCAGATTCGCGTGCTGTGCGATCTACAGCTGCGCTCTCAGCGAAGCCCCGCCATCCGCTTCGATGACGACGTGGCCATCCTTCTCGAAGAGGTCGTCCTCGTAGCCGGTGGCTCGGGTCCCGCCCTGGATGAGTACCCAAAGGTCGATGGATACCCGAGGTTCGTCTGGGAGGAGGTCCGAGGACAGAGGTTTCGGCCCCGCTCCAATCCTTACGCCTGTCTGGGCAGCCCGAGTCTGTGCCAAGTGCCCTCCACGGAGCAGCTGGGCCAACTCGAGGTGAGCTTCGACGCAAACGTGCTCATTGCCCTCACCCAGACCCTCAACCTGGAAGCAGGCTTCGACCTCAGCTTCGTGACCTTCGGAGACAACGACCCCACGGACTGCGCGCACGGTGACCTTCGTATGGAGCTGGAAGTCAGCTACCTGCGCTGATCCGGCATCGCGCCGCTGCAGGCGAACGTGCATCCTCGTCTCATCCCGGGACGGGCGCTGAACCGACGTCTCAGATGGCATCACACTTCGATAGGCCTCTCGCGCCGCCGAGGCGTGGATGTATCTCGGCCTCGGGGCTGGATCTCAGTCGTTCGTCGTACGCGCTCTTCTCCAAGAACAGGGATGGTGCGGTCATATATATATGGTGCCAGTTCCGATGGGTGATGACGGGAAGCGAAGATATGGGCCCGGGGGGAGCGCCCGTCACGCGGGAGCGTCCCGTCCGCAGAAGCCGGCAGAACGGGAAGTAGAGAGTATTTCTCCTCAAGCCTCGGAGGGCTTTCTCCCCGCGGCGGCATCGAGGCGGAGAGGTGAGTCCTCAGAGTGGTGTCCGGAGTCACCAGGTGAGGAT
>JBCBRU010000646.1:0-5060 GCA_039819565.1 Myxococcota bacterium | reverse complement strand
CGTCGGTCGACGTCTCGCAGGCGGTATAGACCGTCTTTTGATCGAAAACCCAATCGAAGGTTTTGGTCACCCCGTCCTTGTTCACGGTGATCACTTCTTCTTTGACAGTCTCGTGTCTGAGGAGCCTCAGGTCCTGTTTCAGGCGCTCGCAGACGCGGATCAGGACGGCGACGGGGTGATTGCTCGCTCCGAGCTCGAAGGGGCGGGCCTCGGTGCCTACGACCCGGGCAGCTCGGGAGACATAAACAACCTTTGGGCCTACCTCGTAGCTCAGTCCAGCAACCTTGGCCACGTCGACGGCGAAGGACACTGCGAGCCATCTGCGGAGTGAGCCCTCCGCGAATCATCTTTGCGATATGTCTGGGAGTCTTGGGGCTCCCGGAAGCCGTATTCGCTCACTCCGGTTCAGGTTCACTGGACGGGCATGTCGTCGAGGTGGGGTCCTCGGGGCGGGGCGTGTCGGGTGCTACCGTCCGGATCGAGGGGGCAAGTCGCGAGACGGTGACGGACGGCGAGGGCCGGTTCACGTTCGAAGGTGTGCCCGCTCTGCCCCTGGTCCTGCTCGTCGAGGCGCCAAACTATCGACCGGCGCGACGCGTGCTTTCGTCCCCCCTTTCCGACGAGCCACTGATCATAGAACTCACGTGGCTGGGTGAGGTCATTGCAGTGAGGGGGACCTCTCGTCCCCGTCGAATCCCCAAGACCGCGTCGACTTTCCAAGTAACGGCGAGAGACATCACCGCCGCTCCACGGCGTAATGCAGAGGAGATCCTGCGGCAGGTCCCCGGCCTGACCCTCGTCCAGCATGGAAGTGAGGGGAAGGGTCACCAGTTCTTCCTTCGCGGCTTCGACGCGATCCATGGCGCCGATCTCGAGCTGACGGTCGACGGCATGCCGATCAACGAATGGTCAAATGTGCATGCTCAGGGGTATCTGGACCTCGGCTTCATTCTTCCCGAGATGGTTCGCGGCGTCGAAGCCACGAAGGGGCCCTTTACTCTCGATCAGGGAGCCTTCGCGATGGCGGGCTCAGCGCGGTATCGCTTGGGAGTCGTCGGGGACAATCTGGGTTGGCGGGCTGCGTACACGGTAGGTACGACCAACCGCCATCGCATCTTCGCCGGATACTCTCCTCCGGAAGAGAACGGTGAGCAGTTCTTCGGCGTAGGCTTCACCCACGATGACGGCTTCGGCGATAATCGCGCCATCGATCGCGCCACCCTAAACGGAAGAGTTCGGCTCTTCGACGGGCCGGCCGGTCGGTTGATGCTAACCGCCCTGGGCCACTATTCGGAGTTCGATCTGCCGGGAACGCTCCGTAACCTCGATGTCGAGGCCGGGACCGTTGATTTCTTTGGTGGTTACGACCCTTCGCAAAAGGGCACCAGCGGCCGGGCCATGGTCGGCCTGAGTTACATTTGGGAGACCGCCGAACAAGAACTGCGCCTCTCGGCGTACGGGGGCTACCGTCGCCTCGAGCTTCTCGAGAACTTCACGGGCTTTCTTGTCGATCCCAAGGAGGGAGACCGCCGAGAGCAGCTCCAGGACACGTGGTCTTTCGGTTTCGAGGCGGCGCACCACCTGCACCTCGCGACCGGGCTCGCGCTCCGCACGAGCCTTGGGCTGCGCGGAGATCAGCTCTCCCAGACCGAGTACAATATCGGACTCCAGCTCCAGCGGACCGCGGCTCGTCGGGATCTCGAAGGCCTGCAGATGATTGCGCACGGTCGCGCAGGGCTATCTTGGCAACCCGCTTCGACGCTCCGCGTCGATGCAGGAGCGCGCTTCGACGTCGTCTATGTGAGTATCGACGACCGCCTCGGCGATGCACCCGGAGACGGAACGATCTTGACCGTCTCTCCCCGCGTAACCACGCGGTGGAGCCCGCTCCCGGCCTGGCAGTTCTTCCTCGCATACGGCCGGGGCTTTCGTCCGCCGGAGGCCCGCGCCTTCTCGACCTTCGAGCCGGCCAGGTCGGGTATCGGCGAAGAGGTCTTTACCGGCGGTGATCCCACCTCGACGACTTCGGATGCCTTCGAAGTTGGGCTACGGTGGGATCCCACCGTCTGGTTTGGGACCAGTCTCTCGGGATTCGCCACCTTCATCGAGCGCGAGTCGATTTTCGACCACGTCTCGGGCATCAACCTCGAGCTCAACGGGACACGAAGGCTGGGAGGGGAGCTTTTGATCGTGCTCAATCCCTTCGATTGGCTCCAGCTCGGGGCGGACGCCACGCTGGTCGATGCCCGCTTCGTGGAGTCCGGAAACCGCGTCCCTCTGGCTCCGTGGTTGGTCTCCGGGCTCCGCGCCACCATTACCCACGAGAGTGGATTTCGGGCGGGTCTGAGGGTCCTAGCCGTGATGCCTCGACCGCTTCCCCATGGTGCGACCGGCGCGACTCTGGTCATGACCGATGCCACCCTGGGCTATTGGTGGCGGTGGCTTCGTTTGGATCTCGAGATCGAGAACGTCCTGAACCGACGCCTGCGCGAGGGCGAGTATCATTATGCCAGCCACTGGCGCTTCGGCGAGCCCGCCAGCGAGATTCCAGTGCTCCACATCAACGCTGGCGCTCCCCTGAACGCTCGACTGACGGTAGGGGTGGTTTTCTAATGGAGATGGTCACCGCGCTCGTGATGGGGATCCTCGTCGGAGCTCAGCATGCCTTCGAACCTGACCATCTCGCGGCCGTGGCCACGATGCTCCCGCGGGAGACCTCGGGAGTTCGGTCCGTAGTGAAGGGCGCAGCGTGGGGGCTCGGTCACGGTCTCGCGATCGCTATCGTGGGTCTCCCGCTCGTGCTGCTGAATCTCCGACTCCCGCCGAACCTGGAGACCTTCGCGGAGCTCGTGGTGGCCGGCATGCTCGTTTGGCTTGGTATTCGGGCCGTCAGGGCCACGCATAAGAGCGCCCCGCCCCACCCTGACCGGGCCCGAGTTCAAGGGCGCATGGTGTGGATCGGGTTTATCCACGGTCTCGCTGGGAGCGGGGCCGCAGTGCTTCTTGCCACCGCGCAGAGCTCATCCCGAGCCTCGGCGCTCGTGTTTCTCGCGATCTTCGTGGCGGGGTCGGCCCTGAGCATGGCCTTCGCCGCAGGGCTCCTTTCGGGACTGCTTCGTGCGTCGCAAGTCACGGGGCCTCGAATCTCCAAATGGGTAGGGGCCATGTCTGTGGTCGTGGGTCTCGTTTGGGCGCTCGACCTGGCCAATCGATGATGACTGGGGGCTCGCGCCGGTCTACGCTTGGTTCGAGCGGAGCAGTGAACACGTCTTCCCGTCGCGCTAAGGGATATTTACCCGGCAGCTTCCCTCGACGCACCGCCCGAAGCTCAGCAAGCAGTCACCGTTGTCGAAGCAGGTCGTTTGCGTCCCCGGGGCAAACTCACAAACCACGGCGTACCGGTCAAGACAGTCGATATCGTTCCATCCGCCGGTGAACATGAAATTGTTGTGGGAGCAGTCCTCGTTTTCGAGATCGTTGGGCTCCCCTGGGTTCCAACCGCGATAGTTCCCCAGCGAGCGGCCGTCGTCCCAAACCCACTGGTCTTCCTCGACTCCGTCGGTTAGGCCCATCCAGAACTCTACTGGACTCCACTGAGCAAAAGCCTCGCTAACAAGCTCGTTCTCCTCGGGAGTTTCAATAATGATAACCCCCCCTCCGACGCTCTGACACAGCGCTCTCGCCTCCGAAAAGACAGACGGCATGAGACAGAATAGGTATCCATCCACGGGCAGGCAGCCCGGGGGGTACTCGATCTGCGGGAGAGGTGCTCCCGCGTCCGGGGCCCCGAGGTCGGGAGCCCCGGCGTCAGGAGGACCCAGATCCGGAAATGAGGCTCCGAGATCTGGGCTGTCTCCGAGGGGAGAAGTCTCAGCCACGCAACCGGGAGCGAGGAGTACGGTCAGGATCAGGATCCTTGGCGTCTGGGCGAGAACGACGGCACGCGATCGACGACGAGCAAGGGGCATCATGAGCGGACCTCCGAGGGGCGCGTCGCCCCCGCAGAGGATAGCGCGATGTCCGCCAGTGCGCCCAGGAGTCCGGCGAATCAGGCTTTGGTCGAGGTGGAGGCGCCCTGAGCAGAGAGATAGGCCTCGATTATGGGCTCTACGAGCTGATCCACGAGACGCCAGAGACTCTCGTCGTCCGTCCGGTTCCAACGGCCGGACCAGATCTCGATGCCGATACCGTGCCCCACCACCGTGGTCCGCCAGGACAGGGCGTCTCTCTGCCGATCGCTGAGGTGGCGAAACCGCGGGCTCTTTTGCAGCTGGACCGAGAAACCGCGGCGGATCGCCACCCAGTCCGGCGGCGAGGCGTGGGGCAGCAGAAAGAGGGCTTCGTAGAATCGGGGTTCGTCGGCCGCAAAGCGGGCCATCGCAAAGGCCGCAGCTCGGAGCGGATCCGACCCCTCAGCTTCCTCGAGAGCGGTCAGGAGGAGCTCGATGATTCGAGCCACCACCGCGTCCACAAGGGCCTGCATCGAAACGAAGGCGGCCGAAACGGGGGCGGTGGAGGCGTTGAGGACGCTGGCCACGGAGCGAGCGCTCACGCTGCGCAGGCCCTCTCGCCGAACCACCTCGAGGGCGGCAAGCAAGACGGATTCGCGAGTGAACCGAGCCCTTGGAGGCACGTGATTCCCTAGCATGATTGGCGAACGGACGTTACATGACGGATGTCATTTTTTCCTAGACACGATCCCTTCAGATAAATTACGACCGTTATATAACGTCAGTTGCCGACGACAGGAGCCTCTACATGACCGCAGTTGCAGACATCGCCCCCGAATCCCCCGCCGCTATCGGCCCTGGAGCCCCGCGCCTCCATGCGCAATTAAACCTTCAACGTAAGGCCGCTTTGGTCGCGGGAGGGGCCGTTGATCACGCCGGTCGCGTCCAGGTCGCGCCGATGCGCGACTTTGATATGAAGCGCACCATCTTTGGCGGGCTAGCCGGGGTTCAGCGGCTGGTCATGGAGGACAAGCTGAGCTTCGGGCGGTGCGTCGAGGGAAGCTGCCGGGTAAATATCCCTTAGCGCGACGGGAAGACGTGTTCACTGCT
>JBCBRU010000645.1:0-5084 GCA_039819565.1 Myxococcota bacterium | reverse complement strand
GGGCAAGCCCCGCAAGCCGAGTTTAGCTCCCACCTCGGGGCTCAGCGCGATGGGCCCGCTCACGCTCTTGTTGCTCCTCAAGCCCGACCAGCCAAACACCTGCCGGAGCACTTCGAACACCCGACTCTTGTCGACCTGATCGAGCGTGACGAGCAGGGTGCCCCCTTTCTTGACGTAGGAACGGAGGTACTTGCGTGCGGGCCGGACCGCCCGAGCGATCTCCCGTGGGGTGCCCTTGGCCAGCTCGGGGACCACCACCGCACGGTACTTCGCAGTCCGCGAGTAGGCGTCGCGGAGCGAGCCCAGGGAGACGGGGTCGACGGTGAAGCCTTGCCCCTGGAGAACCGCGAGGAGGTTCGCTCCCTCCGCGCCCTTCTCCCCGACTCTCATGTCCGCGAACTTGGCTTCGCCCATGAACAGAAGGCGTCCTCGTCGCGCCCCGGGAGGCGGCGCGACGGTGCTCGCGTAGGTATCGGGACGGGTGGTCGCGGTGGCCGGCGGGGCGCGGCGCAATCCCATGACCCCCCGCAGGACCTCCAGCCAGCCCCCGTCTTGCTTGCCGCGGGGAGCCCCGTCGTACCAGTCCCAGCCGAGCACGACGACGCGGCCCCGGCCTCGAGGAATGACGCTCACGACCGGGTCCCCCTGGCTGTCCGCGTAGACAACCTCGGCTTCGACTGGCAAGCTGGATTTCAGAAGAGCATCGGTATCGTTGTTGATGTCCACTTCGCTGGGCCCCACGAAGCCCACCTTGCGCGCCGCCTCTGCCCGCAGGAGCGGTCGCTCCCCGGACGGCGTAGCTTTGACCGCGAGACGCCAGCCGAAGAGTTCATTGAGCAAGGAGGCGGCGCGGTCCTTGCCAGACTCGTCCAGCACCGCCACGAAGTCGCCTCCTTCCTCGACGAAGGCCCGCAAGAGCCTCTGCTCCTGTCGCCCGAGCTTCGGCTTTCCCTTCTCCAAATCCGGGAGCACGAGAGCGTTACGCCCGCTCAGGCTCGAGGCCTGAAACCGGGTAAAGCGAGACACGCGATGCCCGGCCGCCACCAGCGCCGCCTCCAGGGCTGGGCCCTCCGCCGCAGGGTCTGAGCCGTAGTCGACGTGAGCGGAGCTCGCGTACAGGGCCACGTCGCGCACCATGGACCGGCCGGAGGGGGCGGGAGGGGGCGCCGGGGGCGGAGGCGCCTCTTCCACCCGGGCGTCTAAGAGCCCCCGGAGGACGTTGAGCCAGCCCCCGTCCACGCGGCCGCGCGGCTTGGCGTCGTACCAGTCCCAGCCCAGGACCGCCACGTGGCCCTTACCGAAAGGAAGCATCGTAACCACCGAGCGGTCATCCTCATCCACGTAGAGCGGAACCGCCCCCTCAGGGAGGGAGGTCGCCAAGAGAACATCGGTGTCATTGTTGAGGGGCAGGCTGGGCGGCCCCGCGAGGCCGAGGCGACGGGCCTCCGTCGTTCGCGCGGCTCGACTCCCCTTGGGGCTCCCGTCGGAGCGAAGCCGCCAGCCGAAGATGTCTTCGAGGAGACCCAGCGAGCGGGCCTTCTTCGGGTCGTCGAGCACCGTCACCATCACCCCGCCCTTCCTGACGAACGCTCGGAGGGCGCCGGCGTCGGCGCTGCTCAGCTCGGGCCGCCCGCTCTCGAGCTCTGGCACCACCACAGCGCCGTGATCGGACAGCCGCGCCGCCACCCGGTCGAAGCGGGTGAAGGTGGTCACCTTCCGGCTGGCGCGCACCGATTCGATGAGCGCCGTGCCCTCGGCCTGGGGGACGACGCGAGTGTCGACATCACCGTCGTTCATGTAGACGAGGACGCGCCCGCGGTCCGCCTCACGGGCATCCTCCGCCCCGTCCACGGTGGCGCGCACGTGAATGAGCTGCTTCTCCTTCACCGCCAGGGGACCACGGTAGGCCACCGTCCCGTTCGCTCGCTTGATCTCCAGCGTCCGTGCGCACACCGGGGCCTTGTGCACCGCAGGGACGGCGCCCACCCGTACGCCGTCAATCCAGGCTTCGCCGCGTTGAGCATTGCCGGACCGATCTACGGCGACGATATCCAGCGCCCCGAGGCGGGGCTTCATCTCGAAGGCCAGCTCTCGGCGCTCTCCCGCCTTGGCCGAGATGCGCTTTCCGCGGCGGTAGAAACAGGGGTCGGTCACGAGGATCTCATGTCGCCCCGGCGCCAGCTCCACGCCCTCGAGAGGCGTACGCCCCTTCGACACCCCGTCGATCTCGACTTCGAGATCAGAGGGGTCTGATCGAACCGCGTAGGTCCCGAAGTTTGGCTCGAGCGCCCAGTCGAGCTCGGTCGGGGCCTCGACCCGGAGTCGCTCGATCCGCTTCTTGTAGCGCTCTCGCTGCATGGTCACCGTATAGGATCCCTTGGCCAAGGCTCGACTGCATCCGCGAGAGGTGTCTTGGCAAAGCAAGTTGCCGTCGAGGAGCACTACTCCGGGGGGCTCGGAGCGAAAAGACACGATGACACGGGAGCCGCCCGCCTCGGGCTCCCAAGCCTCGACGCGCTCCCCGATGTCCTCCTCGAAGCTCGAAGGACCCGAAGCATGCGCAAGATCCCTTCCGCGCGGCATCTGGATGCTCGGGCGGAGCTTTTGAACGAGCTCCGCCACCGCCTCGGCCACGGCGATCTCGGGACGACGACGGTTCCAGTCGACGACGGCGCTGCCCACGAGGCACCCGCGCTCGAGGGAGAGCAGCCCCAGCCGCAGACGCTTTCGCGATCCGGAGCCATACACCTTCACGTCGAGCAGTGAATTGGGGGAGAGCTCCTTACCGAGCTCGCACCTCGAATCGTCGTCGAATCGCTCCGCGAAGGACCGCCGCCGCACCGCGTCGAGCCGCTTGCGCTCCTCCTCGGAGGCCACCACCGTGAGCTTGGCGCTGCGGCCAATCTCATTGCGCACGAGGTCCCGGAGCTCGGCCCGCCCCACCCCGGAGCCCTCGGCGACGCCCTGCACCCTCACGTCGACTCGGGGGGAGGCTTTCATCCACTCTTCGATGCCTTTTTCGACTTCCTCGACGTGGCCCTTCCGAACCAGCAGGTTACCTTGCCAGGACCAGAGGAAGGCGGCAGGGAGCCGGTCCCCAGCTCCCATCATGCGGGCGAGCTGACCTTCGTCGTCACAGATGACGTCATCGGGATTCCAGCCCGGGTTCACGCAGCCCCCTTCGGGATCCTGGGTCGCAACCACGACCAGCCGCAGCCCCTGCTGTCGGTAACGCTCGTGCAGTTCCTTCCATCGGGGGACGGCCGCCATACAGGGCTCGCACCAGGTCGCGTAGAACTCGACGGCCAAGAGCTTGACGCCCGGACGATCCAACCACCCCCGAATGTCCAGACTCCCCGCTTCGGCCTGGGCCGAAGGGGAGACCCCGAGGGTCAGGGCTCCGAGCGCCGCCGCCACGGCCCAACCGGAGATCCAGGCGCGGGACATGGCGACAGCCTCGCGCGTGCACACTGCGTCATCAAGGACTGGCGGACTGTGATCTGTGTCTCATCTCTCCGGTTTTCGAGCCTGTCGAAGGTCCCGAACGATACGTCGCGAGGCACTCGAGCGGGTCCTACGGCCAGCGAAGTTGACCCTCTCCGCAGGCGGGCCGCACCGTTGCGGCGGCGAAGCCATGTTCCCGAAGGGTGGATCACAGGACATCACCGGAGCCCTCCTCGACGAGCCCGGAGATGAAGCTCCAGGCGAGCAGGGACCGCGGTCGGGGGGACTGGTCAGTGCCCAGACCCTGCCTCCCGGAATTCGCATCGTGCGCGGAACCCCGAGCGAATCGGGCGACCTCTCGCGCTCGCAGAACACGCCTCCCATGAGCCGAAAAGCCGCCATCCAAGCGGTCACCTCGCGCTTCAGCCCGGGCACGAAGATCGCGGGTCGCTACGAGGTCGTGCGCCTCATCGCCCGCGGCGGAATGGGCTGTGTGTTCCTCGGTGAACAGCACCCGCTGGGACGGCGGGTGGCGCTAAAAATCCTCCTCCCGCAAACCCATGACCCAGCCTTCAAACAGCGCTTCTTCCTGGAGGCGTCGGTGTCGTCGAAGCTGAATCACCGCAATATCGTGACCGTTCACGATTTCGGCGAGACCCCGACGGGGGAAGCCTACATGGTGATGGAGTTCCTCGACGGGGCCCCGTTGTCTCGCGTCGTCGCCAAAAAGGGGCCCCTCTCGATGGACCGCTCGTTGGACATCGCGACCCAGGTAGGTCGGGCCGTACGCGCCGCTCATCGCGCCGGGGTGGTGCACCGCGATCTGAAGCCCGGCAACATCATGGTCGTCCCGGACGAGGAAGACCCCACCCGAGACCGGGTCCGCGTCTTGGACTTCGGGCTCGTCAAGGTGTTCGAGACCCAGAGCGACCCCGAGGAGGACCCGGACCTCACCCGGGCCGGCATGATGCTGGGCTCGCCGCGCTACATGTCGCCCGAGCAGATCACGTGCGGAACCATCGACCCCCGCACCGATGTATACGCTCTGGGCACCATCATCTTCGAGATGCTCACCGGGCGGTCTCCTTACGATGCGCCGGACGCGAGCCAGATTATGCAGGCTCACCTGCTAGAGCCGGTCCCCTCTGCGGTGAAGCTGGTCCCGGATCGCGCTCTTCCTCCTCTGGTGGACACCATCATCGGGCGCTGCCTCGCTAAGCGACCGGACGAACGCTACGCCTCGATGGACGAGGTCTTGGAAGCTCTCGAGCGCCTCACCTCGGGAGCGCCCGTCTCTTCCCCTCAGGTCGCCGCGGAAGCTTCCGCGCCCCGGGCTGCGCCTCATCCGGCGCCCAAGGCGCCCTCCACGACGCCCGCAGCGCCGAGCGGACCGGTGCCAAAGGCGTCGCCTCCGCCTCTCCCCGAGCCGGACATCGAGGCGGATCCGACCTCTCCGGGGGCGCCCCCGGCCCCGCTGGCTCGACTGCACTTCCGCCCTGAGTCTCTTCTGTCCGTGGAACCGGCTCCACCCGAAGTCCCAGCCCCACCGCCGCGGCGGCGCCTACGCGGTCCGTGGGTGGCGAGGGGCCTAGCCCTCCTCAGCCTCGCGGCGGGAGGCGCCACCCTCTATGGCCTTCGGG
>JBCBRU010000644.1:0-5088 GCA_039819565.1 Myxococcota bacterium | reverse complement strand
GGAGCCCGAGCCCGGCTGGATGTATCGAGGGGAGGCGCTGGGCGGAGTGAACTCGAGTCGCATGTTGTCATAGGTCCGGTCGTTCGCGTTCACGGGGAAGAACCGGAAGACGTCGATGCCCGGGTTGGCGGCCATATCCTTCAGCACGAGGGTGTCGACGCCGCTTCGGACTTCCACGCCCAACTTCAGGTTCTTGCTGCCCACGTTGCGAATCCGGGTTGCGAAGCCGCTCGAGGTCGACATCGCCCCCAGCTCGAGGTCCTCGTCCGCGACCATGCCGTCCGACTTCAGGATACGTCCACAGGCCCCCTCGAACACCCAGAAGCTGTGCCACCAGCCGGGTGCGGCGTTGCTTACTTCGACCGAGCCGGAGTTCATATGGAGAGCCTCCTGGGGACGCGCATAGGGGCGGATGCGGTAAAGTTCCGTTGCGTTGGCAGGGGCCGACGAGGTCACCCGCTCGATAGTCCACTTGCCGGGCTCGGCACTCTCGACAAAAGTGTCGAAGCGAGGCGTGTTGCCCGTCGCCCCCACCGCCAACATTCGGCTCTGCGAGGCCAGGTCGTTGTAGTAGGCGCCGCTGCGCAAGGTCACCGAGCCCGTGGTGTTCGACTCCTCGACGACCCAGGTCGTGTCGTAGTAGCCGGCCTGCTTTGGGTCCGAGATGGCCGGGCCCGCGACCGGAGCGCCCACAGCGTACTTCAGGTACGTGTTGCGACCGAAGTTCTTGATTCGGCACTCGTTCCGCGGGTTCTGGTACTCGAAGTGCTGGAGGGCGGCGTCGAGCCGAGCCCGGAGCTTCTGGTAGTCCGCGTTGAAGACACGGTCTCGGTGCTTGCGCTGAACCACGGGAATCAAGTCGCGGCCACGCTTCTGGGCCTCCTTCCTATGCTTCGTGCAGATGACGAGTGGCTTGCAGTGGGTGGGGGCCGCGCTGTCACGGATGTTGTCGAGCCGCGCCCATCCCACGTATTGGTTGTGGGCTGGGGCCGGTCGTCCGTTTAGGCGGGTCATACCCGTCGTTACGCTGCTGCTCGCCCACGACAGGTAGTCTTGCTCCACGCGATCCAGCTCGGTGACGGAGTCCCGCAGCTCACGCTCGACCTCAGCGAGGGCTGCGGCCCGGGCGTTCTTTCCCTGTGTCTTCTCCAGCTTCATCAGCAGGAGACCGTACTTCAACGCGGCGAGCTGGGCCTTGGTGTGCAGTGAGGCCCAACCGACCGTCGTCCCCTGCGCCTCGACCGCGTGGATCCGATCGATGCGATCCCCGAGGTCCGAGTAGGTCAGCGTCGATGGACTCCGCGTATCCTGCATGATGGGTTTCACGGCGTTTTCGAACTGGGTTCGGTTGTTGTTGTCGATCGTGCTGTGGATGTCCGTGACCGTAGCCGCCACCGCGCCTCCGCACGCTAGACGCTGTGAGATCTTGGTGGCGCTGGCGGCCACCTTTCCGAGCGTCCCCAGACCAGGCACGAGTCCGACAAGATCTCCGGCGATGCCCCAGAGGACGCCCCGATCGTTACAGGCGGAGGTGGTGGCCGCCGACGTCGTCTGACCGAAGTCTCCCTCCTCGCCGCCGCAGGCGGAGACCGCGAGACCGGCCGACATGACGATAGCCAAGCCGCGACGGGAAGCAGGAGTGAAGGTTGAGCCGCGACGGGCGGGGGCGGGCGGAATTGGGTTTTTCATCTCTGGGTTCCTCTTCGTGGGTGGGTTGCGAGGCCGTTTCCGACTTCGGAGGGACAGCCGGAGCGACGAGGAGGAAGACGTCAGACTTTTTCGAGAAGTCGAGATCAGCTGGTACGAGCCTGAGGGGTGAAACCTTGTGTGATCGAGCGCAACCCTATCCGCCGTGACCGCGGCCACGTCGACTCCGCGCGGGGCTAGGCGACCACCCGACCGGCTGCTTCCACGTGGAGGGCCGCGCTTGCGGATTGGGTCCTGCGCGACCGGGCGCTGATCGAGGGACCGCCCCGCGTTCCCTGGATGATGGCCGAGTGCGGAGGGACCGGCCACTACGTGCCTGGGAGGTCGAGCCGTACTAGCCTGGGTGCGTGCGCCCCACCGTCTTTCTCATCGCTCTGTGTGCCCCGCTCCACTTCGGCTGTCCCCCGGCCAGCTCTGTTGCGCCCCCCGTATCCGCGGAGGAGGAAGGGCTCTCGGGCCCCATTACGCTCTTTGGCCCGGACGCTGGGGTGGTGGCGCGCGCGGTGGCCACCCGACCCGATCACTGGCGTATCGAGGACGCCCGCGGGGAAAAGATGGGCAAGCTGTCCGTGGAGGTGGATCGGGTCAAGGTGAAGGGCCTGGACGGAGACCTCAAAGGGAAGATCAAGCGACGGGAGGGCGGCTTGAAGATCGAGGACGGCCGGGGGCGGACCCTTCTAAAGCTCAAGCAGAAGGGTCCCGAGCGGTTCGCGCTCGAGGATGACGACGGGCACCGCCTCGGGGACGTAGAAGGCTCTCTTGCCCGGTGGGCGGAGACCTCGCTCGAGGCCCGGAGGCAAGGAGCCGAGCGGGTAGAGGTTCGCAGGGGCGAGGCGCTCGAGCTCGCCGCCGAAGGCCCGGTGACCTCCGGGGCCGCGCTCCTCGCCGCCCACCCCTCCCTCGATCCGGAGCTTCGGGTGGGTCTGCTCGTCTTCTTGTATGCGGTCCGACCCGAGTGACCCGGATCTATCTGCATGCCTTGGGGGGTGGACACGGCCACTTGAGGCGGGCCCTGGGGCTGTCGAGAGCGCTGCGAGCCCGAAACGCCGAGGTCTTGGTGGGGGTGCCCGCCGATCATCCGGGGCGGGCCGCGCTCCGCTCCGCCGGCATCCCCACCCTGGGCCTCACCCGCGCCGCGCCGCGCCCCACCCGCGCCCGCATCGGGCCTAGAGATGCGTTCGTCGTCGACGCCCTCCCCAGGGGCGTCGTCGGGGAGCTCGAGGATCTGGACACGGGGAGCTGCCCACGAGTGCTGATCCGGCGACTCCTCCGCAACCCCGCCGGCACCGAGAAGTACTCCCGCGTCATCGACGTAGAGCCGGTGGAGAAGGGCCGGGGCTTTGGGCCCGTGATTGCGCCCAGTCTCCAACCCGCGGCCGCAGAGGTTATCCTGGTGGGCGGGGATCCCGCTCTCGATGCGTTTCTTCGCCGACTCGCGGCGAGGCTGCACCGAGCCGGCGTCGAGGCCAGCCTCCACTGCCGACGCAGAGGTCTGGGAGGAACCTCTCCCCTCGAGCCGGTGGGTCTACGCGGGGCCCGCTGCGTGGTCGGGGCGGCCGGCTACCATCTCGTGCACGAAGCCCGAGCCGTCGGCGTGCACCACCTCGCGCTCCCTCGACCGCGGCGCTTCGACGACCAACATACCCGCGCGCGCGCTTTCGCCCGCACGCCCAGCTCCCCCGAAGACCTGCTCCGTGTCCTCGCAGAGATCTGCTCCGGTCACATCGAACCGAGGCAACCCGAGCCCACCCGCAGCTTCACGGAGCTGGCTGAGGACCTGCTCAGTGCGCTGGAGTCACCTCGCTGAGCGTAGGAGAGGGGTTCAGCTCGCCGCGAGGGCCGCCTCGCTCAGGGCCCGATCGAGGGCTCTGTTCTCTTCGAGAAACATGTCGCAAGCGTGGCAGGCGGGGAGCCGCGCCGACCTCATTCCGGCCCGGATCTGCTGAAAGCGCTCACCCCAAAAGATCTCCCTCACGCTCTCTCCATCCACGTTCCCCAGCGACTCGATGCGTCCGTTGGTCATGCAACACAGATAGACGTGACCGTCCCAAGCGATAAAGAGGTGAAGCCACGGCGCGTAGCAGAGACGCTCTGCATAAAACCCCCGGGCGTAGGCGCCGCGGGCGGAAAGCACTTCGAGGCCCCCGCGACCGAAAGGATAGATGTAGGCTTCGCTCGTATCGAAGCCCGCGGCCGCTCGAATCTCGTGCACGCGCGGCGCGATGTCCGCGTTGTACTCCCGAATCAGACGCTTCGAGAGGCGTACGTCGTCGCTCTTCGTGTCGACCGGGAGCGGATGGACCTCGGTCACCCCTTCCGCCGCGGCGCGCTCGAGGAGCGCCGGGTAGTCACGGAAGTTGGCGCGCATCATCACGAAGTTGACCCGAATGCGGGTGCGTTGACCGCGCCGAGCGCGTTCTCGGCTGAGCCAGCGGATGCTTCGCCACGTCTTGTCGAAGCTCCCGGGCACCCCGCGGATGCGCTCGTGGATCTTCGCGCTCCCCCCGTCGATGGAGGTTGAGATCGAGCTGAGCTTGGCCCGGAAGAGGGTCTTGGCCCGCGCTTTGCTCAGCAGGGTGAGGTTGCTCGTAAAGGTGACTTTGAGCCCGGCATCGGCCGCGGCGTGGACGATATCTTCGAAGTCCCGCCGCACGAGAACTTCCCCCCCCGAAAAGTGCACCTTACGCGCGCCCAGGGCAGCGAGCTCTCGGGTCACCTCGGCGAAGCGCTCCCCCGAAACCTCGGGAAGGTCCAGCCCTTTGCCGTAGCGGCACATGCTGCATTTGAGATTGCAGCGGGCCGTGAGCTTGATCTTAGCCGAGCGCAAGAAGGCCGGCGGCTGCCCCGTATCTACGGCCTCCCTTAGGGGCTCCAGGAGTAGAGGCTCCCGAACGAGGCTCTGCAGATCATACATTGGCGGCGCCCCCCGAGGCCGCGCTCGCCCCCGCAACCACGGCGCGGTGGCCGGCCACCAGAGCCTGAATGACCTGCTCCGCGGTGAGGAGCTCCGCCCCGGACTCGTAGCTCCCTCGCCCCGAGACGAGCTTTCTCACTCCGGTTCGAAAGCGCAGTTGAACCTGCCCCTCCGTGACGCGCCCTCCCGCGGGCTGCAGCCCGGAAATCGCCCCGAAACGCCCGGCCCAGGTCTCCGCCGCCGCGGACTCGAGCCGCTTACCTCGGGGCGGTCGAAAGCTCACCTGCAGCTGCTCCCGAAGCTTGTCGGTGACCTTAGTGTACTTGCGCTTACACTGGCTCGCCCCGAGGACCAGGGCGGTGCTCCCATCACGCAGGGGCAGGTTCAACTGCGCTTTCGAACCGGAGTGAGAAAGCTCGTCTCGGGGCGAGGGAGCTACGAGTCCGGGGCGGAGCTCCTCACCGCGG
>JBCBRU010000643.1:0-5098 GCA_039819565.1 Myxococcota bacterium | reverse complement strand
GTCTCTACCCGCGGGATACCCTCGGCTCCGACCGTCAGTCCCGTCTGCCGGAGATGATCCAGAGCGGGAAGGTCTGGCGTCTCGTCTAGAGAAGGAGAAACCGCAGCGATCCGATCGGCCCTCGACTGGGAGGCGCAACACGTCTCGAGCGGGGCCGCAAGAGCCCGCTGCCCCGCAGCCAGGGGGGCGGGTGTCCTCTTCTCTAGACGAGACGCCAGACCTTCCCGCTCTGGATCATCTCCGGCAGACGGGACTGACGGTCGGAGCCGAGGGTATCCCGCGGGTAGAGACGAGCTTCGACGATCAGGCGCGGCGCGCCGGGATCGAGACGTGCCGATTCGCTTACGGGGTGTGGGAGTTCTCCCCCAATCAGACCTTTCGTTTTCTCACCACCTGCCGAGGTCTGGGGCGCCTCGAATTGGTCGGCGCCTATGAGATGAGAGGGGCCGAGGTTCATCTCTCGTCACTCGAAGCGGGGGAGGTGCGCTGGACGAGCGTCCTTCGCATCGAGCGACCGTCCACCATGCGCTCCCGAGTCCAAGCGGGCGAGGTCGCTCTCACGGTGACGCAACGAGCCACCGTGGTTCGGGAAGGTCTCCACGGCGAGGCTTTTCGAGACGCCTTCCGTCGACGCAATCAGCTGATCGTGCCCGACTCAGCGTCCGACGCCTCGCGACCGTCGAGCTCATCGCCGTCAAAATCCAAGCTGGAGGAGCTCTTAGGCGGGTAGACGGAGGACCCGCGACCTCCGATCTGGACGAGTGGGGACGCGTCCGGCTCCGGGGCCTCATCGCGCCGGCGGAAGGCGTAACCGCAGCCTCGCAACACGAGCGGCCGGCCCGTGAGCGGTACGTGTGGATAGGTCCGGCAAAAGAGCGGACGAATGCGGTACTCGCGGCACCGGCCATCGTCTCCGAGAGCTCGGCAGCCCAGGACGCGCACCAGAAGGCCTTCCTGCACCTCCCAGGAGTAGCCCTTGTCGTAGAACGAATAGAATCGGGTGAGCTTCCACAACGCGAAGCGACGAAGGAGAGGGGAGCGGTCGAGAAGCGGCGACCACTCCATCAGGATGTGGTGACAGCAGTCTCCGCGCACTGCGCAGCGGCCTTCGACGACGTATTCGGTTTGGAGCAGCCAGCGCCCGAAGTTGTGACCGAGAGCCATGAGCCAAGTGACCCACGACAAGACCTCTCTGACCCGTCGGTGGGGCCAGGAAAGGGTGCGTCGAAGAGGTGCCGGGGGAGTGATGTCCTCAATCGAAGACATCGAAGCGAAAGGTCATCACCAACTGCGGGCTGACCACCGTAGTGCTCGGCCCCCGCCCGTTGGTGGGACAAAGGGTACCTGCCTGTTCTCGTGGGATGACCCCGTCCCCTCGTCCGCCGAGACTCGGGTCGAAGATCTGGGTGGCCGTCTCGTCGAGGCAGCGGCCCTCGTTCGCGCTCCGACTCGTCAAGGCAAAAGAGTCGTACGACGGAAGGAACACGTCGAGCTTGAGGCCCACGGAAAACCACGGGGAGGGCACCCATTCCGCCATGGCATCGACGGCGAAAACGACGCCCTCGTAGCCGAAATCATCCGAGCCGGCGATGGCGTAGCCGGCCCCGATACCGAGACTCACATCGAACGGAATCTCAGCGAGCTCCGTGATGACGCCGACCAAGTCGAGCATTCCCAAGGGATAGAACCGTAAGCCGCCGCCAACGAACGCCGCTCCTGCTTGGTCGGAGTCGAGGTTCCAGCCACTTCCGAAGGCGAACACTTCCGGGGCTACGGTATTGAACAGGGCCAGGCCGAAGCGTGCCTGAAGAGCGAGACTCCCGCTGGGACAACACCCGTCGCCCGTCAGGGGGACATCGCCCGGCTCATCGAGCTCACGCGTGACGAGCTCATTGCCGCTCCAGGCGCCGTAGCCCCCCCCCAGCTGAAGGTACAAACCCGAGGCGGCCCGAGCGCTTGCCGGGGAGCCGAGGACAGCGCATAGAACCACGGGGGCCAGCCACCATCTTCCAAGCATACGGCCCTTTACACCGGCCGGCCCCGCCTTCGAAAGCGGGCGCCGGGAGGATGTGTTCGACCATGTCGGATCCAGACGTCAAAAGGGTATTCATCGTCGCAGATGGCACGGGTGAGACGGCGGACAAGGCGGCGCAGGCCGCCCTCACGCAGTTTCGCGGTCTCGAAGTCGAGACGGAGGCCTTCACTCGTGTGCGCTCGCGCTACGAGATTCGGGAGGTCATCGACCGAGCCGCTCAGGAGCGCGCGTTCGTGGTGTACACGATCATCGATCCTGAGCACCGCGAGTATCTCCAGGCCACGGCCGGAGAGCTTCAAGTCGAGGCCGCAGATGTGATCGGCGGCCTGGTCATGAGGATGGCGGCCTTCTTCAACCAGGAGCCGCTCTTCGCGCCCGGCATTCAGCATCAGCTCGATGCCGACTATTTCAAGAGGATCGAAGCCGTCGAATTCGCCGTAAAGAGCGATGACGGCCAATCGCCGCAAAACCTCCGTCGTGCCGACATGGTCCTTATCGGCCTCTCTCGGACCTCCAAGACACCGCTTTCCATGTATCTGGCTCACAAAGCCTACAAGGTGGCGAACGTCCCTCTGGTTCCGGAGATCCCTCCCCCGAAGGAGCTTTTCGAGATCGACCAGGAGAAGATCTTCGCCCTCATCATCGATCTCAACTCCCTCGTGCGGGTGCGACATCAGCGCTTGCGTGCCTTGGGCCTTCCGCCCGACGCCGACTACGCAGCCCGCGAGAACATCGCCCGCGAGCTTCGTTGGTGCCGGGAGTTCTATGCGCGCCACCCCACCTGGCCGGTGGTCGACACCTCGGGGCGTGCGGTCGAGGAAGCCGCCGCTGAGATCATCCGTATCATGAAGGAACGGCGCGCACGCACCACCTCGAACCTCGACTGAGGTCGATCTTTCGCCCGGAGACAGTCGAAGCTGCGGACCGGGCTTCCTTGGACATCCTCGTCGATTGAGGACCGGATGATCCGATGGGGGAACCATGCGCGCTCCCGTGCCGGCGGACGAGGCGAAACGCCTCGAAGAACTCCGCCGGATGGGAGTCAAAGAAGGGCTTCGAGTTGACGGCCTCGAGGACTACTGCGTGGCCGCCGCGGCGCTGTTCGATGCTCCGACGGCCCTCGTCTCCCTCATTGAAGAAGACCGGCAGTTCTTCCTGGGGCGGGTGGGGACGGAGCTGCGCGGTACTTCTCGGGAGATTGCGTTTTGCGCCCACGCGATCTTGACGCCCGATCAACCCTTGGTCGTTCCGGACGCCACGGCGGATACGCGTTTCGCGGACAACCCCCTCGTCACGGGAAGGCCGGGCTTTCGGTGGTACGCCGGGGTGCCGTTGAAGACGAGAACCGGGAGAGCCATCGGCACTTTGTGCGTTCTGGATACAAAGGTGCGGCCATCACCTTCACAAGGCTCTCTCGTTGCTCTCGAGGCCCTGTCGCGTAGGGTCACGGATGCGCTTTGGGTCGTACGTCGCGCCGAAGCGCTGGCTCGAGCTCACGAGCAGAGACGGAGCGCGGAGGCGGAACTCAAGGCCACGGTGGACCGATCGCGTGGTGTCATTGAGCATTTGGAGGCTGGAGTGCTCCTTCTCGACGGTGAAGGGGACATCATTTTCGTCAACGAGAGCCTCTGTCGAACTTTCAACCTGGCCGAATCACCCATGGCTTTGGAGGGGACGCCTTGGTTCCGAGTCGAGTCGCGCTTCCTCGCGTGTTTGTCAGATCCCGATCGCTTCCGCGATGAGATGTCGCTGCGCCTCGGCGAAAAGACGTCGGCACCGAGCGGCCGCCTCGAGCTTCTCGATGGTCGGACCCTGCTCGAGGACTACGCGAGTCTGAGGCGCAGCGGAGCCATGGACCATCTATGGGTCTTCCGGGACTTCACCGAGACCCGTCGGACTCAGCGTCAGCTCATGACCATCACCGGCCGGGCCTTCGAGCCGACGGAGGATCCTTCGGGGCGAATGCTTGCCGAGACGCTCCGGGAACTCTTCGAGGCCGACGGGGTGCTCCTGACCGAAGTTGATGAACACGAGCGCGTGGTAGCGAAAGTCTGGGCCGGTCTCGATATGAACATCGAGGGGGCTCGGCGATCCCTCAGCACCAGCATGACAGGGAGGGTGATTGAGAGGGGCTCCCTGATGGAGCCCCTGGATGCGGCGCAAGTGAGCTTTCTGAGTCGAATGGGTCTCCCCGCCTATGCGTTCGCCGCAGCCGCGCCGATGCGCACGCAGGAAGGCGAGCCCTACGGAGCCGTCATTCTATACTTCGAGGACCCCGTCGTGGATGATCCATACCTTCTGCCCATCCTCGAGGTGTTCGCGCTTCGCGCCTCGGCGGAGCGTGAGCGACTCAACTACGAGGCGGACCTCGTTCGAGCGCGGGACGAAGCCGAGGCGGGCCTGAGAGCGAAAAGCGCGTTTCTCGCCACCATGAGCCACGAAATCCGCACTCCCCTCAATGGAGTACTCGGTTTTGCTGAGCTCCTCGCCCACACCGAGCTCGATGAAGAGCAGCGGGAGTGCGTGGAGACCATGCGCGAGAGCGGAGCCTCTCTGCTGCGCCTCTTCGACGATATCTTTGACCTCGTGGCTTTCGAGTCGGAAGACGGACTCCTCGCGAGGGAAGCCTTCGATCCCCGTCCTCACCTGAGGGAAGTGGTCATGGAGTTCGACCGGAAATGCCCGGAGGGCGTCGACATCGTATTCGAGGACGGAGATACGCCGCCTCGTGTGTGGGCGAACGTCGCGGGTCTACGCAAGGTGATGAGTCATCTGCTCAGCAACGCTCTGAAGTTCACGGAGAAGGGTTCGGTCGAGGTTCGCTTGAGCACAAGTGACGAGGGGGCCTGGCGGGCCGAAGTGACAGACACCGGCATCGGCATCGGCGAACAAGATCTGCCTCGGGTCTTCGAGGCGTTCGCACAGGGTGACAGCACTTCGACTCGTCGCTTCGACGGCGCGGGCATGGGCCTCGCCATGGCTCAAGGGGTGACACGAGGCCCGTGGGGTGCGGCGCCGGGCGGGAGAACGCCGTGAGCATCTGGTCCGAAATCGGCCGCCTCG
>JBCBRU010000642.1:0-5110 GCA_039819565.1 Myxococcota bacterium | reverse complement strand
GAGGCGGCCGCCGCGGAAGCTCTCGAGCAGGACGTCCTTCCCGAGTTCATCGGGCCGGAGCCGCCCGCCATCGTCACCGTAGAGGGACAGATCGAGCCGAACCAGTTCATGGCCACCATGCTCACCGATGCGGGTCTGACCGGCGGCGAAGCCGACCGCACCGTGCACGCTCTGGATGGGATCTTCGACCCCACCCATTCTCGGCCGGGCGACCGCTATCGCGTCGACGTCTTCGAGGGCGGGACCTTGGCCCGCTTCGAGTACCAAACCGCCCCCGACGAGATCTATGTCGTCTCTCGCGCCGTCGATGGCTCGCTGGTGGGAGATCAGCTCGACGTAGAGCTCGAGCGGGAGGTGGTGTTGGTGGACGGAACTATCGAGCACAGTCTCTGGCTGGCCTTCGAGAACTCGGGGGAGTCACCGGCCCTCGCCGCCAACCTCACCGAGGCTTTCCAGTTCGACATCGACTTCTTTCATGACACCCGCAAAGGCGATCGCTTTCGGTTCTTCGTCGAGAAGTTCACCCACGCTGGCGAGCTCGTCCGCTACGGCCAGATCTATGCGGCCGAATACGAGGGCTCCAAAGGCTCCCCGGTGGGGACGAAACGTCTGTACTGGTACGAAAGCGAGACTTCAAAGACCCGCGGTTATTATGACGAGACGGGTAAAGCGGCCCAGCGCGCTTTCCTTCGCTCCCCCCTCAAGTACACGCGCATCAGCTCCGGGTTCGGCTATCGCCGTCACCCCATTCTTGGAAAGAAGCACTTCCACGGCGGCATCGACTACGCCGCGCCCACCGGGACTCCGGTGCGGTCGGTGGCCGACGGCACCGTGACTCTGGCGACCTATGCGGGGGCGAACGGCAAGATCATCAAGGTGCGCCACTCTGGGGGCTACGAGTCGTACTATCTTCATCTTTCCAAGATCCTCGTGAAGAAGGGGCAGCGGGTGAGTCAAAGCACTGTGATCGGCAAGGTCGGCAGCACCGGTCGTTCCACGGGGCCGCATCTCGACTTTCGGCTGAAGCGCAACGGCCGCTATCTGAACCCCCGCCAAACGGTGGCGCCGCGCACGAAGAGCGTTCCCAAGGCCGAACGGTCTGCCTTTCAAGCCTCCATCGCGAGCTGGATCGAGCGCCTCACGGCCAGCGCCGAGGTGTCGACGCCGCTCAGCGAAGCCAAATCCGCGAAGATGGCGACCTCTTCCTTCTAACTGCGCTTCCCTCCCGAGGCCGAATTGGCCACCTTCTCGCCATGCGGCGCCGCGCCCTCTCCATCCTGGCGCTCATGGCGGCCGCCGCGGTCGCGAGCGCCCCCGAGGAAGAGGAGCCGTTCGAAGTCTTCAGCAGTTTTCCGGGGCCGTTCTTCTTCCTCAGCGACAGCCGCACCATCGTCGACTACCTGGTTACGGTGCGCGCCTCCCCCGAAGCCTTCCCGCCTCGCGGAGGGTGGCGGGAAGTGTTCGAGGTCGAGGTGGACTTCGAGGAAGAGGGCTTGGACCTCGACGACCGGGTCGTCTTCGGAAATCTCGCGCGGGTCCGCCCCGACGGCCTCACCGTGTTCACGGCGACGGTGGCTCGGGTAGACGTCCCCGACCGCGGGACGCTGTTCCTGACCGACGAGCAAGGGATCACCACCTGCGACGAGGAGGGCTGCATCCAGCGCTACGTGGTGCGATTCGTCCTGTCCGGCTTCGGCTTTCTCTCCACGCGATGGTTCATCCGGGCCGGCATCGACTGGGACGACCCCACGCAGGAGGTCCCGGAGGCGGCCACCCTGACCTTCGACATTCGCCTGCTGTGAGCTTCTCGCGGGGCGCCGACCGACGCGGGGCGGGAGAAGGCGTCCTGGCCCCGTGGGCGCTCTTTGCGGTCGCAGCCTTGCTGATCAATGACCACCTCCTCAAGGGCTCAGGGCTCCTCCCCGGCCTGCTCACCGGAAAGCTCTCCGACCTCGCCGGCCTGCTGTTCTTTCCGGTCTTTTTGGAGGCGCTTGGTGAAGCCGGGGCGGCCGCCTCGGGGCGGTGGAAGGGACCTTCCCGCGGGCGCCTCGGAGCGTGCATCATCGCCACCGCGCTCGCTTTCTCTGCCCTACAGCTCCTTGCGGAGGCGGCCGAGATCTATCGCTGGGGGCTCGGTCTCCTGCAGGCTCCGTTTCGGGCCCTGGGGACGGGAGTCTGGGCTTGGCGGCCGGTCGCCGCCTGGCCGGACCCCTCGGATCTTTGGTGCCTCCCGGTTCTCCTCCTCACCTGGCGGTGGGGGCAGTTCAGAGGTCCTGAAGAATGGCCGTGAGACGCTCCTCACGAAAGGCGGTCATGGGGGCGTTGGGGGCCAGGCCGGCCACGACGCCTGCGGTTCGCCACCGTAGAGCCGGTATGAGGATACGGGCGACCCGGGCCAGGGCCTCGTCGAGATCGCCTCGCTCGGCCTCGAGCCGGGCCAGCTCGGCCTCCGCATCGCCGGCGATCAGCCCCGAAGCCGACAGACCCTCCGCTTCGCGTCGGGCGGCGGAGAGCTTGCCCTGGGCGACGTAGCGGCGAATGCGTGCGGCTCGCACCGTCGCGGCCGCTTCCTCGGGGACCCCGGTGAGGACGTCCTCCGCTTGCTGAGGCCGCCCCATCGCCTCCAGCCGCTCGGCCACGTGGGCCAAGGCGGTGCCGCGCAAGAGCGGGTCGTCGATGGTTTCAGCCTCCGTGCGGGCTTCGCGGAGCAGACGCCTCGACTCCCCCTTACGACCGCTGCGCGCGCTCTCCCGTCCGAGACTGGCGAGCGCCTTGGCCCGAATCCAACGGGATTCGATGCGATGAGCGCGGTCCGTCCCTGCGCGCCGCCGCCCCTTTCGATACTCGAGGAGCGCGATCTCGGCCACGGCCCCATCCCGGTAGGTGGAGGAGCGTATGGTGGCCAGGGCGGAGTAGGCGGCGGTGAGCTGACCGCGCCCGGCCCGCCCCACGGCCACCGCGGCGAGGGCTTCGTCTCGGAGGCGTGAGTCCAGAAAGCCTCCGGTCAGCTGGGCGGCCTCGTCGAGCTGACCTCGCTCGACGAGGGCGAGGGCCAGGGCGAGCCGAACCCGATCCGCGTTCTCGGAGGTCGAGAGCCTCTTCAAGCCCCCTCGAACCATCCTGATGGAGCCCTCACGGGCCCGCGTCTCGAGAAAGGCGGTGCGGATCGGCTCCTGTCGTTCCGCGGGAGCTCGAGTGAGGAGGAGCTGAAGGGTCTCGATTTGGCCGCGCTTGGCCAAGGTTTCGGTGAGGCTCATGAGCGCCGGGTCGTCTCCGGCCGCGAGGCCCCAATCGAGAGCTCGCTCGCTGAGCGCGGGGATCCGCTCCGGAGCGGCGGTGGTGAGCGCTCCGTCGGCGACATGGAGGGCGAGCGTAGGTCCGGCCTGGATCGCAGCGGTCAGGAGCCGGTCGAGGAGACCGTCTGGCGTCTCGGCCGGTGCGATCGCGTCAGGCGAGCGCGAACAGGCCGCCCAAAGCATAGGCAGAGCCAGGAAGGCCCACCTCGAACGAGGAGGAGTCACGGAAACGAAGGCTACCATCTCCGGTCGTCGTCTCCGGGGAGAGGCCGTCGCTCCCTCGCCTGCCTAGCGACCTTATCTCCAGGCTTCGTCTCCCCACGAGGCACCGCTCGACTCCGGCGAGCTCTTGCGGTCGGGCTCGGTGAGGGTTGGGATGGGCGAATGACGCTCCCCGAAACTCATTTACAGCTCCTCTCGTCCGTCTCCAAAGATGGCCAGCTCGAGGTGAAGCTGGCCGAGAAGCCGCTTCCCGAACTCGAAGCCCATCAAGTGCTGGTGCGGGTGGAAGCTTCTCCGATCAACCCGTCCGATCTCGGGGTGCTTTTCGGTCTTTCGGACGTGGGAGAGGCCGCGTCGACGGGTGATGGTCGCGAGCGGGTCCTGCGCGCCCCGATTCCACCCAAGGGCATGCGGGCCATGAAGGCTCGGGTGGAGCAGTCGCTCCCGGTGGGAAACGAGGGGGCTGGAACTGTAGTTGCAGCCGGTGAAAGCGAGTCTGCGCAGGCGCTGATGGGAAAGGTCGTCGCGGCGATGGGGGGCGGAATGTACGCGCAGTATCGCAAGGTCGATGCGGCCGCGTGTCTGGTGCTCCAGGAGGGTCACACTCCTCGGGACGGCGCGTCCTGCTTCGTCAACCCCCTCACCGCTCTATCGATGGTCGAGACGATGCGTCTCGAGGGACACTCCGCTCTGATTCACACCGCGGCGGCTTCCAACCTCGGTCAGATGCTGGTTCGAATTTGCCGGGATGAGAGCGTGGGCTTGGTCAACGTCGTTCGCAAGGCAGAGCAAGTTAAATTGCTCAAGGAGCTCGGCGCCGAGCACGTCGTAGACAGCAGTCAGGAGAGTTTTCTCGGCGATCTCATCGAGGCCATCCACGCCACGGGGGCCACCCTGGCCTTTGACGCCATCGGAGGCGGTAGTCTCGCCTCCTCGATTCTCATGGCCATGGAAGCCTCCGAGTCTCGCCGCATGAAGGCCTACAGCATCTACGGCTCCACGACCCACAAGCAGCTCTACATCTACGGGAGCCTCGACAACGCGCCCACCACCCTGGCTCGAAGCTACGGGATGGCTTGGGGCGTAGGGGGCTGGCTGTTGCCTAACTTCATGGCTCGAGCGGGACGCGAAGTGGGCGCGCGGATGCGGGCCCGGGTGGCGAAGGAGCTGAAGACGACCTTTGCGAGCCACTACACGGACGAGATCTCGCTCTTCGATGCCCTCGACGCGGATACGGCGCGACGCTTCCAGGCGAAGAAGACCGGCCAGAAGTTCTTGCTGAACCCGCAGCTCGGCTGAGCGCGGAACCTGAGATCGGGGGTAGCTGAGAGGCCCCGGCGCTTCGTGCATCGAAGCGCCGAGGTTTCGTGAGCGGGGAGGCTCAGGCGAGGGCGGCGGTGACCGGCTTGCCGAGCTCGATGTGGGCGTCGAGGGTGGCTCGGTCCACGCCTAGGGCGGTGCCGAGGGTCTTGGCCATGGAGCCGAGGGTCTCCTCGAAGGGGATGTCTCCGCCCCCGCCCGCTCCGGTGGTGGAGTCGATGGCGGTGGAGACGTAGTCGTTGCCGCTGCGCTCGATGCTGCCGATGACGCTG
>JBCBRU010000641.1:0-5121 GCA_039819565.1 Myxococcota bacterium | reverse complement strand
GACGGTCAGCTTCGGGCCCGCAAGGCGGCCGCCGAGTATCGAACCGCGCTGAACATCATGACACCGGCGGGAGCGATCTGGCGACCTCCCGTGCTGACCTGTTCCGGATTAACTGGAGATGGCCTGGATACGCTTTGGAACCACATCCTGGAGCACCGCAGCACCCTGGAGCGCCAGGGCCTCTTCGCCGAAAAGCGCGCCCAGCAGCAGCTACGATGGATGTGGTCGATGGTGAAGGACCGACTTACACAGCGGCTCGAGACCAGCCCTCGTGTGCGCGCGGAGCAGCCCCGCGTGGAAAAGGACGTGCTCGAAGGGCGGCTGCCTCCGGTGGAGGCCGCGACTCAACTCCTCGAGATCTTCGACGAGGGTCCGTCCGGGCCGCCCGGACTACGGGGAAGGCTAGAGGAGCACTAGCTAGTCTTCTTCGCTTGCCCCGTCATCGTCCGGGACGATCGGCGTTTCCTCTTCGGGGGGAGGCGCTTCCTGCGGACGGGGCGGAGGCTCAGTGACGACCTCCTCCTGGCGCTCCGCCACCACCTCCGGCGGAGGGAGGGTGCCTCCTGGATACTTGCGGTCCGGATCTCCGGCCAGGAGCGCCTGGAGCTGAGCCTCGTTCATCCCCGTCAGCTCGAAGTACCGCTGCCGATACTCCTCCTGCGCCCCTCGTATCAGCGCCCAGCGCTCGGCTTCCGTGGCCCCGGCCTGCACTTGTCGCCTCATCTCCGCCTTGAAGGTGGAGTTGGCGTCATGAAAGAGCGCTTCGGCAGCCTCGCGGACGGCCGGGTCGATCGGACGCTCGAGGACGTCCTCGACGTCGGGCCATCGCTGGGTCTGCTGAGCCATCATCCCGAAGAAGGTAAGCTCTTCCACTTCCTCGACCGTGAGACCTTCAGCCTGAGCCTGTGCGTCGGCAAACTGTCGGTTGTGTTCGATGAACACTCGGACCGCTTCGCGCAACGCGGCTTCGCCCGGACGAGACGTCCCGGCCTCCACGGCGGCGGCGTAGGCGTCGTCCCGAAGTTGGCCGAGCCGGGGCGGGGGTTCGGGCTCAGGAAGACTGAAAGGCTCGTCTCGGCCGGGCACCGGGGGCTCGGTCGGACGAACGCGGCCCTCGAGAACGCGGTTCTCCGCTTCGGCACGGGCGGCGATGAGCGCAAGCTCAGCTGCTGAGCCCGAGGGCTCCTCCGTCTCACGAGCGAAGAGCAGATAAGCAAGGAGAGCGCCGCCCACGAGGGCGGCCCCCCACCCCCATCGTCCGCGTGGACCCATCACCAGCAGGGACTTGCGATGCTCACTCTCCTGCCCTGGCAGGAGGAGAAAGCTTTGATCCAGCAATCGCTATTGCAGTCGAATAGGATATTATAGTTACAAGTATTACTGCGCGCCGCGTAGTTCGGCGTACCATAGCGGTTGTTCGTCGAATTGCCGCAACTATCGAGCTGTGACTTGCCGGTGGCGTAGTTCCAAGCGTACCATTTTCCTCCGGGCACGCGGTTCGCAGTTCGGCCGGAGTAGCAGTACCGCTTTGTGGTGAAGCCGTCGTAATCCTGGCTCGACCGGATGGTGCTCCAGTTGGTGAGGCAACCCACCCGGTGAAAGGCTAAGCCCAAGAAGAGATTGTCTCGGTAGTATTCAACGTACTGCTGTTGGGCAAAGGCGCTCTGGGACGTGCCAAGGGCCCCACAAAGTACCGCCGAGGCCACTAGGCCGCGCATGATCTTTTTCACGTTCACTCCTCCTCCCGCGATCGAGCTCTCGACCGCACCACGCGGCATCAGCGCCGCTTCGCCAGACCCTCGGGTTGGCCCCGTGATCCTCAGCACGTCGGAAACTCAGGGGAACCGAGACTCCCGTCAAGGGGGGCTCCGGACCCTTCAGATCACGAGAATTGGCCCGGGACCGTGCTACGATCAGAGCCATGATGCGGTTCAGAAGGATCCTCTGGACCAAAAACGTGGCCCTCGAGGAGGGAGAGCTCGCCTACGGAGGCGTTGACCCCACCGTGAAGGCCCGCGAGCCGAAGCGCCCCGGCGATCTCTTCGAGCTGCACTCCACGCCGGAAGACGCGGACAGTCTGGGAGACCCGGAGTCAGGCGACCTGATTGTGCTCACCCAGCACGGTCAAGCCACCCATCTCGCGGAGATCGTGGGCGGCGGGGTCGAGCCGCGGTCGAGACGAACGATGCGGCGGGGAAGTCGCGACTCGCGATTTTCCTACCAGCGCACCCTCCGGCTCGTTGCTCTGCATGACTTTGAAGCGGCGCCGTTCGTAGAGGACGCCTTCGGCTTCGATCCGCAAAACGAGGGCGGCGAGGTCTTTGCCCTTGAAGATCTCCCGGCTTTCGAGCGGTCCGGGCAGCCGCTGTGGGCGGTGCAGCGCCGCCTCGAGCAGCAGCTGGACGGTCCGCCCAACGTGCGCGAGCTCTTTTTGTCGCGTCGAAGAGGGCCGAGCCTGGAAGAGCAGATGACGCGCGAACTCGAAGCTGAGCTGCTCGGCGGCGGCCCGAAAGCGGCCGCTACCGGCACTGCCGACGCTGCCCCCAAACGCTTCCGCACCCTTCGAAGCTCGCATCGTCCTTTGCCCCCGCGAAAGTAATGCCGGAACTCGCAGAGGTTGAAGTGGGCCGCAAGGTGGCCGAAGGGGCGGTGGCCGGACGACGACTGATTCGTGTCGAGTGCGCGGACGACCCCATCGTCTTCGACGGTCTATCCCCTGCTATGGTGAGGGACGCCCTCGAGGGCGCTGAGGTGCGGGCGGTGCATCGGCACGGCAAGCAGCTGTGGTTCGAGCTCGATCGGCGGCCCCACCCGCTCTTCCACTTCGGCATGACCGGCGCCTTCCGGGTTCCCGGGGAGCCCGCCATAGATCTCGAGAGCGGCCTTCGCGACGACGGGAGCTGGCCCCCCCGCTTCACGAAAATCCACCTTGTGGCCGAAGGGGGCTCGGAGCTTGTGATGACGAACGCCCGACGCCTCGGCCGCATCCGTTTGCGCAATGATCCGCCGATGGAGCCACCGCTGTCTCAGCTGGGCTTCGACCCCCTTTGGGGGATGCCTCGGTTCCCAGAGTTCGAACGCCGGCTCGGCGCCCGCAAACTCCCCCTGAAAGCTCTGCTCCTCGATCAGAGCTTTGCCGCGGGGGTCGGCAACTGGCTTGCCGATGAGATCCTCTATCAGGCCCGTCTCGATCCTCGGCGCCCCGCGAACGCCCTAGAGGCCGACGAAATCCGACGTCTCCACGCCAAGCTCAAAAAGATCGTGCGCACCGCCGTCGATGTCGACGCCGACAAGAGTCGCTTTCCGCGCACCTGGCTCTTCCACAAGCGCTGGGGAAAGAAGGCCGGCAACATCGCGGGCCATCCGATTGAGCACCTTACCATTGGAGGTCGAACCACGGCCTGGGTGCCCGCGCTTCAGCGGCAGGATGTCGGATAGCGGATCTCCACCTCGACTCCGGGTTCAGGGGGGGCAGCGGACGTGAAGAGCACACGATTCACAGAGCCGTCGTAGCTCCATACGCGGGCCCCGGCACGGTCTCGAGTGGCCATGCCGACGCCCCCTACGCTAACCTCGAGGGCGTCGACCCGCGGGACCTCGCTCAGCCGGACCTCAAATCCTGGCGAAGGGTGGCCAAGGTCCTCCAAAGCCGGGGCCCAGTCATGAGAGCACAGGGAGTAAAAGAACCCACCGGTTGCGGCCATCGCCTTGAGGAGCCGCGGACTCGGGCGAGCCTCTCCCCCTGGCCCCGAACAGCGCCCGTCCCCGCCCGCGATCACCGAGAGGCTCATGAGCTCGGGGCGACGGAACCCGCGAAGCTCCCTAAAGGCGTCCACCCATACATCGACGGCCCCCTTGGACGCATCGTCGCCCGCCGTCACCACCACCACGTCGATCGTGGAGTCTGGGCGGAGAAAGTTCTCTTGCCGGAGCCCCGAAAGCGCTGCCGCGAGCAGAGCATCCGAGCGGCCTGACCGCGGGCTAAATCGCTCTGCCCAGATTTTTAGCAGGCGCTCGGCGTTCTCCGGCTCGACGTAGATGAGAGGCGGCTCGTCGGGAGCGAGGATCGGACGACTCCCATCCTCTTCGACGGGTCGACCCGAGATGAGTCCGACTCGCAGGTTTGGAGCACTCGCCTGGGCCCAGCCGAGGAAGCTCCGCAAGCTCGCCTCGAAGGCAGCCTGAAAACCCACCATCCCCAGAGAGTCGTCGAGAACGAAGAGCAGATCTCTGACCTGTCCTCCCGGTCGTCGGACCACGTCCTCAACCGTGTGCTCTTCCAGCACCTGCGCGTTGAGAGCGACCTCGGCCCATCCTCCGTCCTGAAGCTCCAGGACGAGCCGACCGCGATACCGTCCGGAAACAACAGGGGGAAGCATGACCTCGAGCTGCACCTCGCCGAGCCCTTGCACCTCTAGTTCCGGGGGCGTCGCGGGATGGAGCGCAAACGGGGCATCGATGCTGTGCACACGAATTCGACGAGGCCCTTCGCTGCCGTTCTCGATACCGAGGCTCCTCACCCGCAAGCCACAGTCTGGTCGAACCGTGGGGTAGCGGAGGGCGCGGGCGCTCAGCCGCCATGGCCCGATGCTGACCGGTCGCCCCACCACCGGAGCTTCGGGCTCTGGGCTTTCCACCCATCGTACCTCCGGCCCGTCGAAGGGCGGGGGGAAGACCTCCGGCGGGGGCGCGAGCTGCTCTCTTCCTTCCGCGCCGCAGGCGAGGGCGCCAAGCACGATGAGCGGAGGACCGGCGCGGCGCATATCTCCTTGTGTCCTGGCCAAGTGACATCCGTGTGTTCATCGAATTTCTGAGGTCGAAACGCGTTCAGCCACGTATTCCCGAGACGTGACCTCTCGCACGGAGCCGTTTGCATTCGGCACGGGATTTGGAAGGGTCAGGGGGCGGAGGTCATGTTCATGCTCGTACGTCTCAGCGCCGCTCTGGCGGTGTTCCTGGTCGCCCTCGTCTCACTCCCGAACCCCGCTGAAGCGTGCGGATGCTTCGCGCCCCCAGATCCGACCGTGCCGATCGTCCAGGCCGGCGAGCGCATCGTCTTCGCCCATCGAGACGGCAAGGTCATCGCTCATCTCCAAATCCAGTATCAGGGCGAAGCGGATG
>JBCBRU010000640.1:0-5127 GCA_039819565.1 Myxococcota bacterium | reverse complement strand
GGAGCCTATGGCCCAGGTTCGAAGAACGACCTTCATCTCCTCGGGGCTTCGGAGAAGCAGGTGTCCGATCGGCCGCGAGCATGCGTCGACGAGGTCCCACCACGCTCGGCATCGCGAGATCAGGTACGCCGCTCTCGATCTCCTCGATCTGCCTCGCCATCGTAAGCTCCACGATCTGGAGCTTCTTCCCCTGCTCTCGCGACTCGTGACCGAGGGGGCCTGGTGGGACCTCGTCGACGCATGCTCGCGGCCGATCGGACACCTGCTTCTCCGAAGCCCCGAGGAGATGAAGGTCGTTCTTCGAACCTGGGCCATAGGCTCCGACCTTTGGCTTCGCCGGTCGGCCCTCATCGCTCAGCTCCGTCTACGGGACAAGCTCGACTTCCCGCTCCTCGAGGCTCTGATCGACGCCGCGCTGTCCACCCCGGGGCTCGAGTCCGACCTCGAGCGGAAGGACCAGCGTTTCTTTCTCAGAAAGGCCGCGGGGTGGGCGCTTCGCACGCATGCCCGGACAGATCCGGAGGCGGTGCGGGCCTATCTCGCCCGCCATCCGGAGCTCCCGAGCCTTACGCGTCGGGAAGCCGCCAAGCATCTTTAGCGAGGGACGATGGGACCGGCAGAGCTGTCATGCCGATCTCGCACGTGACCTGCAGACATGACAGCTCTACGGCGAGTGTCCTCACCCGATCGTGGTCTGGCGTTCCTCAAACGCGTGGCACGGCGCCTGCAATCTCCTCGGTCATCGGGCCCGTGACGCGCCGGGGCGGCGGCGGTCGGGGCCCGCGAGGAGACGACCACGATGCTCGAACGCCAACTTTTCACCACGCTCTTCGCTTCTTTGGCCACGATGGCCCTGTCCTCACTGCTTCCCGGCGCCGGCACCAGCTCCCGGACCGTGCTCCACGGGGGAGACTGCCATGCCGTGTACCCGCCTGAGCACCGCCTGGGGTCCGGGCTTCTACACCTTGGAGAAGGCCTCAAAAACGCCTCGGATGAAGGACGATATGTCGTCTGCGGTCTGCCTCGTGGGGGGGGCGCCTTCGGTGGGGCCTTGGACGTCGAGGTCAGCGTAACCACGCCCAACCCTCTGCTGACCTGCATGGTGATGAGTTACGACCGCTTCGCGTCTTCGAGCGGCTCGACGCCCGCTCGACTCGCGGGAGGCACCGGCCACCGGATTTTGGAGTTCGACGCATCGGTGCTCCCGCGGGACGATCACGGGTCCCTTCACGTCGCCTGCCATCTTCCGCCCGGCGCTTTTGTCAGGAGCATCTCCCTCGATCAGAGCTGACGAAGGTTATCCTCCGAGTCGCGGTCCACGAGCTTGTTGTAGGGGTCCACGCCCACCACGACCGGACGTTCGTCGACGACGAGATGAATCTCGTGGGTGCCCGTGGTGAGGCGCTGCTTCTGGAGGTGGAGGACATGTCCTCCCCGAGCTCCGGGGGAAGGATCCAAGGGCCCGTCTAGGCTCTTCGAGAACACGCCGATGTCGATGGGAAGGTCGAGGGGTACTTCCGATTCCCGACCTTCGCCGTCGGCTTCGAGCTTGCGCGCGGAGACCTTGAGGTCGACCGCCCACTTTCCGTCGGGGCGCTCGACGGCGCTCGCCTCCTCGACCTTGAGGTCGAACAGCACGATCTTTTCGAAGAGGTCCTCAATGAGCCTTCGCTCGGTGTCGTTCCTCGCTTCAGCCCGGAGCCGATCCAGGAAGTCGGTGGACAAGGGGTAAGGCTCGGCTGAGAACCCGCGCTCGGCGATGAGGCGACGAAGGACTCGGTTGACCCGATCTTCGCCGAAGTAGTCCTTGAGGGCGTACATGGCCAGCGAGCCCTTGCGATAGTGGATGTAGGGCTGGTTCTCGACCCGGTACAGGGGAAGCTCTTCGATGAGCTCGCCTCCCCGACCGGTAAGGTAGCTATCGAGCTCGTACTTGAGGAAACGGCGCATGACGTCTTCGCCGAGAGCATCCTCCAGGACCATGAGAGCCATATACTGCGCGAAGCTCTCGATGAGCATGGTGGCGCCCTGGTTAGGGGCTGCGGAGAGCTGATGGCCGAACCACTGATGGGCGACCTCGTGGGCGGTGACATAGAGGATGGCGTCGATCTCATCCGGATCACGGACGTCCACGATGAAGCCAATGGCTTCCGAATAAGGCACGCTGTTGGGGAAGGACTGGGCGAACGTACCCATAAAGCTGGGGAACTCGAAGATCCGCATCTGTCGGTACTGGAACGGACTGAGGTTTTTCGAACCATAGTCCAGAGCCTTCTTCATGCCGTCGATCATCCCATCGACGTTGTAGGAGTGAGGGGCGTGATGAAACACCTGGAGCTTGATCGGCCCATGCATCTCTTCTCGGACCGCGAACTCGCCTGAGAGGTAGGAGAAGAAGTTCTGGATGGGGCTATCCATCCGATACAGGAAGTGAGGGCGGCCCCCTGCGACCCAGGTCTTCTCGAGGTAGCCCGGGGCGATGGCGATCTGGTCGCGACTCGTAGACACGGTCGTGGTGAAGGTCACCCAGTCCGAGTCGGTGCGGAGAGCCCCTTGATGGTAGGTACTGGCGTCTTCGAGCCTCGGGGCGCGCGGGCGCTTGCGGAGACCGCGCTCGCGGCGCTCCGGGCGGTCCTGAAGGAGCTTGTCGGCGGCAAAGCTGAGCTGAGGCATGGCATCGCCATTGTCGAAGAAAGTTCCGTTTCCGGTCACCCTCGAGGTGTTGTCGCGGTTGGCAAAGCCGGGGTGAGAGCGCTCCGTCTCGAAGGTCAGGAGACGCCTCTCCCCGGGGGGCCAAGGCGCCTCCAACTTCCAGACGTAGTGCCCGAGATCGAGGTCCGTCCGGTCGAGCTGCGCTCCCTCCAGGGCCTGCGCCTTGAGTCGGAGATCGAAGGGAACGTCCACGTGCACCATGGAGAGCGGCGCCTCGGTGCGATTCTCCAGCACGTAGCGACCGCGAACCTCGTAACGCCGCTCCTCGGGGAAGATATCGACCTCGGCCTCGACGCCGACGATCTTGGGCGACGGAGCCGTCTCGAGTTCGCCGTACTTCTCCTCGTAGCGAGCGGCGCGGTCCATCTCGTCATCGCGAGTCAGGTACGGGTTGAGCCTATGGGTATTGTGATAGATGTAGCTGCCCAAGCCGGCGGCGAGGACCGCCGCCCCGACCAAGAGGGAGACGGCGGTACGGTTGAGCTGGCGGGGCAGACGGGCAGCGCGGCGCCAAGGTGCCGATACTTCTCCTCGTCCCCACAGGCCGAAGGCCAGCACGGATAGAATCAGCGAGCCGAAGAAGTAGTAAGCAAGGAAAGCGAGGTTCGGGAGCAAGAACTGGCCGTAGCCATTCATGTCCGAGTACCGGATCGGAGGAACATCGGCGAAGTGATAGAGGCGGTCCTCGAAGCCGATGTTGCTCAGCGTGATGTCCAGGATGATGTAGAGCACCATGGCTAACATCCCGAGCCAGCGGTTTCCCAGGAGGGCCTGGAGGAACAGACACAGGACGCCGCGAAGAATGAGCGCCGCGTTGTTGAGCAGAAGAACCCGGACCAAGTACTGATCGAGCTCTAGCTGAGTGTAGCCTTGGGCCAGCTGAACGGCCATGGCCCCGAGGCTCGCCGCGGTCATAAGGCTGGTCACCACCAGACTCAGGCCCGCCAACTTAGACACGAAGAGCACCCAGCTCGGCACCGGAGCGGCGTCGATCATCTCGTGGGCGTTAATGCGCCGATCGCGACTCACGAGCTCGCCGGAGTAATAGATCATGACCACCACCGGGATGAACTCGAAGCTCCCCTGGAGGATGTCGATGAGCCTGCGGGTCACCGGGTACGTGGTGAGGCCGTACAGGGACCTCGAGAAGACCATGCCCGCGATCGAGTTGAAGAGGCCGAGGGCCAGCAGGAGCCAGAAAGCGGGACTGCGTACGATGGAGGCGGCCTCGATACGGGTGCGAGCCCAAAGCTGAGTCCACATCGTGGGCGCATCAAAGCTCGGACGGACCGTCGGAGAGGGAATGGCCTTCGGCGGGGGCTCGTGCTCTGCGGGCTCGTCATTGTCTTTGGACCGCAGGCGGCGGCCGGTGTCGGTGCGGAATCGATAGGTGAAGACGTTGAGCGCGAGGAGCGCCAGCGCGAGCCCCCCCCATATCAGGCGATTGACGAGAAGCAGCCCCGTCAACGGGGCTACCAGCGTGTTGCGCTCGATCGGCGTCCAGTATCGAGTCACCGTCTCGAAGGTGACGATGCCAAAGGGGTCGAGGAGGGCGATGGTCTCGCGGTAGCCGGGCTCCTCCGCGAGCGAGAGCCCGGTCAGATAGATCATCAAGGCCGCCACCAACGCCACGTAGGTGGCGATGCTGGAGCGGGTGAGATTGGCCACGCTGAAGAGGAACAGCCCCGCCGTCAGGAGATTCGTGACTCCGAACTTGAGATAGACCTCGACATAGTCGAGGATCCGAGTGGCACCGAGCATCTCGGGGTCCAGCCAGGGCATGTGGGCCCCGATCCAAGCGCCGAGAGGCACGCTGGCGAAGGCGAGGGCCGAGGCCGCGAAACCCCCCAGGAAGCGGCCGAGCACCACCGCCCGAGGCGAGACCGGCGTCGAGTAGATGATCGGCGCCGTGCCCATCTCGAGATCGCGGAGCACCCCGCTCGACAGGAGCGCCGTGGGAATGAACATCCCCGTCAAACTCATGGTCAGAACCATGGTCGTGGTGGCGAAAGGCGAGTTGATGTTCACGGCGTTCGAGGCGCCGATCTGAATGTTGTCGACGGTGACTCCGCCGAACACGAGCAGGCCGAAGAAGAGGAAGGCGGTGATGAAGACGGGGCCTCGAAGCTGATACTTGAGCTCGAAGAGGGCGATCGAAAGTAGAGCCGGCATCTCAGGCGGCCTCGGCCGGAGCGATGCGCCCGGACTGCTGAATAGCGTGAAAGTACACGTCCTCGAGGCCGGCGGCGGAACCCTCGAAGCCCGCCGGGGGATGCTCCGCGTACACGCGCATCTGCCGATGGCCGGCCACGAGGCGGGCTGAGAGCACGTCGTAGCGCTCGCGGAGAGACTCGGCCTCTTCTCGGTCGACGGTTCGCTCCCAGATGCGCCCCTCGAGTCCCGCCACCAGCTCGC
>JBCBRU010000639.1:0-5140 GCA_039819565.1 Myxococcota bacterium | reverse complement strand
CGTGAGCCCCCTGGGAATCACCCCCTCGTAGAACGCATCGGCGTCCCTCACCCGATCCGCAATGATGCTCTCAAAGGTCGGGCCGAAGATCTCCGGGGGGCGCTCCCGGGGGGCTCACGGACGACGAGCAAAACGTCATGCGGCAGGCCCTCGCCGGTATGATGTGGTCGAAGCAGTACTACAACCTCGACAAGGAGGCCTGGCTGCACGGACGCGCCAGCGCCGCCCACCGCCGCAACCCGGACTGGCAGCACCTTCGGGCCCATGACGTGATCTCGATGCCGGACAAGTGGGAGTATCCGTGGTTCGCGGTATGGGATCTCGCCTTTCACGCCTTCGCGCTGATGCTGGTCGATCTGGACTTCGCGAAGCTTCAGCTCTCGATGTTCCTCGAGGACCGATATCTTCGCGACGACGGAGCCATCCCCGCCTATGAGTGGAACTTCAGCGACGTCAATCCGCCGGTCCATGCCTACGCAACCCTGCGGGTGTTCCAGTTCGAGCGCGCCAAGCGCGGCAAAGGGGATATCGCCTTCCTGAGCTGGATGTTCGAGCGCCTCTCACGGAACTTCGACTGGTGGGTGGAGCGGAAGAGCATCGACGGACGCGACGTCTTCGAGGGTGGCTTTCTCGGCCTCGACAACATCGGAGTCTTCGACCGAAGCCATGCCCTCCCCACCGGCGGCCACCTGGAGCAGGCCGATGGGACGTCTTGGATGGTGATCTTCGCGCAGGTCATGCTGCGCATGTCGCTGGAGCTCTGCCGCCATGACCCGTCATACGAAGACCGAGCCCTCCACTACTTCGACCGCGTCTTGTCCATCGCGGGGGCCCTGGACCGGGTCGGTGAGCACGACGACGAGCTCTGGGACGAAGACGACGGCTTCTTCTACGACGTGCTGCGTTTTCCGGACGGGCACGCCACACGCATCAAGGTACGCTCGCTCGTAGGGCTGCTGCCCTTAGGGGCGGTGGCCATTTTCGAGCCCGAGACGCTGGCCGGACTCCCCCGCCTGAGAGCACGACTCCAGGAGCTCGCCGAAGCTAAAGATACGGCCACCATCCATTGCCCCACCGAGACCGGATATTCGAACCGCCGCATGCTCGCCATCGTGGATGAAGTCAAGTTGCGCCGAATCCTCTCTCGGATGCTGGACGAGGAGGAGTTCTACTCCCCCTTTGGGATCAGGTCGCTGTCCCGCGGCCATCGCGACCAGCCCTATGTCTTTCACTGGGCGGGGCAGGAGCACGTCGTCCGCTACCTTCCCGCCGAGTCCGACTCGGGGATGTTCGGCGGCAACTCCAATTGGCGAGGCCCGGTGTGGATGCCCACGAACTTCCTGCTGGTGCGAGCACTGTACGACCTCTACTCCTACTACGGAGACCGATTCACGGTGGAATGCCCCACCGGCTCCGGACAGCACATGACGCTGTTCGAAGTGGCCCAGGACCTCTCGAAGCGCTTGGTCGGTATCTTCACCCGCGACGCCGAGGGCCGAAGGCCTGTCTTCGGAGGAGCTGAGCGACTCCAGAGCCACCCTCACTGGCGGGACCACGTGCTCTTCTACGAGTACTTCCACGGAGATAACGGAGCTGGCATCGGCGCGAGTCACCAAACCGGCTGGACGGGCTTGGTCGCTTCCCTCATGAGTATCCTCAGCCGCCTCGACGCCGACGACTTCAAAGACCTCGACGCCCGAGCCCGGGCGCGGATGCTCGCGGGCACCGACGGCGAGGCCCAGTAGGCACGAGGGGTGGTATGACCCCTGTGTGTTCGACCCTGACCCGTATCCTCCGATCGTCTACTGGGCCCACGTTGTGTTTGGGTTCGCGGCGTCCGCGGCAGCGCTGTTAGCTCTGGCCGCCACGAAGGGGGCCCGCCTTCACGTTCGCTCGGGTCGGGTCTACGCCTTCGGCATGATCGTAGCGTCCCTCAGCGCGCTCACTTTCGCGGCGATCCGCTTCTCGCCGCCCGTCCTCTTTGACAGCCTCCTCATGCTCTATGCTTTGAGTACGGCGCTCCTTGCGCATCAGGCTCCTTCCGCCGCCGTCCGCTTCCTGGAGACGCTTTTCACCGGGGTGGGCGTTCTTGCCACGCTGGCTCTCACCGCGGCCGGAGTCGCTTTTGCGACACAGGGAAGCCTCAACGTCGTTCCGGCCGGACTGCACGCCTTGATTTTTGGGAGTCTGGTGGTGGGGGACTTTCGCTTTCGACGCCGAGACCGAGCCACGGAGCGCCATCATCGACATCTGGTCCGTATGGCCTGGGCTGTGGCTATCGGCGCCTACGCGCCCCTCTTCACCTTTCGGGAGGTCTTCGGTCTCGGCAGCATGACGGTTTACTTCGTGGGCATGAGTCTAGGTCCGATCATCCTTCTCGCCTTCCGGAGCCAGGCTCTGAGCCTCGCCGCGGCAACCCCCAAGCCTCGCGTCCCCTGAACCGCCACCCTCGGTCTTTGCCTAGGGGTGTGGCCGGGGGCAGCATCGACTATATCCCCTTCGATGCCGCCGACGACTTTCATGGTCCGCGAGCGATCGACGGGCCGGGTTCCTCGATCACGTTACGCGCTCTCGATGCTTGGACTCCTCGCCTGGTTAGGCCCCCCGGCGGCAGCTGCCGCGGGGCCGCTGGAGGGGGTACGCTACGACCCTGAGGTCCCCCGCCTCGAACAGGTCCTCGGGCACGCGAGCGGCGAACGTATGACGCCGTCCGCCGATACTCACCGCTATCTGGGGGCGCTCGCCGAGCACGCCCCCGAGCGGGTGCGCATTTTCGACTACGCGGTGTCATGGGAAGGACGGCAGCTCAAGTACGCGGTGATCGGCAAGGCCGCCCACATTGCGAAGCTCGATGAGATCAAGGCAGCTCTCTCTCGATTGGGCTCGGGACAGCTCTCCGGGGAGGAAGCCAAGACCCTGGCCGCATCGACGCCCGCGGTGTCCTGGATGTCCTACGGCGTGCACGGAAACGAAATCTCCAGTCCTGATGCGGCCCTGGCCTTGGCCTATCACCTCCTGGCTGCGCAGGGGGACGCGACGGTCGACGCCATCCTCGCCGAGACCTTGGTCGTGATCGACCCTATTCAGAACCCAGACGGGCGAGACCGCTTCATCCATGGCTTTCGTGCCGCCTATGGCATCGAACCCTCTGACGATCGGTACACGGCAGGCCACGATGAGCCCTGGCCCACCGGGCGTGTAAATCACTATCTCTTCGATATGAACCGTGACTGGTTCAACCTCAGCCAGCCCGAGACCCGGGGACGGGTCGCGGCGATTCAGACCTGGCACCCGGTTGTCGTCGTCGATGCTCATGAGATGAGCGGCGACAGCACCTACTTCTTTCCCCCGGCGGCGGAGCCCTACAACCCCAATCTGACCCCGACCCAGCGCGAGAACCAGGTCTTGATGGGGCGAAACAACGCGCGCTGGTTCGATCGCCTGGGCATCCCATATTTCACCCGTGAGACCTTCGATAACTTCTATCCCGGCTACGGGGACATGTGGCCCCAACTCAACGGGGCGATCGCCATGACTTTCGAGCAAGCCTCTCCTCGAGGCTTACGCTTTCGCCGCCTCGATGGGTCGGTGCATAGCTACGCCGACGCGGTGCGGGCCCACTTCGTCGCGTCCCTCGGCACCATCGAGACGGTGGCTACGCACAAGGCCGCCCTGCTCCGCAGCTACGCCCAGTACCGCCGCGACGCTCGGGAATGGGGTGTTCGAGGCGGGCGCTACACGGTGATCGATCTCGCCACCCGCCGCTGGCAGGCCGAGCGGCTGGCGCAGAGGCTCGTGGCCCAGGGCGTCGCCGTTCGCCGCGTGAGCACCTCGTTTGAGGCTTGCCGGAAGCGCTACCCAAAGGGCGGTCTCGTCGTCGACCGTGCCCAGCCGAATGGCCGCCTCATCGCCACCTTGCTCGATGTAGACACGCCCCTTCCCAAAGCCTTCATCGAGCGACAAGAGGCCCGCCGCGCTCGCGCTCTAGAGGTCGAGATGTACGACGTCACGGCCTGGAGTCTTCCGTTGATGAGCGGGGTCGATGCGGTGCAGTGCGCGTCGGTGCCCATCCGCGACGCCGAGGCGGTCGGCGCCAGCGGGCCCATTCCTTCGGTCATTGGCCAGGGCGCCTCCACCTTCGGCTACGTGGTCCCCTGGAGCGACGCGGGGCAAGCCAAGCTGACCGCCGCGGCGCTCCGGTCGGGAGCCCGTGCCCGAACCGCTGACGAGGCCTTCACCCGCGACGGACGCATCTACCCCCAAGGAAGCGTGATCTTCGCCGCAGCCGAGAACCCCCGGGAGCTCCCGACGCAACTCGTGAGGATGGCCCGTGAGATCGGCGCTGAGGTCGTTCCTCTCGAGTCGAGCTGGGTCGACTCCGGTCCCAACTTCGGGAGCGAGAACTTCCATGTCCTCCGGCCTCCCCGGGTGGCTCTGGCCTGGGGCGAAGGGGTCTGGCCTACTTCGGCCGGAGCGACCCGATTCGTCCTCGAGCAAGAGCTGGGTATCCCCGTTGCGCCCATTCGGGTGCGGACCTTGAGGCGGGCCGATTTGGAGCCCTACGACGTGGTCATCGTGCCCGAGGTCTATCCGAGCTTTATGACTCTACTGGGCGAACGTGGGCCCTCGAGCCTCCGCAGCTGGGTTCATCGCGGAGGGGTCCTCGTGGCTCTGGGGAGCGGTCTGAGCCTCCTCACCCAGGGGGACGAGCCCCTCCTCGCCACGAAGAGCGAGAGGGCGGTAGCCAGGGAAGCCCAGGCGAAGAAGGAGAAGAAGACGAAAAAGAACGGCGGCGGTGATACCCCCCCGAAGTCCGGGGCAGGGAGCGGAGACTCGAAGCTTGCACGAGGGCTGGTTCTGGACGACTCCGACGCCCTACGTCGATTCACGACCGCCAAAGAGCGGCGCCCCGACGAGGTCCCCGGTGCGCTTCTTCGAGTGACGGCAGATACCGATCATTGGTTGGCGGCAGGATACGAGGGCGCCACCGTTCTCCTCGAAGGCAACGAGATCTATCAGCCACTCAAGGATGACATGGGTAGAAACGTGTTCTTCTTCTCAGGACCGGACGACCTCTTGGCCAGCGGCCTTCTCTGGAAGGAGAACCGCAAGCAGCTCGCCTACAAGCCCTTCGTCATGG
>JBCBRU010000638.1:0-5157 GCA_039819565.1 Myxococcota bacterium | reverse complement strand
TGCGTGATCCTCAGATGAGCCATGCCCTCCTCGGAGCTCCGCGCGTCGCTCCGCGCTCAGGAAGGGATACTTCCCGGCGCCAGGGCGGTTTCCACAGGCCGCGGTGAGGAGTACGAGGCCGGCCATCCCGGCCAGGAGCTTGCCGTTCACATGCCGGTGCTAGGGATCAGGGAGGAGGGAGTCAACGCGCGGGACGTCGCAGTCCGGGGCTTTCCCGTCGGGGCGAAGCGACCTGAATCACCCGCGCTTGACGAAAGCGACCCGGACGTCGAAAGCAGCCGAGATGGCGCGCGAAATCGTCCTCACGGATCCCGTGTACATGCCCAAAGACCGCCTCTCGCCCCTCGAGGACTTCCTCATGCGCTACGTCAAGGAGGACCGGGACCTCCCCATCGCGAAGCTACTGCTGGCCATGGCCGCGGTGCTTTGGCCCACGGCCGCGTTCCTCTTCACCCAGGACATCGGCATCCTGCACGTCGTCGCCTATTACGCGCTTCTGTTCGGCCTGTTCTTCGACCGCTTCATTCTCGCGCTTCACAACTATTCGCACCGCCAGCTCTTCAAGCCTCAGTATCGTTGGCTGAGCCGCGTAGCCACGTGGACGATCGGACCCTTCGCGGGTGAGACCCCGGAGACCTACTTCGTGCATCACATTGGGATGCATCATGCTGAGGGGAATCTCCTCGCCGACTTGAGCTCGACGATGCCCTACCGCCGCGACAGTCTGCGCGGCTTTCTGCACTACTGGGCGAGCTTCTTCTTCCTGGTTCACCCCGCCCTCATCGCCTATATGGCGCGGCGGAAACGGTGGTCTCTCGTGAAGAGGATGGTGGCGGGAGAGCTGGGGTGGCTCACTGCGGTCGTGGTTCTAGGGCTCATAAATCTGAAGGCCACATTGCTGATCTTCGTGGGGCCGGTCATCATTTCGAGGTTTCTGATGATGGCAGGAAACTGGGCGCAGCACGCCTTCGTGGACCCGGACGAGCCCGACAACGATCGCAAGAGCTCCATCGTATGCATCAACTGTCGCTACAACCGACGATGCTTCAACGACGGCTACCACATTGGTCACCACGAGAAGCCTAACTTGCACTGGTCGGAGATGCCGGCCGACTTCTTGGCCAAGCGCGAGACCTACGTGCGTGACGACGCGGTGGTGTTCGAGGGCATCGACTACTTCCAGGTATGGGGTCTGCTGATGCTCAAGCGCTATGACGTGCTCGCTCGCAACTTCGTGGACCTTAGGGAGGAGCCTCGCAGCCAGCGCGAGATCGTCGCGCTTCTCCGCCACCGAACTCAGCCTATTGGGGCGTAGCGCCCGTCGACTAACGGAACTCGGCGACGAGCGCCGTCAAGACGGTGAGGAAGCTCGAGTCGAAGGTCTCAGGAGCCTGGGCGAGGGTCTTTAAAGCTTCAGCGTCCCCGACGGGTTTGCGCCCCGGAGTCCTGGAGACCAGCGCATCGTAGGCCGCGGCCACACCGACGAGCCGAGAAATGAGATGACGCTCGGCGCGATCGTCGTCGGTGCATCGATACTCGGCTGCGGTCAGCCATCCCGCGATGCGGGTGGGGCCGCTGAGGGTGGGCTCGGCCTCCGTCTTGGCCCGGGCCTCGCCGACGAGTGAAGCTGCGTCCGAACGCGAGACCGGCGTTGGGCTCGGCACACCGCCCGCGAGCGCAAAAGGCAGATGAGAAAAGAGGGCGGCGGCGGTCACCGTGAAGCGCGCCTCTCCGCGGAGCTCGAGGCCTCGCACCATGGCCGCGGCCAGAGCCGCCGTGCGGGCGGCGTGCAGGGCCGAAGGGGACAGCTCTGTCTCGGCTTGGCTCACGGCACGAAGGGCGCCGAACACGAGGTCGAGACGGCTATCGATCGCATCCTCGATGTCGCGAGCCGCGGCCTCGAGGCCGATCCAGGTCGCTTCATCGAAGGTCGAGCCCTCGGCCGCCCACCACGCCAACTCGAAGGCTTCCGCCGCTCGAGCGAGAACGCGTACCGCGTCCCGGTGGTTGGAGATGCTGCGCAGAGCCAGGTCGGGCACCGCGCTGCCATGCTCCGGGGTGGCCCCGGGATCGTGGGGCTCGACCTCATCGGCCCAGGACTTGGAAGGCTGAGGGGTCGGAACGTTGGGCGCGGGAATGGGGACGACGCCGAGCGTCTGAAGATCGTCTGTTTTCGGCGGTCGGGCGCCGAGGGCGTCCAGGACGTCGAGCCACCTTCGTGCGCCGGTGGGGGAAATCCAGAGTCCACTCCACCCCGCGCTCTCGAGCTGCCGGCGAAGCAGTTCCGCGTGGGGAGCGAGCTTCGTGGGGACAACCACGACCTCCCCGTCCACTCGGATACCGTCGGCCGAGAAGGAAAGCTCGGCCGGCGTGCCATCGCGCTCCTGAAACCACATCTCCAGCCGCTCGAGCGCGGCTTGGACGCCGGGATGATCCTTCCCGGCGAAGAGCGACAAGTCGGAGATGATACCCAGTTCGGCGACGAGGCTCGCCGAGCTCATCGCTCATCTCCGGTCGACCACGCCGACCATGCCTCCGTGAGCGCCGGCAACGTCGCGCCTTTGCGGACCGCGAGCTCCAGGGCCGCGAGCCTCGCTCGACCCAAGCGGTCTCGCACCGATGAAGTCGCCGAGCGGAGGCGCTCGCGACTGGGGCGCGCGGGCCGGTCGTCGACGACGTGAAAGAAGCTGAGGCCGGTGGAGGGGTCGCGGCCGAGGCGCTCCACGAGCTTTTCAAGGGCCTCGGCGGTCCTCGGCGTACGCAGCGGGACCATGCTCAGGCCGTCGAACTCCAAGGAGCGAGGGTCCCGATTCGCGGTGCCCATCCAGCCGAGGAACAGGTCCAGGTCTTCGTCCGAGAGCGACGGGTACAGAACGAGACCTCCGAGGCGGTGAAGAGTGAGGCGGGCACATAGACCCTCGCCGGGACACGGGTCGGGTACGCTCACGGGACCCGACGAGAGCATCTCGCCCCGGACAACGATGGAGAGGGGCTGATCCAAGAGCGGCGCGAGCGCGCTCTGCACCACGCGGCGGGTCGTGGCGTCCATGGGGCGGGCCCGACAGGCCGCGGCCGCCCCCAAGAGCATGGAAAGCGCGGATTCGAGCGCGCCGACATCAGCACTTGCACCAGAATCCGTCACCATCGCGGTCACCATGTGACGATTAACATCCACGAAGAACCCACGCTAGGAAAGCGGGATGTGGCAGGTTCAGGACGGAAGCGCGACAAACCTGCCCCCACTTCTTCCAGCAACGCCATCTTCCACTAATTTATCGAGATGGGCGAGACAGGCCCTTTCGGCGAGAGGCCACACCGCGGGCGGGGTATCCGCGTACGCCGCGGGGAGGAGATCTTGGGGCGTCGCAGGGCCGGTGTGCGCTTCGAGCGCGGCCCGCACCTTGGCCTCGCGAGCGAGCCGGTGGGCGATGTAGTGCTCCAATTTGGCTCGACCTGCCGCGATGGGTGGGCCGTGTGCGGGGAAGAGGACGCCATCGGGGTGGGCCGCGAGACGGCGAAGCTGCTCGAGGTAGGTCGTCATGTGGCCCTCGTCCGGGTCGACGATGATGGTGCCCACAGCCGCCACCATGTCCCCTACGATCATCCGGCCGCCGAGCTCGGGGCTTCCCTCACGTTCGTCCACGAGAACCAAATGACCCGCTGCGTGCCCCGGCGTGTGAAGGCACCGAAGCACGAACGGATGACCGGATGGGTCTCGGCCGAGGTCGATCGTGTCCCCGTCCTCGAGGAGTCCATCGAAGTGGACTTCGCCCGCGAGGAGGTCTCGGGTGGTGGGGTGGCCCCAGATGGGGATGCTGAGGCGGTGAGCCACCCACTGAGCGGACCCGATGTGATCGCGGTGGTGATGGGTCAGCACCACCGCCGCAAAGGCCATGCCTTGGGCCGAGCGTTCGTCGAGGAGCTCTCCGAGTCGTGCGCGTTCCCCATCATCGTACGTCGCAGGATCCACGATGATGGCCTGCTCATGGCCCACCACGTAGCAGTTGGTGTGCGTAGCCGGGGGGAGGGTCGGCGTCCGCAGGGGGAGGACCCAGATCCCTCGGACGGGCTCGAAGGGGCGGGCCTCGGAAGGATCCCCCTCGTATTGAACGGCGCCCGGGAGAGCGGCGAGAGCGGCGGCAGAGTTGCGCCCGCTCGCCAGTCCCTCGAGCTGGTCCAGGGTGGGGCGCGACAGCATCACCTCCAAACCTCGATGTCGGCGGAGAAGGTCGCCGGGTAACTCGAACCAGGCGGCCTCGAGCTCACGTGGGTCCGGGCGCGGAGCGTCCGCGGTCTCGACATCCACCAGGTAAAAGCGGGTGTCGAAACGGATCGGCAAATAATCCGGAGTGATCCATCGCCCGGCCTCGGCGAGAGCGGAAGCGGGCGGCGGTCGATGTCCCGTCTCCGCATAGCTTTCGAGAAGATTCCCGGACGATGACGAGTCCTCGACGGCACCTTTGTCCGTCAGGAGGAGCGCTGTCTCCTCGTGGAGCTCCCGGACCACCGTGGCCATCTCCGCGGACGCGCTCGGGCCGAAGAGCTCGACGGCTAGGGCTGCATCTCCCTCGTCTACCCCGCCGCCCACGAAGGCTACGAAGCCTCCGAGAAACCGCGCTTCGCGATTTCGCTTCGACAGGAGGATCCGCCCGTCCGGGTCCCGAAGAAGCAGCGCGGCGGCTCGCCGAGGGGTTGCAGCCTGCAATCAAGCCTCCGTTCGTGGTTGCAGGCGCAGCCCGAGGATGCGGTAGCGACGATCCAACCAGCCGTCCATCGATTCGATGGCACGGTTGACGAGGTCATTGTCTTCCAAGGTCCAGCCGATCTCCCCATGCTGCCAACCCAGCTTCTGGGCGGTGAGGAGGGTCTCGGTGAACATGATCGTCTCGAGACCGCGCTTTCGGTACTCCGGGAGCATCCCGAGGCTGATGAGTCGGCCGGACTTCGTCTTCTTCAGGTTCAGCATCTTGACCCAAGCAAAGGGGAGGAGCCGACCGTTTTTGGGCATCTTCTCGTTGATGTTGGGCAAGGTGGCGCAAAAGCCCACGGGCCGTCCCGTCAAGTTCTCGGACACCAAGACCGAGATCGCACGCATGTACGATCTGTACACCAAGGCTTGGGAGAAGAATTGGGGCTTCGCGCCGCTCGGCCGTGAGG
>JBCBRU010000637.1:0-5160 GCA_039819565.1 Myxococcota bacterium | reverse complement strand
GGGCACCGGGCTTGGCCTCGCCCTGACTCAGCAGATCGTGCAGGAGCACGGTGCACGTCTCGAAGTGACTTCCGAGGTCGGAGCAGGCACCGAATTCGTGCTTCGATTCGGGGCACGCGCGGCCACGGCCGCGGCCCGAAGGATCCCCTCATGAGCAGACCCTCGATGCATAATGCCGGCTTCTCCCTCCCCCAGGCCACGCGGACGGTGATGTGGCTCATTGGCGCGAACGTCGCGCTCTACGTCGTGCAGCTCATCCTCTTGCGGACCCCGGCGGCGCCCGTGATCACGGAGGGGCTATACCTCACCCCGAGCCACGTTTACCGACAGGGGTTCGTTTGGCAGCTCTTTACCTACGGATGGTTCCACGATCCGATGGCTCCTACCCACCTGCTGTTCAACATGCTCTGGCTCTACCTCTTCGGGCCGGAGATGGACCGATGGTGGGGGAGCCGTCGCTTCCTCCGGGCCTACTTCATCTTCATTACGGCAGGAGGGGTCCTTACGGTGCTGGCCTCACTCTTCTTCGAGGCAGTAGGTCTAAATCTGACCTTCCCGATCGTTCCGCACCTCGGCGCTTCGGGCGGGACCCTTGGCATTACGATGGCCTGGGGTCTCGTCCATTCGAACCGTCAGCTGAACCTCCTTCTGGTGGGGCCGATGACGGGGCGAACCTTCGTCCTCCTGCTGGTGGGCTTTCAGATTCTCGTCGCCCTCTCCTTTTCGAACACGAGCGCGACCGCCCACTTCGGCGGCCTGACCGCTGCGTTCATTCTCTGCCGAGGCCTTTGGCGCCCGAGCCGATGGAAGGACCTTTTCGAAAAGCAGAGACTCAGGATGAAGAAGCGCCGAATCGAGAAGGAGCTGGACACTCTGCAGAAGGGAGGGACGCCGCGCGAACCTCCGCCCGGGTGGAAGGTTATCGACGGCGGGGGGGCCCCGCCTGACGACCCTAAGAAATGGAACTGACGTTCCTAGAGAGGCCCCCGCTTGCCGCGCTCTAGCCGCTCTTTGACCCTCGACCTCTGTCGAGCCTTATAGAGCGCATGTCGATTCTCGCCACTCTCGTTGCGTTCGGATGAGACTTGGTCGACGATCTGAAGCTCGACCGTACCAAAGACCAGCCTCCCCAGACGCTCGACCGTGCGTCCTTCGAGGGGCAGCACTGGATCTACTCGTACGGGGACTTCCGAGACGAAACTCACGACTCGATAGGAAGGTCCCGAGAACTCGTTCTGGGGGTTCCCAAGGCCGTTCTCGGGAGCCTCGTTCACCAGCCCGCTACCCTTGTCGACTCGAGTGACGTCGACGTTGCCAGCGCGTTGGAGCAGACGGTCGAACTCCAAGAGGGTGTTGCTAGACTGGTTTGGGACGACGTAGTTGAACGGCACGAGCTCGTCGAGGAGCGTCATGACCAGGGACGGAATATCCTCGGTTCGGTCGACCACAAGGCGAAAACGCAACTTGTCGAGCACGCGAGCGGCCTGGGTGTCTTTTTTAGCCAAGAGCTTCGAGAGGATGCTGTCATTCGTCTTGCTGTTCCCGGCAAAGTCGACGACGGGGAACTTTCGTTCCAGGAGTCCCCGCACGACGCGCTCGACCTTCGCGCGCAGGAGAATCGACACCTCGGCACCTGAGAAGGGCAGCCGAGATAGCAGCTCGTGGCCCTCCTGGTAGTTGACGATATGCATGACCTTAAGCGTCATGCAGGCTTGCATTCTCAGCTTTCGCTTTTGGCGTTCCGAAGCGAGGAGAAAGAGTCGACGAACATCGCCAGGGGTCGTGATCTCAGGGAGGAGACGGCGATAGCCGAGGTGTTCTCGAAGGTACTCGACGGCGCGACAATGAAGATCCTCGAGACGCTCCATGTCCGTACCGTCTTCGGGTTCGAACTCATTAACCCTCAAAAAGGCGTCGACCTCGTCGAGCTCACTAAAGTGGAGACGAAACCAATCGACGACGGAGCTTCCTCGAAAAACGAGTCGGAGGGCATCAACCTCTCCCGGGCTGAGTCGCCCGAGCGGAGGGGCACCCAGCCGCCCCCGAATGGTGGGTACTCCCAATCTATTCCTTCACGACCACGGGGAAACCTACTGGAGTCGGCTTCCCCGAGAAGGCTGGAAAGCGCCAGGTGCGCGCATTGCTCGCGAGGCACCGACCGAGCACGGCGTTCTGGAACGCGGCCGGGGTGAAGGCCGAGCGAATCACGCGCCCCGCCGGACTGATGGTTATGGTGACCCGTACTCGGCCGGTAGGACCGCCTGAGCTCGAGTGCCGATCGATACAATTCCGAACCTGGGTCTTGTGCTTTCGGAGGACTCGGAAGACCTCCGTCTCGTCCAACTTGGGAGCAGATGCGGAGCGGGCACTCCTCGAGCGGCGTCCGCCGCTTCCCGCGACAGCGAGAAGGTCTTCTTCGGGGCTCGGCGGAGACCTGCGCGCAGCCGTCCTTGTGGACCGTTTCGAACTCGAAGCCCGAGAGGACTTCCGCGAAGATGCCCTCGCGGAGCGCTTTTTGGGCACCCGACGTCGGGCTCTGACCTTCTTTGAGGACCGCTTTGAAGCCCTAGGTGACACCTTCGCCGCGGAACGCGGCTTTTCGAGACCGGTCACCGCGGCCGCGAGAGCGGCAGGCGGGGCCGCCGGAGGGACCTCGGCGGAAGCCGCGACGGGGACCGGAGCCGCTGCGGAGACCACTCCCGTGTCTCCACTCTCGGCAGGATGCACGGCTCGCGGGCCTGATTTCGGCGCGACCGGCGCGGCAGATGCGTTCGCCGAAGGCACAGGAGGCTTCCCTTCCGCCGGAGGTTTGGGCGCCTCCGAGGGCGGCACTCCCGTGGCGCGCGCTGGGCCGCGAGCCGCGGCGGCCTCGGCCGGCGGGGTTGCCGCCGCCACCGGTGCGGCCGCCGGGGCCCGTCGATCCCCGCCGAAGAAGGCGTAGGCTCCCACCGCCCCGACGAAAAGGAGAAACACCGCGGCCCCGGCCATGAGGACATACTTCAGCCACGGCCGTTCGATCCCGCTCGCGTGAGATCGGGGAGCTGGGACCACGGTCTCCGCCTTCCGCGGAATGGCTCGAACCTTCGAAACCGACTTCTCGGCGAGCCCGAACATACTTGCCGTGCCCTCGGCACGCCCCGAGCCCTCGAGGAGTCTCGAGAGCTCGTTGTTGACGGTAGGGAGCGCCGTCATTTTGGCCCCGACCGTGGGCCGAACCCGCGGCGCGGGCTCGGCCGGTTTCGACTCGCCCAACTCCTCCGCCGCCAGATTCGCCAGCGCTGAGGCCGCGTTCGGGCGCCAAGCAGCTTCGGGCTCGGCAGATATCGGCTCGGCGACCTCCTCAACCTCGGGCTCCAAGGCGATAGAAGGGGCCATCTCGCCGGTGAGGGCGAAGGTGTTGGGCCCAAAAACCGCGGGGGTGGGGGCTTGAGAGGGCGTCGAAGCCCGCAGCTCCGCAAGCTCATCCACCGTCTCGATGGCGCTCCACTCCTTCATCCCTCGACGCCAACACAACGAGCCGGGGCCTACGTCCCCGGTCCCCCAACGCTCGGCCACCTCCTCGAGCGTCAGAGGCCCCACTTGCTCGTCCTCTATGGCCAGGTACCACTCGGCTTTTGCCGACGAGAGCGGCATCGGCGACGCCTCCGAGTCTGGGGAGGGAGCATCGAAGGCAGGCGCGACGTGCTCCATGACCGCTGGCGGGGGGGCCTCCGAGCGTTGTGCGCCCTCGAACATGGCTGCGAAGGCATCCCCAATCTCCTCTTCCACGATTTCACTTCCCGACCCCTCCACGACGGCCTCGGTGGGCTCGGACTCGTCCAGACCTACCGTCGGTTCCTCGAAGAGGGCATGAGCTTCGTCTGTCGTCGGGCGCATCGCGTGAACAGGGGCCGAAATAGGTACCTCTGGCATGAGGTCTTCGTGAGCCACACCCGCCCCGTTGACGGCGGGGTGCGACGCGTTCGGGAATGCTGAGGTCGTCTCGGGCCCGGATGGACTGAAGGACAGCGTGTCCAGGTCGTCCCCCGGCGGTGCGGAAATGCTGACCGACGCCGTCGGACGCTCAGCGTCGACCGGAAAAGGGGTCACGCGAATGGCCACCGCCTCGGCCGCGGGCGGCGCCACGTCGTCCGTTTCGATCAGATCTCGCGCGGCACCCCCGACTCTCGGGTCCTCGCCGCCCTCCTCCTCGGTCTCGGCGGCGAGATCGGCGAGCGCCGACAGTCGCTCCGGCGAGCCGGCGAGGGGGTTCGGTCGAGAGCTCACCTCATAGCCCCCATCGGTCGGCTGAGAACCGGAGCGAGGCGTATTCAAGCCAAGGACCCAGTCCGTCTCAGCGGGAAACGGCGGAGCCCCATGGTTGCCGCTGCGCGGAACTTCTTCCTCAATTCCGGCGGCCCACTCGGCTGCACCGTTCTCCCCGGTCGTCGGGGGGGCTGGAATGACGATCGGAGAGCCGCACTGCTCGCAGCGCACCGGAGCCCCGCGAGGGCCGATGCTCGCGTCACCAAGCGACTGCTTGGCACCACAAACGCTACAGGAGAACTTCATCGGCCAGTCTCTCAGGTCACCATAACAGGTCAGGGTCGTTGGCGGATCGCTTCGTCGGCCTGGCGCTCGAGACGGGCCCCGAGCTTCTCTCGCAGCTCGAAGTGGTCCAGCCCGAGGACGAACAGCATCAGTTCTCGCACCCGCGCTCGATGGGAGACGTCGGGCACCACGGGTTCGGTCTCATCGAGCCCCAACGCAGCTGTCTGTACGTCTCCGGATACGAGCACAGCGGCTCGGTTGACGGTGTGCTCGACGCCTCGAAGGTACCGCGCTAGGACCTTCATGAGCCGCCGGTCCACGACCGCGCGTGCGGGCTCGGCCAGCGCCGCCCGCGAAGCGTCGCGCATGGTTCTTCCGAGGAGCTTCTCCCACCTCTCGATTTCCGACTTAGGGGCCCCGAGGTCGATGCCGCTCCCGCCCGGAACCACCAGCCTCAGCGCGCCCTCCAAACAGGCGGCCACGTCCTCCGGATCCAGGGCCCCCATCAGGGCGAGCTCGGGGCGCGCCAGCGCCATCTGGCGAGACAGGGTGAAGGCCACACGCCGCAGGGACGCGGTGGCAAAGATACCATGCTGACGCCCGGCCAGGAGCGCGGGCGTCGAACCGGGC
>JBCBRU010000636.1:0-5163 GCA_039819565.1 Myxococcota bacterium | reverse complement strand
CGTCCATCGAGGAGAGATCGAGCCTCGCCTCGCTGAGGCCCACCCCCATCTTCAGATCGTGGGCCTGGTGGGTTCGATCTCTCCTCGATGGACGAGCTCGGTCAGGAGTTCGGGCCACTCTCGGCGAAAGACGTCGGCCCCGGACAGACTCCCGTCCCCTCCAATGACGACGAGCCCGTCGATCCCGCGCTCGAGGAGGTTGCGGGCGGCCTGCCGCCGCCCCTCGCGTTCGCGGAACGCGGGACATCGAGCCGAACCGATGACCGTCCCTCCCATGTGAAGGATGCCTCCCACGTCCTCCCAGGACATCGGGCGCACGTGGTCTCCTCCTTCCACGAGCCCTTGGTAGCCCTCGTACACGGCATACATGGAGACTCCGTGTTGAGCGGCGGCTCGAACCACGGCCCGCACCGCGGGGTTCATGCCGGGAGAGTCCCCCCCGCTGGTAAAGACAGCGAACTTGCGCTCATTCATCTCGACCGTCCTTTCGGAGCCGCTCGACCACCTTTTCGAACTGAGCGACCGCCTGCTCTTTGACCTGTGCGAAGCGCCCGAGGAGGTCTCGACCGCTCTCGGCCACGCCCGAGAAGGACGCGATCCAAGATTCGTAGCCTCGTCCGTGGTGATAGTAAGCAGAGAGCTCGTAGCGCGCGACGAGTTCCCGGCACTGGGTGCAGCGAACCATGACGACCTGAGCGTGCCCTGGCTCGCGCACCACGAGCACCCGGTGCTCGAGCCCTCCGCACGCCTGGCATCTCTGTCGATGAACATCCACGATGAGGATCCTCTACACCGCTCCCAGCAGCTTCCACCACGCCATGCTCACCACCGCCGCGACAATGCCGGCCACAGTGAGGAGCCCGCCGGGCGCGATCATGTCCCGCACCACGATGTTGCCGGAGCTAAAGGCCATCGCGTTGGGAGGGGTCGTGACGGGTAGAGCCATGCTCACCGAACAGCTGAAGGCCACCACGCACAGAACGGAGCTCGCGAGGCCCGCAGGGAGGCCCAGAGCCACGGGAATGAGGAGGTTCGCGGTGGCGGTGTTGCTCATGAAGGTGCTCATGAGACTCGCCACGAGCCCGAACCCCAGGGCCACGGCGAAAAGCCCCTCATCGACGGGAACGAGCGAAGCTGCGGCGTCCGCCAGCCCGGTGAGCGCCGCCGCCCGCCCCAGAGAGAGTCCGCCTCCCGCGAGGATGAGGACGTCCCACGGGAGCTGCCGAAAATCTCTCGCGTCGAGGAGACGAAGGCCGAAGAAGACGAGCACCGGGAGAAGCGCCACGATGCCGGTGGAGAGTCCGTGCAAAGAGGAGGTCAGCCATCCCGCGATGGTGAGAAGCGCCACCGCCAGCACCCCCACGCCCCTGCGGTCGATGTCGAAGCCCGAACCCTCGGGCATGCTCACCGCTTCCGCTCGCGCGGGGTGAAGTCGCATCAGGAGTATCCAGGCCAGGGCCAGCAGGATGATGAGCATGGGCGCCGCCATCGCCATCCAGGTGGCAAAGGAAGGCGCAATGCCACTTTCACTCATGAACTGGACCGCGATGGCGTTGGGGGGAGTGCCGATCGGCGTACCGAGCCCTCCCAGATTGGCGGCGAAGGGGATGCCGAGAGCGAGGGCCTTGCGAAACGGATCGGAGGCTTCGATGCGCGCGATGATAGGTCCGGTCAGCCCCAGCATCATCGCGGTGGTGGCGGTGTTGCTCATCCACATGGAGAGAAACGCGGTCGTGAGCATCACGCCCGCCAAGACCCGAGACGGAGCACCGCCCGTCTTTTCGAGCACGGTTCGGGCGATGCGCTCGTCCAGCCCGTAGCGATGAAAGGCGGCGGACAGCACGAACCCTCCCAAGAAGAGAAGGATGACGTCGGAGAAGAATGGACTCGTGAACGCCGCAGCGCTCACCGCTTGACCCTCCGCCTCGAGCGAGCTCCGCACCCACACTACGTTGAGAAACAGAATGAGAAAGCTCGTGACGAAGAGAGGCACCAGCTCCGAGACCCACAGCACCGCCGCCATGACCAGCACCGCCAAGGTCACGGCGGCGGGCGGAGAGATGTGCAGCCAAGCCTGCAGGTGCCCGCTGGCTCCGAGCCCAAGCGCGCCGAGCGCGAGCAGGAGCGCCGAAGCCTCTCCGATCCGGCCGTACACGACTCGCCCCTAAATAGCCTCAGCCCGTGGCGCCGAGCCCGGACGAGATGGCGTTGATGGTGCGAAGGAGCGGAGGCACCAGAGCCTCCGCCGCCTCCGCCTCGGCCGCTCGCCAGGTTCGGAGAAGCTGGATCTGACGATGATGAAGAGGCTTGAGCGCCTCGGAGCGCCGACTCACGATCCGGTGGATCTTGGGCCGGACCTGATCCAGAGGCGCCCCGTAGATCGCTTCCAGTCCGCCCCGGGTGCGCTCGAACTCATCCACGATGCGCTCGAAGAGGACCTCGGCATTCGGGCTTCCTTCGGCGAGCTCGGCGTAGCTCCGCATCACCGGTAGGGAAGCCGTGGCCCACGCGGTGGCCGCGTTGCTGATGAGATAGTGGACAGGCGCCCACCGACTCTCTTCTCGCTTGGCCTTCCGAATGAGCTCGAAGCCTTCGGGGTCCTCGGCCCGCAAGCCGGCCAAGGCGGACCCCAGTCCGTACCAACCCGGGAGGACGAAGCGCGCCTGGTTCCACGCGAAGACCCACGGGATGGCGCGGAGGTTGGAGAGCTTGCGCTCGCCCGGGCGACGAGAGGGTCGTGAGCCAATGCGGCTGTTCTCGATGGCGTCGATGGGCGTGCAGCGCTCGAAGAAGGGTACGAAACCCTCAGCGTTGAGGAGATCGGTATAGGTTTGTCGGCTCGAGGCCGCCAGCCGGTCCATCAGGGCCACCAAGGCCTCGGGGTCCGTCCGCCCCTTCGCATCCAGGCCCCGAGAGCCGAGCTTAGAGGCGAGGAGAAGCTCGATGTGATGACCGGCCGTCATGGGGTTGGCGTACTTTTGACGGATCGTCTCCCCCTGCTCCGTGACCCGAAGCTGGGCCTGAAGCGACGAGGGGGGAAGGGCCCGCACGAAGCGATGGGTGGGCCCAGCCCCTCGACCGATGGTTCCGCCGCGGCCGTGAAAGTAGCTGATGTCGACGCCGTGGCGATCCGCAACCTCGACCAGAGCCTTCTGGCAGCGGTTGAGGCTCCACATGCTGGCCACGATGCCGCCGTCCTTGCCGCTGTCGCTGTAGCCGACCATCACCTGCTGCACCGGCCGCTTCCGACCGCGCCGGAGGGCTTGGCGGGCCAGGCTGCGCCGCACCACCGGGTGGGAGAGATAGTCATCCATGATCCGGGGCGCGGCGAGGAGATCCTCGATCGTCTCGAGCAGGGGCACGACGGGAAGCGGCACGTAGCTGCCTTCGTCGTCGTAGCGCATGAGCCCGCCCTCTCGGGCCAATACATACACGGCGAGGAGATCCTCCGCGCTCCGCGTCATGCTGACGATCAGGCCACCCAGCCCGTCCAGACCGCACCGGTCCGCGTGCTGGGATACATAGTGGTACAGATCGACGACCGCTCGCGCCTCGGTGCCGGAAATATCTTGAGGTCGCCCGAGGGGGCGACGGGTCTCGAGTTCCGCGTCCAGAAATACGCGCCGGCGAGGCTCGTCCCAATCGGGATAGTTCTCAGCGTCCGGTATACCGGCGAGCTCGAGGAGCTGAGCGAGCGCGCGATCATGGAAGGCGCTGTTTTGGCGAACGTCGATGGCCGCGAGATGAAACCCAAAGGCTCGCACCGTAGAGAGCACCGGGTTGACGTCGAGGTCCGCGAGCCGCGGCACTCCGGCCTCGGTCAGCCAGGACTGCAGCTGCCTCAGCTCGGCTTCCAAGGCCCCGGCCGATGCCAGCGCCCCGGGAGCATCCTCCCCTTCGTCGAGAGGGAGCGCGGTCCGCATGAGGTTGACGTACTGGCGCCACGGCTCCTCGGGGTTTCGAGAGAGGGCTTCGAGCCCGCGAGGCCCGAGCTCCCGCGCCCAGGCCTCAACCCGAGCAGAGAGGGCCTCGGGGACTGTCTGTCGCTGGCTCGACAAACTCAGCCCCACCGCGAGTTCGGTCAGCGCCTCGTCCACGAGCTCGAGGGCGGCTCGACGGAAGAGCTGCAGGGTCTCAGCGGTGAAGTCTGCAGTGACGAACGGGTGACCGTCCCGGTCTCCCCCTACCCAGTTTCCGAAGGTGACCTGTGGCCGGTTCGCCGGGTCGCGGAGTCGGGTCGGGTCGAAGCCCATTTGGGTCCAGGCGGAGTCCAGCCGAGTCTCGAGGCGCGGGATCACCTGAGGAAAGATAGTATGGAGATAGTGAAGGACCATCCGGCGCTCGTCGTCGAGGCTCGGCTTGCGGAGATAGATCTCCCCGGTACGCCACAGCCGCTCCACCGCGATCCGAAGCTGCTCTTCCAGCTTACGACGCTCGGCCTGGGTCCACATCGAGTTCTCGAGCTCGACGAGCAGGCGATAAAGAGAACGCAGGTGCTCGAGGACGGTCTGCCGCTTCGCTTCCGTGGGGTGGGCGGTAAGCACCGGCTCCACTTGGAGCTTCCCGAGGTGAGCGGCGATCTCCTCCTCGGACAGCCCCTGTTCCTTGAGGAGCGCGAAGTTTTGCTCCCAGGAGCCAGACTCCGCACCCATGAGGCCCTCGTCTTCAAGGCGGCGCAGGGTCTGGACGGTGGCGTTCTCTTCGGCTTGGTCCGCAAGCTGAAACGCCAAGCTGTAGGCGCGCACGCAGCGCTCGGCCAGGGCCTCCGGGAAGCGCTCCGGGGCCGAGCTCTCCTCTCCCTGGCGGGATCGCCACTCCGCTCCCCAGGGGAGCATACGAGCCACGTCCGCGTCCCCCGAAGCCTCGAGGATTTCGGCCAAGGTTCGCATCAGGAAGCCGAGAGAGACTTCCGTCTTCTGCGCCACTCGATCGTTCACGCCACGTACGATAGCCCGACAGACGCGGTGCGTCACGCGCTCCGACGAGAGCCCGAGCGAGGCTCGAGCCACCCGCGTGTTCGAGGGGCGAGAGCGAGCCACCGAAGCGAAGGTTTGGCAGCGCCATCGGTCTTGAAGCAGGTTATCTTGCGGCTCTTCGCGACCATGCCTCCCTCGAGTTCAAAGGGAGAAGCCGTGGTGTTCAGTAGCGGGCCGTGTTGCTGAT
>JBCBRU010000635.1:0-5237 GCA_039819565.1 Myxococcota bacterium | reverse complement strand
GGATGACCCTCGCGGATGGGATGCGCCTCGAGGGTACTCTTTATCGAGAGATCAACACTCAGCTCACAGGGGCGAGCATCGAGGAGCGAGCTTCGGCGGGAAGTGGTCGTCAGTTTCCCTTGCTCTGCTCTTGACCTCGACGACGGACCGCCTCGCGACGCTCCTCGATGCTCGCCCCTGTGAGCTGAGTGTTGATCTCTCGATAAAGAGTACCCTCGAGGCGCATCCCATCCGCGAGGGTCATCCGGTATCCATCTTCGATGAGTCGGTTCAGCCGAAGAAGCATCTTCGGATCCACGGACAGCATGTCGTCGGCTAAACCCTCCGCGTGACCCACGAGTTGATCGGTGGGCACCACGCGGTTGAGGAGCCCCCAGGCCGCGGCCTCCTCCGCTCCGAGGAAGTTTCCGGTCAGGGACAGCTCTTTGGCTCGGGACAACCCAACGATTCGAGACAACTTTTGACTGAGCCCCCAGCCGGGCATGATCCCGATCCGAGCATGGGTATCGGCAAAGCGGGCTTCGGGGCTCCCGACGAGGACGTCGCAGGCCAGCGCCAGCTCGAAACCACCGGTGATCGCGGCGCCGTTAATCGCGCCTACGATAGGTCCCGAGAATCGACTGAGGGCCACCGTCGGGTCCGCCTCGGGTGCGGCGGAAGTCACGTCGGAGAGCCCACCGTCCCCAGCGCCCAGCTCCTTGAGATCGAGGCCTGCACAGAAAGCCTTCCCGGCGCCGGTGAGCACCAGCACTCGAACTTCAGGGTCTTGCTCGAGCTCCACGACGGTCCGGGCCAAACTCTCGCGGAGCTCGCGCGAGAGCGCGTTCATGGCTCGAGGCCGGTTGAGGGTAAGCGTGGCTCGACCGCCTTGGCGGCGCACGAGCAGAACAGGCTCAGTCATGTTGAAGTCATAGCCTGGGTTGCGCCCAGGTCAAGGTGGACGCAGCTTGATGGCATGAGCAAGCCCCTCGAGTTCTTCTTTGATTTCGGTAGCCCCACCGCGTTCCTCGCTTTCAAGCGACTGCCCGCCCTTGTCGAGCGCACCGGGGCCCAGGTGACCTATACGCCCATACTGCTGGGTGGGCTCTTCAAGGCAGTGGGCAATCAGCCGCCCGCCACGGTACCCAACAAGGGGAAGTGGCTGTTCGAGGATCTCCAACGATGGGCCGCGAAATACGAGACGCCGTTCAAATTCAACCCCAATTTTCCGGTCAACACCCTTCCCTTGATGCGTGGGGCCTGCGCCATGCAGCTGGATGAGCCCACCCGTTTCCTCGAGTATTGCGAGGCCTGCTTCAATGGGATGTGGGTAGACATCATGAATCTCAACGACATGGGTGAGATCGGAAAGCTGCTCCAGACCAAGGGGTTCGACGCTCAAGCGTTGGCTCAACGCATCGGCGATTCCGAGGTGAAGGAGGTTTTGAAGTCGAATACGGCGCGAGCGGCGGAGCTGGGCCTCTTTGGAGCTCCGACCTTCCTCGTGGACGGTGAGCTGCACTGGGGCCAGGACCGCATGGACTGGGTCGAGGCCGCGCTCCAGCGTTAGGGCGCCTCGAAGCAGACGTCGTGGGCGTTGGTCTTACGCCCGGTCGCCGCGGTCAGCCCCCACGAAACGACCTTCTGATCTCCGAAGACCTTACGCACGAGAGCTCCCGGGTAGGTGGCGCGAAGGCGTCCGTCGACGTGCACTTCGAGGACATCGGCCTTTGCGGACCAGCGAATGCGCGCCGGATGACGCCGACCGTCTTCGAGGTTTGGGAGTTCTACGATGCCGGAAGCAGGTAGGTTCCAGGCAGGGTCCTCACCCTCCGGATGATAGACCGTCCCGAAGGTCACCAAGGCGAGGTGATCCGCCGCGGGGTCATTCTCACGATAGTTCTGGTAGGTATCGAACTCGATGCCGAGCGAAGCTCGCTGGCCAGCGAAGCCCATCCCCTCACCTCGCCAGCCCAGCCGTGGCTGAGTCGTCAGAACGAACACGATGCCGTCGGCACCGAGAGCATCCCGATGACCGAAGCTCAGGTTGAGATCCACTTCGAAATCCTGGCCAAGGTCCACGGTCTTCTTGGCCCAGGCGGCCCCGCGAGCCCATGGGGCATCGGGGGTGAGGCGAATGCAGTCCCCCTCGATGGAGGCCGATCCCTGAAGATTGAAGTCGTCCACGGGCTGCTCCTTGGCGGGTGGAGAGAGCGTGAACCAAGCAATGACGAGAGGCGCGAGGAGTGTTGGCTTCAGCATGCCTGGTCAGGCTGACACAGACGGCCGCGAAACGTCCTCCCCGGGCAAACCCTGAGTAAGTAGGAAAGAGGCCCGAGGCCCAACGAATGCGGCCCGCTCTCACGCGGGAGCCACCTGAACGCTCTTTCACCTTTCAGAGTGTCGTGGCATGCCAAGGTCATGGATCTCCGAGATGTCTACGTCGTGGACGCCGTTCGCACCCCGATGGGGCGGCACCGCGGAGCCCTCGCTCCCATCCGAGCCGACGACCTTCTCGCCCTTGCCATCGCCGCCTCCCTCGAGCGCAGCGGTACCCCGGGAGCGGCCGTCGACGAAGTCGTGATGGGCTGCGCCAACCAAGCCGGGGAGGACAACCGCAACGTGGCCCGGATGGCGACTCTGCTGGCCGGCCTCCCGAACCGTGTTCCGGGAATCACCGTCAACCGGCTGTGCGCTTCGGGTCTTTCGGCCGTCAACTTCGCGGCGCGACAGATCGCTTGCGGCGAAGCCGACATCGTCCTGGCCGGAGGCGTCGAGAACATGAGCCGAGCCCCGCTCGTGATGTCCAAAGGGGACGAGGCTTGGGCTAGGGGCAACCGCACGGTTTATGACAGCTCCTTAGGATGGAGGTTCCCCAACGCGAAGATGGAGGCTCTCTTCCCGCTCGAGTCCATGGGAGAGACGGCCGAGAACGTAGCGGAGCAGATGAACATCACTAGGGAGGACCAGGATGCCTTCGCCCTGAGAAGCCATCAGAGGGCACTAGCCGCGGAGGAGGGGGGAAGGTTCAAGGCGGAGCGCATTTCGGTATCAATTCCCCAGCGCAAAGGGGATCCCGTCACCGTCGACAAGGACGAAGGTCCTCGAGCTGACGCCTCGCTCGAAAAGCTCAGCAGACTTCGGACTGTCTTTCGCGAGGGCGGCACCGTCACGGCCGGCAACTCCAGTACCCTGAACGACGGCGCGGCCTGCTTGGTCCTCGCTTCGAAGGAGGGTCTGACGAAGCTCACCAAGGCTCCCATGGCGCGCTGGGCAGGTTCGGCCTCGGCGGGCGTCGACCCTCGAGTCATGGGGATCGGCCCCGTCCCCGCCGTTGAAAAGCTCTCCGCTCGGACCAAGGTTCCTCTGGACCAAGTTGACGTGTTCGAGCTGAACGAAGCGTTCGCCGCTCAGGCCCTGGCCGTGTGCCGACAGCTCGGCATCTCAGAGCGCATGGACGATATCAACCCCAACGGCGGAGCTATCTCGCTCGGCCATCCCTTGGGAATGAGCGGCGCCCGCATCCTCACGACCTTGCTCTTCGAGCTCGAGCGTCGCGGAGCCAAACGAGGCATCGCTACGCTCTGTGTGGGCGTCGGCCAGGGCGTGGCCACGATGATCGAACGGCTCTGATGCGCGATCGAAGAGTTCGGGCTGAGACCTTGATGCGCATCGAGCGCGAGAGGGCTCCGCACAACTACGTGGGAGGCCTCGATCTGCAGTCGGAGGGCAATCAAACGCTCGAGGTCTGTGGCGCTGCCGACGGCGAGGGTCTGGGACGCTGCCCGATCGCCCACCCTCGGGACATCGAGCGGGCCGCAGAGGCGGCTCGAGGTGCGCACGCCAAATTGACAGGGCGCGACCGGGAGCGGCGCGCCCGAGGCTTGGAACGCCTGGCCCGAGTGGTGCGCGATCATCAGGAGGATCTCGCGATTCTGGAGTGCCTTCAGACGGGTCGTAGCTACCGCGACGTCCTGCACCACGACCTGGACTTGGGTGTCCGTACCCTCCGGGCGGCCGCCGGGTGGCTTAGGTCGCGCCAAGGCGAACACCACGATCTCGGAGACGGTCGAGGAGCCCTGGTCGAACCCGCCGCCTTCGCGGTTCGGGGCGTGGTACTCCCATCCGCTGAGCCCCTCGGGGTGGCTCTTCGCACTTCCGCCATGGCTCTCGCCGCGGGGTCCGGGCTGGTCCTCCTCGCTCCGCCCGAGGCTCCCCTGAGCATCCTTCGTCTGGCTGCGCTTTCCCGCGAAGCCTCTCTTCCCGGCGGAGCGCTCAACGCGCTCACCGGCGACGGTCGCGCGTCCGCCGAACACCTGGCCGAAGCCCCCTCGATCGACGCCCTCTCGTTCTTCGGCTCCCTCGAGCTCGGGCGACGCATGCTCGTGAGCGCCGCCAAGAGCAACCTCAAGGCCGTGGATCTGGAGATCGAAAGCAAGATGCCTTGCATCGTCCTCGAGGGCTCAGATCCCGGCCGGGCCGTCGAGGAGATCTTTCGCTCGGGTCTCGGCAGCGCATGTCAACGGGAGCCCTCAGCGAGCCGTATTCTGGTCCACGAGAGCCTTTACGCCGAGCTCGCCAGTCGACTTACGCAGCTCGCAAAATCCGCCGTGGTGAGTCACCCGCTGGACGAGCACACGGAGCTTGGTCCGCTCTGCTCAGAGGAGCGAATGAAGCGCGTGTTGGCCTACGTCGAACTCGGACGACGAGAAGGCGCAAGTCTCGTTTCAGGCGGTACGCGTGAGGTCGAAGGCGCCCGCTTCTCCGGGTGCTACGTCAAGCCCACCCTCTTCCTGGACCCCCCGGTCGACGGTCGTCTCGTCCGCGAACCGATCGGAGGCCCGGTGGTAACCCTCGAACGCTTCCACAAGGAAGAAGAGGCCATCGACAGGGTCCACCACGGCATCGGACGCCGCACTGCTGCCGTCTTCGGGGGCGACGACGTGGGAGCCCGCCGATTCGCACGCCAGCTCGACTTCGGGACCTTGGCGGTCAACCAAACCTGGGAGCTGGAACCGGAGCTTCCCCACGCCGCGTCGGCTGAGGGTGCACAGGCCCAGCTCGGTCGGGTCGGCTTGGACGGTACCTACGGACGATGGCGCACTCTTCTCGTCCGCAACTAACCGTCGCTCGGCTAGGCCGAGGCTTCATTTCATAGAAGGTGCGTGCCGCGAATGCGAACGCCACGCTTCAGCCTTGCTAGTCCCCTGTCAGGTTGATTAGTTGCATAAGTGGTGAGGCAGTTTTCGCCCCTGGCG
>JBCBRU010000634.1:0-5243 GCA_039819565.1 Myxococcota bacterium | reverse complement strand
GAGGGCTTCGTACTCGGCATCGAGGCGCGTCACTTCCTCGGCCTCGCGCTCTTCGGCAGGGTTGTCCCCAAAGACCACAAAGCCCGCTTCGGTCGCGAAGAGGACGGCGCGAAGAACGTCGCGGCTGCGTTCGTCGCTCCCTCCTACCTCTTCCAGCAGGTCGCCGAGGGTCTTCGCCCCGTTGATCGCCTTGAGGGCTCTGAGCTCGCGGGGCTTCGGCTTGGCGTCCTCCAGCACCATCCCTTCCACCTGAGAGGGAATGAGGGGACAGTCCCGTTTCGGAAGCAGCCGACGCTCGAGGTTTCCGCGATTGGTGACTTCGCGAAGCGCGTTGAGGGGCAGGCTGAATCGCTCAAATCCGAGCGGAATGGCGGGGGCGGGCACGTCTTCAGGAACGAAGTGTCGAGCTGAGAAATCGGTCAGCAGAGCATCGCCGACTTGGTGCGTGGCCCAGGCCAAGAGCTTCTCAAAATACACGCCGGGCGCGAGGGTGCCCGCCGAGACGAGGGCCGCACCGATGTCGCCTCCCATGCTCGGTGCGTGGGTCTCGGCCTCCTGTACCTGATCCAGAGTGACGATCGCCTCTTCGAGCAGCCAGCGGGTGAGGGAGAATCGACCGTCCCCCCAGACCTCGACGACTTTACCGTCTCGGAAACGCAAGGCGAGTTCGCCATCACTGCCCCGAAGGGTCAGGGTCCCCCGGCTCCGTTCGGTCGCGTGATGAAAGAGGAGGGCGGTCGTGGTGAAGAGCGAGGCTTCCGATCGAGGTCCGGTGGTGGGCCCGGCCGACTCCACCTCGACGGGGGCGCGGACCTGAATCCGCTCCGGCCAAGGATCGCTTCCGTGGTCCAGCTTCGACTTCGTGCGGCGGAGATGAGCGATGACTTTCGGAAAGTCGGCGGCCGCGGTGAAGGTCTCACCGTCCGACGACAACGGCGTGGTGTCGTCGATGATATGCGCGTCCCACAAGACCTCCAGCGCATGGGAGGTCAGGGGGCCAACGGCCGTTCCGTTTCGATGTCTCAGGAACATCGGTTCCACAGCGGAGAATCTGCGTAGACCTTGCTCCACCGTCAATCCGCGAAAAATGATTGAATCGGGATCGAACGGTGATCGTCACCGGATTGGACACACTCAATGACTGCCCCTATGTTCAGACTTCGCCGAATCCATCGGAGGCTCGGCTGTGCCGGGGCTGCCGTCCTGTTCTCCGTCGCTCACGCCAGCAGCGCCGCTGACGCCGTCGTAGAGCGTCTCGATCACGCCCAGATCGACTGGTCTTCGGGGGAGATCGTGGCCACCGGGAGCGGTGCTCCGAAGCTGGATCTCGGAAACGTGGCGAAGGTCCGGCTAGAGGCCGAGCGCGCCGCCAAGCTCGACGCCTATCGGCACGTGCTCGAGGCGCTCGAAGGGGTCCGGGTCACGGTCTCCGCGTCCGGGCGGGATCGGCTCGCGCAGCCGCGGGTGCGGACGACCGTGCAGGGGCTCCTGAGCGGGTGCAGCGTCAAGGACACCCGCTACTACTCCGACGGAGGCGTGGACGTGGTTCTTCGCTGCCCCTTCAAGGGTGGCCTCGCCACGGCCCTAGCTCCGACGGGTCCGAGGACCCAGCTTTCCGAAGGCGGCGAAACCAAGATCACGGGCCTGATTCTCGACGCTTCGGGGGTGGGGGCGCGCCCGGTGCTCATCCCCACCGTCGAAGACGGTCAGGGACGGGTGATTCTCGGGCCGAAGATCCTGAGCGAAGAGTCTCTGCGTCGGCATGGCGGGGTCGCCTACGCCGCGAGCGTGGAAGAAGCCAAGACGCACGAGCGGGTTGGAGCCACGCCGGTCACGGTGCGGGTCTCGACGGCTTCAGGGAAGGGCTGGACCCTGGCTCCCGGCGAAGCGGACAAGCTTGCGGGCCTCGACCTTGGCTTCGTCGCCGAGGGTTCGGTGGTCGTGGTCATGAGCGGATCGGCCGGGGCCCGGTGATGGGCGGAGCCGCTCTCCTCTTGTCGGTGGCTCTCTCGGCTCCGGGAGCCGCCTCCGGATCCGTGACCGTCACCGGCGTTGCCGCGGTGGTCGACAACGATGTCCCTCTCGCCCGCGATCGCGCCCTCGATGACGCCAAGCGCAAAGCGGTGGAGCAGGTCGCAGGGACCCGGGTGTCCGCCGAGACCGTGGCCGAAGACTTCCAGCTCGTGTCGGACCGGATCTACGCTCGGGCCAGCGGGTTCGTCCGCAACTATGAGATCCTGGGCGAAGGCCGTGAGGGAGAGACCTACGAGGTTCGGGTCAAAGCGAACGTGGACGGAGAAGCCCTCAAAGCCGATCTGGATCTTCTCTTCGCCACCAAGCCCCGCGTGATCGTGCTCGTCGCCGAGCAGAACATTGGGTCGAGTCGGCCGAACTTCTGGTGGGGGTCGAGCGGTGCCTCGGCGAACCTGTCTCTCCTCCAAACGTCGCTCATCGGCGAATGGCAACCCGTGGGCTACACCTTCATCGACCCCGGCATGCTCGCGGGGAAGCTCGAAGTGGCCGCTCCCCTGCAGACCCCGGAGCTCTCCAACGCTGCCGCGCAACGGCTCGCCGCGGACGCAGACGCGGACGTGGCGGTGGTGGGGCAGGTCCTGGTCAACGACGCCGGGCCCGTGATGGAGGGCGTCACAATGCACGCGTATCACGCCGTGGGAACCCTTCGGGTCGTCGGCGTAGATACGGGCAAGATCCTCGCCGTGGCGGAGGACACCGGCGTGGCCGCTCACATCGATCCCAACCTGGGCGGTCGTCTCGCCATCAAGGCTCTGGCCAAGAAGATCGGCCCCAAACTTCAAAAGAACCTCCTCGAAAAATGGGTCTCCGAAGCTTCTTCGAGTCGAGAGATTGAGCTGGTCATCGACGGCGTGAAGAACGGAAAGGACGCCCGAATCCTGGAGCGAGGTCTGACCGAGTCGGTGCGAGGGGTGGAGTCCGTGCACGTGCGTCGCCGCCGAAAGGGTCGCGCCTATCTCACCCTGAAGGTGAAGGCCCGAAGTCAGGACTTCGCCCGAGATCTCGAAGGTCACCGCTTCGAGGCCTTCTCCATACGGGTCAACGACGTAAGCCGAACCAAGATCGCGGGCACGGTGGATCGGAGCCCGTGATGGGCACGGCCGTCCTGGCTCTCGGCCTGAGCCTCGCAGCCGCGCCTGCGCCCGCTGCGAAACCAGGCTTCCTGGTGACGTGGTCGGAGGGGAGGGTGGAGGTCAGTGGTGACCGGGGCCAAACCTGGCGGCCGCTCGCGCGCGGGGACCGGGTAGATCCTCGCGGGCAGGTGCGCACGGGCGAGGCGGCGCGCGTCGAGCTCGTGGGGGGGGACGGTTCTCGGGTTCGGGTGGGCGCGTTGGGTCACCTGGAGATCGACAGAGCCGCCTCTGCACCAGGGCGCCGAACGATCGGACTTCGCCTTTGGGCAGGTCGGCTGTGGGCACGGGTCACGAAGGCGCAGGGGCCGCGGTCGAGCTTCGAAGTCCGGACCGCCCACGCCATTGCAGGCGTTCGGGGGACGGCCTTCGCGGTCGTAGCGCGCGCGGACCTATCTGCCGTGGTTCGCGTATACACCGGCAGCGTAGGCGTTCGAGGAGCAGACTCCGGGGGGAACGCGCGGCATTCGCGGAAACGGGTCGCAGGGCCGCAGCGGGTCACTCGAGCTCAATGGGAAGAGGTCGTGGCGACCGCGATGACCGAGGTCCGCATCTCCGCCGCCGGAGAGATCCGCCCCGCCGAGAGCTTCGAAGACGAGGGCGGGTCCCTTCTCTGGGCCGAGTGGAACCAGGCTCGAGACGCGAAACCCTGAAACCTTCGCTTGCCTGCGCGACCTTGGTACCCTGATCGAGCTCGTGGGTGGCCTTCAGCGCTTCGGCCCGTTCGTGGTCTGTCGCTCGATTGGACGCGGCGGCATGGGGGAGGTCTTCCTGGCTCGCACGCCCTGGGAAGCGCAGCCGCTCGCGGCGGTAAAACGCCTGCGTCCAGACGTGGCGCGGGTACCCACCTTCCGGGAGCGATTCCGCCACGAAGCCGAGCTGGCTCGACGCCTTTCCCATCCGAACCTCGTCGGTACCCTGGATATTGGGGAGGTCGAGGGTCAGGTGTACGTGGCCACCGAGCTCGTTTTAGGAAAGGACACCGGCTTCATCGCGGATCGGTTGCGCCTGCGGAGCCAAGGCGGGCCGGTCGCGGTGGCGATTCGCCTCCTTCTCGACGGGCTGGCGGGGCTGGCCTACGTGCATGGGGCCCAGGACGAAGACGGTCGACCCCTCAACCTCGTTCATCGTGACGTCACCCCGGGGAATCTGCTTCTGGGATACGACGGACGGTCCCGCCTCGCGGACTTCGGCCTCGCCAAGAGCTATCTGTCGGAGGGGAGTGGGCTCACCAAGCAAGGAGAGATTCTCGGCACCCCCCACTATCTTCCGCCGGAGGTCGTACGTGGCGAACGCGCCCGTCCCGCCTCGGACATTTACGGACTCGGGGCGGTGGCTTATCGCTTTTTGACGGGCATTGCTCCTTTTCAGGGAAGCACCTCGGAGGTCTTGAACAAGGTGCTGAAGGAGCGCCCCCGTCCCCTCGCCGAGCTCCGTCCCGATCTCCCCGCCTGGCTCGCCGACCAGGTGGAGAGCATGCTGGAGCCCAACCTTCAGATTCGGCCAGCCAAAGCTGAGCCGCTCATCGACGTCATCCTCAGCGAGGCCCGCCAAGCTCAGATGCTGGTGCCGAGAGCGGCAGTAGGTCGGTGGCTCGCGCAGCTCTTTGGCCCCGAGCATGCGGAGGAGATGGAGGAGTACGAGCGCCTCGTGGCCCTCTCTCCCGAAGCGCTCGCAGTTCCGAGAGAGGGAACCCAGGTGCTCGTCCCGGCTCACGGGAGCTCGGCCACGGCCGACCCAACCCCAGAGACGCCGTTTCGCTCCGAGGCCGACTTCGACGATCGCCCCGGCGGGGCGCTGGATGCGACCACCGACGAGGACGGCACCGAGCTTGAGCTCTCCGCTTCGCGGGTGCTCGGAATCTCGCCGCCGCTCGAAGCCTTCGAGGAGGATCTGGTGCCGACGCGGGCGGTCGAAGTGCCGTCGTCGGGCTTCGATTTTGACACTGATCTCGAGGGCCCGGCGGGAGAGGAGCGCCGCCACGGTTTTGTCGATCACGTTGACGTCGACGCAGCCGGGCCCCGCAGTGCCACCGCCCCGTCCGTGCCTTGGAGCGTGTCGTGCTCGGCCGCGTCGACG
>JBCBRU010000633.1:0-5247 GCA_039819565.1 Myxococcota bacterium | reverse complement strand
GCACGAAGGGCTACGAACGTAGCGTCGAGGCTTTCGTGCCGCGGACAGGCTTCACGGGCTTAAGATAGCACCGCGGCCCGTGCCTATCTCAAGACGCTCGCCGAACGTCGGTCGGAGCCCGCTGACTCCCGGATGCGCTTTCGCGGACCAGCAGCTCGATCTCTTCGATGTGCCGCTGCTCGTCATCGATATGATCCTCGAGCATGTTCCGCAGCGCGACGTCACCCTCGGGAACCGCGGCAAGCGCGGAGAGATATACGCTCATCGCTCGGCGCTCCAGGGCGAGGACGTCCTCGACCATCTCGAGCGGGTCTTCGGACGCTTTGACCTCGTCCAGTTGGGTGGCGGGCGTCCCTCCCAGAGCCACGACTTTCGCACCGAACTTAGCCGCGTGACCGCGTGCCTCGCCGGCGAGGTCACGGAAGAAGGGAGCCAGCGACAGTCGCCAAAGTCCGGCGACGGTCAGGGCATAGTGGTGACACTGCATGGCCAAGGTATGCTCGACCCGCAGGGCCTCGTTGAGCACGCCGATGACCTCTCGGTTGCTGGACATGTCGCCTCGACTACAGGTCCTGAGTTTGCCTGCGAAACCGAAAAGGTGACTAGATTACATATACTTAGAGATATGATATTCAGTCTCAAGTAAGAGTTCGGGTTAACGCGAGGTGGGATAGGGGTGAACGGGGCCGCTCAGTCTAGACCGCTCGCCGGATGAATCGGACCGCTGGGCGGACAAAGGCTCCCGCTGGCCTCAGATCCATGGTCCCGTGGCGGGGACCTATGCGTCGACCCCTCACTCGGGCTCCCCAGGCTCCAGGCCCCCGCAACCCGCTCTTCTGGCTCGTCCAGGCGGGGACTTGGCTGGTCCTTCATGCGGCGCTCATCCTCCCCTTGTACGGGATTGCCACGACGAATGGGGTCTCGACCCACGGCATCGCCACCGACTTCGTGCTCGGTGCTCTCGCGGGCTTCGGCGTGTCCTCGGTCATGGCCGTCCTCTACACCGGGCTCCCCGTCCGATGTACCGAAGGGGCGGCGGCGGTGGGGACGGTGGTCGCCGCCTCATTCCTTGGGGCGGTCGTATGGGCTTGGCTTCAGCTGCAGATCCTCGATTTTTCGGGTGCTTTCATTTTCCTCAAGCCGGAGATTCTCGACTCCACCTATGCCCAACCGATCATCCGCTTTACCCGCTGTTTCGTCGTGCTCGGTCTGTGGAGCGCAATCTTCTTCGTGATCCTTCTCAGCTACCGGGTCCGCGAGTCCTCGCTAAGGGCGATGACGTCGGCCCAGCGGGCCAATGAAGCTCAGCTTCAGCTGCTTCGAGCGCAACTCAACCCGCACTTTCTTTTCAACGCCCTCAACAGCGTCGTCGCTCTCGTCGAGGCGGATCCCGCCCGGGCCAAAGATATGGTGCGCAACCTCAGTTCCCTCTTGCGGAGCGCCCTCTGCCACTCCGACGGTGCCCCCACGACGGTAGGGGATGAGCTCGACTTCGTGGGTGCCTACCTGAACTGCGAGCGTGTCCGCTATGAGGATCGGCTTCAGGTCACGATCTCCGTCCCCGAGTCACTCCGCAGCCAACCTCTGCCCAGCATGTCGCTCCAGCCTCTGGTCGAGAACGCCATCAAGCACGGTATGCGGGGACGAGACCCTCTTTCTCTTCGTATCGAGGGCGAAAACGAAGAGGGCCAGGTCCAGATCGCGGTCGTGAACTCCCGGCCCCGTGAAGGTGCTCCCGCCGCGGAAGGGACGGGGATGGGCCTTAGTCACGTGCGGACCCGGATCCGGATGATGTTCCCTGACTCGGGGGAAGTGAGCCTGCAGCTCGGCGAGGAGTGGTCGACGGCCGCGATTCGCTATCGCCTCCCGAGGGCCGGGAAGGGACGCTCATGACCACCGCCCTCATCGCCGACGATGAGCGCCTGGCCCGGGTCGCCCTACTATCCCTGCTCTCATCCCATCCGGAGATCGAGGTCGTAGGCGAAGCGGACTCGGTGGCCTCCACCGTGACCGAGCTCGCCCGCCTCTCGCCCGACCTTTTGTTCTTGGATATACAGATGCCGGACGGCTTTGGCTTCGAAGTCTTCGAGCGGACCAAGGTCGGCTGTCCCGTCATCTTCGTCACCGCCTACGACGCCCACGCCCTGCGCGCCTTCGAGGTCAACGCCCTGGACTATCTCCTGAAGCCGGTCGAGCCAGATAAGTTGCGCCGAGCCTTGGAGCGCGTCGGCCAGCCCCGAGCGCGCATCCCCCCTCGCGAGGACGCCTACGCCGCCGGAGACCTGATCTGCCTCACGCAGGGGCGGACGATGAAGTTCGCGCGGGTCGAAGAGATCGTAGCCGTCTTCGCCGCCGACGATTACGTCGAGATCCAGCTCGCCTCCGGGTACCGAGCCCTTCTTCCTCAGCGGCTTCGAGAGTGGCAGCGGCGCCTTCCGGAGCGCTTCGTGCAAATTCACCGCTCCACGCTGGTCAACCTCCATTTCGTGGACGAGATCGAGCATCGCGGCCGCAAGTGGGTCGTACGCCTCAAAAACCACGACCAGCCTTTGACCATGAGTCGACGCTTCGCCCAGGCCCTCCGCCGGACCTTGGACTTGGGCTGAGGGAGACCGCTGCCGAAGCTCAGCCGCCCGCTCGCTGGTCTCCGAGGACCGCTCGCCGAGAAGACGTGGGCGAATGCGCCGCCCTCGCCCACCTTTCGGCCCACCATGCTCGGCGCTGCCCCGTTTCGGTCCGGCCTCATACTCACGCCTCTTCTCGTCGTCTTCGCGTGCGGAGACGACGATGACCCATCCCCGGACGCCGGCGCGGACGCCGGCTTCGTGGTCGACGCCGGACCTCCCGACCTCGGCGCGACTCCGGACGCGGGCCCTCCGGATTCGGGGAGCGCCGACGCCGCGCTTCCGCCGCCTCCTCCCGCGCCGCCGCTCCCCGAGCTGATTCGTTTCACGACCGGCCCTGCGGCGCAGCCTCTGCTCCCGGAGGGCGCCGCTTTCGACCGGCGTCGGGGGGCTTTTGTGTTGGGGTCCGCCTCCACGGGGACTTTGAGTGTGGTCGACGCCGCCGGTAGGCTCTCGGTCCTGGTTCCCGGCACGCAGTTCGGGGGCGCCGGGACCTTCGGCGTCGAGGTCGACGAGGCGCGAGATCGCATCCTCGTGGTCGCGGCGAGCCTGGCGGATCCCACCGTCGGTCAGCTCTTCGCCTTCGCGGCCTCGACGGGAGCGCTCATCTTTTCCGTGGACCTCGCGGCCCTCACTCCCGGGCTCAGTTTTTGTAACGACGTAGCCATAGACGAAGACGGAGTCGCCTACGTGACCAACTCGGATCAGGGCGTCATCTATCGGGTCGACCTCGAAGGGACCGCCTCCGTGCACTTCGCGGACGCGGCCTTCGCCCCTGCCGACCCCGCGACCGAGAACGGCTTCAACGGCATCGTTCATCATCCGAGCGGCTTCCTGCTCGTCGCTCATTCGTCTACGGACCGCGTCATCAAGATCACCACGGACGAGGCTCCCGTCGCGATGGTGGTCGACGTCCCCGAGGGCGCCCTCGCGGGTCCAGACGGCATGGAGCTGGTGGGTGATGCGCTCGTCGTCGCCAACAATACGGGGCTTCATTTCGCCCTGCAGCTGCGGTCGCAAGATGAATTTCTCACCGCCAGCGTCGATGGGGATCCCTTCCCCACTGGAGATATCTTCCCCACCGCCATCGTCGAGGTCGGAGGAGATGCCTACGTAAGCTCCGCATACTTCAACGTGCTCGGGTTTGGGGACTTCCCCACCCGCTATCGGTTGGTCCGGGCCTCCTTCGATCGCGACGCCCGAAGCAACGGCGCGGCCGACGCCATCGCCCCCGTGCACACACCACTCTCTCCTCTTGGCTATGGCGAAAGCTATCCTGCGCCCTACTACGCGGGATGTACGGATCCCGTGGCGCCAGGCCTGCCGGACCTCCGCGGCGATTGGGCGGAGACCACGGTGACCGTAGGGGGCCAGACCATCCCCGCGAACTCCGCCCCTTACGAGGAGCGGATTGAGCAGTGTGGAAGCCGAATCCTCTTCGTGGCCCAAGGCACGCTGAGCGAAGTCTTCGACGCCAACGAGACCCTCTTCGACGGAGTGAACGACTATTTCGCGAACGGGAACCCTAACCATGCCACGGCGCGCCTGACCGCCACCGGGATCGAACTCGAGCTGCTGCTTCCTGCTGGCGTCGAGCCCCCGCCGGCCACCACCCGAGAGCTGATCGCGGACGACGACGGGGAGCCGGTCCTCCGGCTGTTCAACCCCTTGCTAGGTCGGACGGTACTCATGAGGAGGACCCCCGCCAATGCGTTCGAGATTCTCACCGCCTACTACGGCCTCGACAACACCATCCCCGGCTTCTCCTTCGGCTGCGGATTGGCCGGTTGGTACGACGGGATGCCGATCGTGGTGAACCAGCGGATTCCCCTCCCGGCTGGGCTTGATCCCTCTCTGTTCATCGTTCGTCGCCAGTCCGGGCGCACGAGTCCGGTGGACTGCGCCACCCTCAACCCCGCTGCCGAGGTCGACGAGCGAAGGACGATCCTTCTCATGGGTCAGTTTGGCAGCGTCATGGATCCCCCGGTGGGGGTCGAGCTCGTGGGTTCTCTGCTGTCGGACGAGCTCGTCGATGGCCAGGGCGCGCGTAACGATAACGTCACCCCACTTACCGGAGGGGCCTTCGTCGTCCTCGCCGAGCTGTACACGCCCGAGACGCTCCCCGTCGATCCGGCCGATCGCTGCCCGGCGGAGACCACCCATATCGTCAAGGCGACATGGAGCGGCGGCGTGACGGGAACGAACGGAGCTGACCTGGACGAGACCCATCGTCTCGGCACCCGGTTCACCTATCCCGGCGGCGAAATCCGCAATGCGGTCTTCCTCGGGGATGCCAACGACGGTGACAACTACGTGGAGTACTGCCTGACCGGGTCCGGAACCCCGATTGAGATGACCGTCGACGGCGATCTATACGAGGACCCAGGCAACGACCCGAACCTTCCTCAGACCGCCCCGGTGGTCGAGGCTCGGCCCCTCTGAGCGCCGACTGGAGACACGAACGATGAACCCCACCACCGACCATCGACGCTCGCGACCCACGCTTTTGCCGGTCGCCGTTGCCCTCTTCGCTTCGGCCAGTCTCGGAGCGGCAGGGGCCGAAAGCTTGAGCGGTACCTGGACCTATGCGGGAGGCGAAGCCGAAGAGAAGGCTCGCTTCGCG
>JBCBRU010000632.1:0-5255 GCA_039819565.1 Myxococcota bacterium | reverse complement strand
TGGTGTTCGACTCCTCGACGACCCAGGTCGTGTCGTAGTAGCCGGCCTGCTTTGGGTCCGAGATGGCCGGGCCCGCGACCGGAGCGCCCACAGCGTACTTCAGGTACGTGTTGCGACCGGACCTATGACAACATGCGACTCGAGTTCACTCCGCCCAGCGCCTCCCCTCGATACATCCAGCCGGGCTCGGGCTCCCAGCTCGTAGTCTCCACCTCAATGCATGCGGTGGGCTCGACCTACGCGCTGAAGCGGTTGACCGGCAACACCTTCACCATCGTGAACCAACTGACCCGCCAGTTCGTGAAGGCGGGGAACGGACGGGTCGAGATGAGCAGTACTCTCGACGATGCCGCGAAGTGGATTCTCGAGGACGTCGACGCGGGCTACGGCAAGGTGGGCCTCGAAATGCCGGCCAACGGTAAGTGTCTGGACCTCAGCGCGGGCAACACGAGCAACGGCGCTCAGCTTCAGCTGTGGCACTGCATCGATAACGGGATGTACGTGTCCAACCAGGAGTTCGAGCTAGTCCGACAAGGACGCGACCGATATCAGATTGTCCACAGCGCGAGCCGTAAGTGCTTGGACGTCGACGCGGGCGGCACGGCCAACGGCACGCGCCTCCAGCTCTGGGCCTGCCAGGACGGCAACATGAACCAGCAGTTCGAGGTTCGATTCAAGCCGAACCCCTTCGCGCGCCCCTCGTTCCAGGTCTTCAGCCTCAGGAACAGCAAGTGCGTGGACCTGAGCGGTGGCGCCACGCACAACGGCAACCGGTTTCAGTTCTGGGACTGCGCGACCGCTTCCGCTGGCGACGCTCACCCAAGGCAGCTGTTCACGCTCCGCTTCCGCTGAGCGCCGTCGCCCCCACCCGCCCGCCGAGGACGCCGGCGTCGCAAAGGCGTTGGCGAGCGCCTACCCCCCCGAGCCTGCCCTTCGCCTTCAGCTCGTCGACCGCTTGGCGGACGAATCGCAGCGACGTCTCGTCACCAGGACGACAGGTAAAGCAAGGCCCTCGCAAGGGCGAAGGTCCGAACCCGCGAGATGGGCTGCGCTGACTCGGAGCTCTGGTCTCGGGACCCCGCGGCTTGCGCGGAGGCCAGGGCTCGACCAGGATCTCCCCGTGTCGCGCTGTCGGGAAACGAGCGGGATCTTACTGTCGCGCCCGTGCCCGAATCAGGCGGTGCGTCGATGCGCCCGGACGGCCATGCCCATTTGCGACATGTGCACGCGCTGGCAAGGGCAGGAGGCCGTCTCCATCTCCTCGATGAAGGCCGAGATGGCCGACCGCCACCGCCGGGGGGAACGCATGGGCGCGGGACACGACGGAGATCTGTTCCTCTTCCCCTATGCGCAGATGGCGAACGACTTCAGCCCTTCGGACTATGCGCTCTTCGACAGCGGCGCCGAAGCCCTCGACTTCGACGCCCACGAGGGTGACTGGGAGGGCTCGTAGGTCACGCCCACCCGATCCTTGGCGCTCGAGAGACGGAGCTCTCCGAGGGTGTTCCCAGCGATACGGTTCGCGACGAGCCTCCGCGCCTCAGGTGCGGGCGGCGCGGGGGAGGTCACCCGACCGAAGGTGGGGAGACGGTCGACGGCGCGAAGCTGGACCCCCTAAAGGGACGGGTTTTGGCTCGGCGCACGAGACGATCCCCGCTCGAATAATAGGGGTTCGGTTCAAAAACGAAGCCGCCCCCCTAAAAGATTAGGGGTTCGAGTAGAAAACGAAGCCGACCCCCCTAAAAGTTTAGGGGTTCGAGTCAAAAACGAGGCCGACCCCCCTAAAAGTTTAGGGGTTCGAGTAAAAAACGAAGCCAACCCCCCTAAGAGTTTAGACGTTTCTACTATAACGAACGATCACCCGAAACGTTTTTTACTATAACGTACGCGCCGGTCCCCGACCCCTAGACGTAGCCCTCGCGAAAGCTGACGACCGCCCCCCCCTAGGCTTAGCCCTCGACGCTCGGGAATCATCTCGCCCCCCTAAGCTTAGCCCTCCACGGCTCACGTTGAGGCGTCGGCGAAGGGCCTCGCTTCTTTTGCGCCCCCCCGAACCCGTTCGCATCCTGCTTCCGCATAGAGGGTGGTTGCGCACGCCGCGCCACGATCGGAGCGACCCGTTCCGAAGGAGAAGATCTATGCATCGATACTTTGCCGCCCTGACCCTATCCATCCCCTGCCTTCTGCCTCGTTTCGCCGAAGCCGCCCGACCCACCGACATCTCCGTGCAGCTCCTCAGCCCGGGGCCGGTTCTCGTGGGCGCTCCCGGTCGCTACGAGGTCGTGGTCGAAAACGTCTCCCGGCGCCGCGCCCAGAACGTGCGGGTGCAGATCCACTTCCCGCTCACCGCGACCTCGCCCCGCGCCTACATCCTCGGCGAGGTCACCGGCGCCGACGCTCGATGCTACGACGACGGCACCGTCTTCGAGTGTGTCCTCGGCCACCTCCGACGCGGAAAGTCGACGCGCATCGGGTTCGACTTCACGGCGGCGCACAGCGCCGTCCCCGGGGAGATTCGGGCCGTCGCCTCGACGACGAACGACACCGACCTCGGCAACAACGAAGCCTCGGCGCCGGTCGAGCTCGTGTACTACACCCAGCCCCTCTCACCTCCGGCCGCAGCCACGGTCACGTTCTGCTCCGGGCAGGGCCTCATCGCTTTCTATGACTGCGTCGTTTCTCCCGGCTCCACCGGGTCCTATCCTCTCACCCTTGAGGTGAACGGAACCGTCTCCTTCCCGGGCCGCACCACCGCGCCCACCGGGACCTGGAGCCAGAGCGCTCCGGAAGACCTCCACATCGAGTTCACCTCTCAGGGGCGGGTCGTGATGAGCTTCGACGGAAAGGCGATCGGTGGTGCTTGCTTCGATGGTCTGGCCACCTTCTCGAGCCCTTACAATGCCGCCTACCGCGTCTGTTTTTAGTCGAGGCATGATGAGGGGGTGGGTGGCCTCTGCGCTCGAGGCGGGCTGGGTCGCGGCCGAGTATTGCTTGGCGAGCATTTCCGCCCGGCCGTGCTGGTCGTCGCCGCGGCCCTGACGAGCGCCTGCTCCTCTTCGGAGCTGGAGTCCATCGAGTCGGTGGGTTGTCTCCGCGCTCGCGGCCGCCAGTGCTGGCACGAGCCGCAGGCTGAGCTGCACCTCAGAGTTCCCGTGGCGCGCTTCGCCCTCGTCGACGCGGTGCGGACGCCAGCGAGCGCGGGCGGGGTCCTCCGCCTCGCCCCGTCGGACCGGGCTCGCGAGGTGCGCTTTGTCGATGAGGGGCAGCAGGTCCGGGCTCAAATCACCCTATTGCCGGTCGCCGCGCTCCCGAACGGGGAGGATGACCTGCGGGCGTGCGCCGCGTCCGGTGACCTCGAGGGGTGGCGAGCCCCCCGGTGTGCGTCTCGCCTGGCTCGACGCAGCCTGGCCGCGGGCGACCTTCAGGAGGCCCAACGGTGGGTGGCGAGCGCCGAGCCCTTCTATGCCCAAGAAGGCCTTGATGCGCCGAGACTGAGCGACCTCTTGGCGCTCGCCTTTCATGCGCTCTGGCGCCATGACGAGCTGCAGCTCGCGCGCGCCCTTCTGGACCGCGCCCGCGCGCTCGTCGCGACCTACCCAGCGGGGCGCCCGCGATGGGCGTACTACGACGGTCTGTGGTCCCGGCGAGTGGGTGACCTCGTAGGGGCATCGGACAAGCTGGCCGCGGCGGAGGCGGGCTTTCAAGCCTGGGGCCTCGACCGTCTCGCTCTCGGCGCCCTCGAGCTGTGGGCCGTCAATGCCCAAGAGCTCGGGCGGGGGCATCTCGCCCTCGAACGCCTCGAGCGCGCCCGAGGCCGGCTGGCCTCCATTCCGGCCTGCGCGCAGGCTCGCTTCGAGAGCAATTTGGGCTGGATCCGCTACCTCGAGAGGAGCACCGGCGTCCTCTCGACGCCGGATCCGCGGCCGCCGCTGGAGCGTTCGCTTCGCCTCTACCAGGAGCGGTGCTCGAGACCTCGTCGACTCGACAACGCGAAGCTGAACCTCGCTCTCGCGGCTCTTCAGGAAGGTCGGCCCGAGGCCGCGGCGGAGAGTCACACGAGCACTCGGGCGGTGGGGCGAGCGCAACGGATCTGGCAGCTGGAGCTCACGGCACGTCGGGCGCTCTCGCGCGGGGAGAGGGAGGAGGCCCGTCGGGCTTTCGAGCGAATGGGCGACGAGGCCGGCCCGCTCGGTGCGGCCTCCCGATGGCGCTCTTGGCTGGGCCTCGGCGATGTGGCCGCGGACGTCTCCGACTGGGAGCCGGCCTTCGCGGCCTACGCGCGCGCCGAGGAGGTCCTCGAGGAGACCGCGCTCTGGCTCCCGCTGAATGAGGATCGGTCCGCCTATCTCGCCGACCGCAGACGTTCCCTGTCGGGGCTGGTCTCCGCGGCCCTCGCCCTCGGGCAGACGCAGCGGGCCTTCTGCGCCATTCGGAGGGCCCAGCGCCGGGCGCGTGCGGATCTCGCCACCCAGCAGCGGATTTCGAGCTGGGGTGAGGAGAAGCGTCGTCGCTGGACCCAAGCCCTCGAGCGCTACCTCCGGCTGCGTCGTCGATGGACGGAGGATGTACGTTTGGATTGGGGGCGGTCTCAGCGAGAGCTCGAAACGGCCCGGCAGCGTCGGACCTCGGAGTGGTCCGAGGTCGAGAAGGGCCTCCGGGCGGCGGTCGCTCTCCTCGAGGACGAAACGTCCCGCCTCGACTGCGGGGGCCCCGAGCGAGGCGGCGATGAGCTCGTCGCTGTCCCCGAATCGGGCGGCCCGGGGCGCTACCTGCTGCGCTCGGGGGGAAGGCGCCCTCAGGTGGTTAGGTCCGTGGAGCCGGGAGATGCGTCGCTCACGGTGTATCCCGGCCCCCTCGCCCAGCTCCGCCGCACCCTCACCGGCTCGGCGTCAACCGGCCGGCGGCAGCGCTGGTCGCTGGGGCTCGGCGTCCGAAAAGCGCCCCGTCCCGGAGGTCACGTGGTCGTCGCCGCGGACCCGAGTGAGGACCTTCAGGAGGCGAGCCGGGAAGGGCGGGCGATCGCGAAGATCTATCGAGATCTCGGATTCCAGGTGACCCTCCTCGTCGGCGCTGCGGTCACGTGGACGGCGCTGAGCGAGGCCCTCCCCGGGGCCTCGGTCTTTCACTACGCAGGCCACGGAGCTCGGGAGGCGGATCGATGGGGGGGGGACGCGCTGGTCCTCGCTGAGCAAACTCGGTTGACGGCAGCCGGTGAGGACGACGTAGCGCGGAGCTTCCGGAAGAAGCAGGAGATC
>JBCBRU010000631.1:0-5288 GCA_039819565.1 Myxococcota bacterium | reverse complement strand
TTGCCCTCAGCTAGCTCGACGCGGCCGGGGGCGAGAACCTGACCACAAACCTCGGGGCGCCCGGTCGCGGCGACCGTCTGGGCCCTCAGCTCAAGAGGTCGATCGGGTTGCCCCCGCCCTCGACGCCGCTCGTGACGTACAGGATGACTACGAGCGAAGCCACGACGGCCAAGTATCCCGCGAGAACCCAGAGACCTTGGGTCTTCGTCATCGGCGACTGGCGCGCCTCTTGGAGCTGCCGCTCGTAGGCTACGACCTGTTGTTTGACCCTCCTCTCTTTGGCCTTTCCACTCTGAGGAAACAAGAGGCGATAGAAATGAGCTACGTGCTCACTGCTGAGAGGGCGCTGCATCAGCGCCAAGGCCGGACGCAGCGAACGCGCTCCCAACAGCAGCGTCAGCTCGAAGAACCCGAGGAGCACCATCAGGACGAGGAGCTCTAGCTGGGCGACATAGGCGAGCCCCAGGCCCAAGGCGAGAGAGCCGAACATGATGGGTATGCCGATGCCGCGACTCGAGGACAAGGTGAGACTTCCCAGGATACGCCCTCCGTCGAGCGGAAAGATCGGGAAGAGGTTGAAGAGATTGATGAGCGCTCCCCACGCCGCCGCGGCGGCGAGGAAGGGATACTCCCCCGCAAGTACGAAGAAGGCCGCGGCCAGGCCGCCCGAGAACGCCGCGCCCCACACCGGCCCCATCAGAGCGATGTAGGCGCTGTTCCACCGGGTCTTGGCCACGCCTTTGCTCACCGCCGCCCCACCGAAGAAGGGGATGAGATAGACGCCCTTGACGGGGACCCCGGAGCGGAACATCGCGAAGACGTGTCCCAGCTCGTGCACGAGGATGTGGAGGAGGAGGACCACCGCGAACTTCCACGAGAAAACCAGCGAGTAGGCTCCGAGGGCGAGAACGGCCGCTCCCGGCTTGATCGTCTTGAGGAGGGCGAGCGCCATCTTTCCGATCTTCGGCCCCACTTTGAAGGCGAGGGCCACGAGACCGGCCCCGCGAGGACGGGAGGACGCGGCCGGGTCAGGCTCGAGCGGGTCGGCCGCGGCGCTCTCCCAGTCCGGGGGGAAGAGGGCTCGGCTCCCCGTGCGATCCGCGACCACCGCCAGCAGAGCCGCGGCGTTATCGACCCGGGAGATGGAGGCGCGCGGCGTGAGACCCCAGGCCGGGACGAACTGAATCTCTCCGTAGGCTCCGCCTCCGAGGGTCACCATTCGACTCTGGCGCGCCTGGTACTCGGTCTCGTCGACGCGCACCTCCTCCACGGAGCTCCAGGGGATGTGAACTTTGGTCTCGAGGCTCGTCACCCCGTGGGCATCGACCTCGATGCCCCGGGCGGGCCCGAGGCTGCGCGCAACGACGCCGAGGCCGACGACGAGAAGAGCGAAGCCGAAGGGGTAGCGCCCCACGACGAAGCCGTCATCAAAGATGAGAGATAGGCCCGCGTAGACGAGCAGAGTGAAGAACGCGGCGAACACCGCGGTCGTGGCCCAAGGAGGACCGAATCGAGCCGACTCACTCATCTTCGGCAGGGATGCGCCATCCCTGATAGACGGCGATGCCAAGGAATAGGAAATCGATGGGGTTCGAGAACATGCTCTGAACGATGACGAGAAAGATCCCTACCATGCCCGCGAGCATCTCGAGGGGGCCTGGGAATCCCCCGGCATCCTCGGTGCCAACCTCGATGGTGGTCAGGTCAAGATCGTCCGGCGACCCCTCGGGGAGAGCGTCCAAAGTGGGCTCGCCGGACGCCGGGCCCACGCTATCAATCTCTTGGTTGACCTTGTCCGAGGGGAGGTCCTGGCTCGCGGGGTCATCAGAGTCCGAGTCGATAGTTTTCGTCATCCCATCGGGGCTGATGAGCTGCAGCGTACCCTCGCTCGTTCTCTCGACCGTGAGGACCGGTGTTGGGTCCGTGGCCGCGGGCGCGGATGCTATGATAATCCCTATCACGATGGCAATCTGGCCCGCGAAGTAGCCCGCTGCCGCAGCGCCCGCCCCGATGCCTTGGAACAGAGTTCCGCGACCTCCTAGAGAAGCACCGTAGCCGGCCAGCCAACCCACTACGACTGCGATCAACCCCAGCTGGTACTCAGTGAGGAGGGTGAAGGCCGCCCAGACCGCAGCCCCCACACCCGCCAAGAGCAGAGCGAAGGCCGCCCCCCGAATCACCGAAGGATCCCGGGTTTCTTCAAGGGGGTCGGGAGCAACGATATCCGGCTCGTCCGGGAGGACGACACGTGGTCCGGAGTGTTCGATGCTCTCGGGCTGACCGTCGGGATGGTTCACGCTCCCTGCTTAGCGCGTCTCAGCCCCACACGAAACCGCAATATCCTCGCATCTTTCAATCGCGAAACTCACGGTTTGACGTTCGAGAGAATCATCGGATCGATACATAGGCTCATGGAGAGGATGGCAAACCCATCATCCCTTCATGAGACGCAGATCAACGGGCGGCTAGACCGTCCGGTCACCGGCGTGGGAGTCGACAACCTGGATCTCGAAGCCCTCGGGAGCGATAGCCCGGAAGCTCCGGTGGATGCGGCCATCCTGGATGGGCGTGACCTCGAAGCCCTCTTCGATGAAGGTCGAGCGCGCCGCCTCGATGTCGTCGTACATGAGGTCGAAGGGGGCTGGGGCGGGCCGAGGCACGTCGCCGGCCCGGACCACGATGTGACTCCCCCCACGGAGCTCCAGGACCGCGAACGCGTCCTGCACGGCGATGGGTCGTACCCCGACCGCCACGAGGCGGCGGGAAGCAGAGGCGACGTCTTCGGGAATCGTGAGAAAGAGATGTCCTGCGGCCGCTGCGGGCCGACGGTCTTCCTGCATAGACCGCAGGGTGTAGGCACGGGACCGGAGGGGTAAAACCCGCCCGCCCCTGGAGGGAGCGACGGGCGGGGGCTCAGACGCCGCCGAGCTTGCTGAGGAGGCGTCGCCCCTCACGCCCCGCGGGATGCTTGGGGAACTTGCTCGACACGGTCCGGTAAAAGAGCCGGGCGTCGTCATTGAGCCCGAGCTTCTCGAAGCAAATGCCGAGCTTGAGGATACTCCCCGGGAGCCAGGTCTTCGACTTCGGATACTTCTTTCGGACCTTGTTGTAGGCCGCCGCCGCCTTCTGAAACTCGCCCTCGGCGAAGTAGCTCTCGCCGATGAGATAGAAAGCTTTCGGCTCGTAGACGCTCCAGCCCTTCTTCTTGCGCTGAGCGATCTCGAGGGAGCGCACGAGCTCTCGAGCACCGGATGGGTTGCCCTTCTCGATGAGGGACTCGGCCTCGTTCAGCGCCGCCTTGGGTCGGGAAAGGAGCGCCTTACGCTTCTGGGCCACCGCCTCCGCCGCGGCGCGCGCCTTGGCGCTCTGCTCCGCTTCGATCTGGGCCTTTTCGTCGAGCCCCTTGAAGCGCAGATCGAGCTCCTCCTGGGTCTTGGCGCTCGCACCCTCGACCTCGGACATGCGATCCGCGAGGGCGTCGACCTGCCCGCGTACCCGGGCGAAGTCGCCCTTCAGCACCTCGAGCTGGACCCCGATGTCGGCGTCGTTTCGACGCGCGGCCCCGTTGAGGTCGGCGACGTCCGCGCTCAGCTTGGTGAGCCGGCCATCGGCCGTCTCCTGCAGCTGACCCAGCGACGCCTGCACGGCGGTGAGCTGGGTACGAAGCGCGAACACTTCATCCCGCAGCCGCTCGCCGTCGGCCTGAGAGTAGTAGGAGCAGGCCGGAGCCCACCCCAGCAGGAGCGCCGCGAGGGCGCGGGCGCCTGCTCGGCTCAAGGGGTCTCGAACTCCACGCGGCGGTTACGGGCCCAGGCGCCCTCGTTGCTGCCGCCGTCGAGCGGCTCCGCCTCGCCCTTGCTGACCACTTCCATGCGGCTGCGGGGCACCCCCAGGCGGGAGAGGTAGTCGGTCACGGCCCGAGCCCGGCGATCGCCGAGGGCCAGGTTGTACTCCTCGGTGCCGCGCTCGTCGCAGTGCCCCTCGACCACGAGCACGCCGCCCGAGGTGTTGATGCACTCCGCGATGGCGGCCAGCCCGTCGCGCGCCTCAGAGTCCAGGGTGGCCTCGTTGAAGGCGAAGCGAACCGTGGGGTATCCGCAGGTGCTGAGGCTACGCGCGGCGTTGGTGGCGCACACGCCCCCGCTGCACTCGATGCCGTCGGCGCAGTCCGACGAGGTCACGCAGGCGTTCTCGTCCACGCAGCGGTCGTTCATGCACTTGAGGCCGCCGCCGCAGTCTGCGGCCGACGTGCACTCGGTCTTGCACTGCCCGGACTGACACACCTGGTTGCCGGGGCAGTCCGACTCGGTGGCGCATTCGGGCTTCACCTCGCATCGACCGGCGGTGCACTGCTGGCCGTCGCCGCAGTCACCGTCGCCGCGGCACTGCTGGCAGGACCCTTCGACGCAGAACTCTCCTTTGTCCGCGCAGTTACTGTCGTTGTCACACTTCGGGTACGTCGGTCCGGCGCACGAGGCGACCCAGAAAGCGCCCAAAAGACCGATGAACGCGAGGCTTGCGCGGTGGAGCAGCATGAGTCGGCTCGGTATGCGACATCGGCACCCCAGTCAAGACCGGCCCCGGACGAGGTCAGTCGATCGGGGTGATCCCACGCGGCTGGTACACCTTGAGCGTGTCGTCCATACCCTTGCGGCCAGGGTACCACACGAGGACCTCAGGAAGCCGATCCGCGCCTGGCTCGAGGACCTGGGTGGCCACGCTTCCGGGGCCTTCGAGACCCCAAGGATGTCGCGACTCGAAGGGCTCTTTTCCCGCTCTACCTCGGTGCAGCCCGAGCTGGTCCTTTCCCTTCGACAGCAATACGTCAGGCCGACCGTCGCCGTTCCAATCGTGGCCGAACATCGGAAGTGCGCCGAGGAGACCGTTCGGAGCGTCGAAATCGAGACCGAAGTTGGTCTCGAGGGTTTGAACCGGCCGCTCAGCAAAGATTTCGGATCCGCTCCCCCCCCGGCGCCGAATATCGATCTTCACCGTGAAGCTGGACGAGAGCAGCATCCGGGTCAGGCCCAGGATGGAGATCTCAGCCCGGGGCTGCACCATTTCCACCCGCCCGTCCCCGTCGATGTCCTCGTAGCGGGCGAAGGCGCCGTAGCCCGAGCTCTCAAAGCTCTGCACCGGCCGCGCCGAGAAGCGGCCCCCCTTCTCGCCTCGGTGCAGCCGAATCTCGGTGCGCAGGTCGGTCAGTCCCCCCGCCACCTTGGTGAGCGCGAGATCCACGATGCCGTCCTGGTCGAGATCCGTGAGGCGCGCGATCACCGAAGAGGAGC
>JBCBRU010000630.1:0-5289 GCA_039819565.1 Myxococcota bacterium | reverse complement strand
GGGTTGGGTAGAGGCCCATGGTCGCCTCTACGTCGAGGAGGGTATCCCAATGCATCTTGCCCGCCGTCGGATCCTCACGGAGTGGCGGGCGGGGGACTCGGTACGAGGGCACGACCAGCTTCTTCTTCACCGCTTTGGGATCCCTCGTCGCCTCCGCGCCGAAGACGGCGCGGCCCTGGTCGCGGTCACGACCTCCGGAGGCGGACTCGCAACCTCCGATGAGATCGCGGTGAAGGCCGACCGTCTGGGCTTCGCGTGGCAAGGTCGGGTTCACGATCTATCGATTGACGGACTCCCTGCGGTGGACCCGTCGACGTGGTTGGCGCTGTCCGCGACCCCGATCGAAGTCTCGCCGCTCGGCGCTCCCCTTCCTCCTCCGGCCGTCACCTCTCTTCCCCGGGCCCAGGTCGACCTGCGGCGAGCGGCCGGGGTGGCGGAGGATGTCGACGCGCAGAGTGAGTTGCGAGAGGTGATGGAGAGCCTGCGGCGCCTGGAAGAGGGCGGGAAGGACCGGTCCTGGCGGGACTGGTTTCGGATGGGCCAGGGTAAGGGCTCTGAAGGACAGACCCGGCCCCCCTCAAGAGGGACGTCGGGAGCCAGCTCCGGATTCTGGAGCTGGTTCCGAGAGGGCTGGGACCGACTGTTTTTGGGCCATCACCGGCTTCAGCGGGCGCACGCGAAACTCCTCGAAGAGCTCACGACGCGCTTTCGTGACGGAGATCTGGACGCCGCCCTCAGGAGCGCCATTCCCTTGGGGGGAGAGGGCGAGCCCTCCTCGGCTCCCGCGCGAGACCTGCGTCTGCCCGAGCGCGTACACCTTCGGCCGGTCGCCCCCGCCTCGGGAGGGGGCACGGTGTTCGGGGATGCCGATGCCATCACCCGTCTGCGCCAGCACTACCGGACCGCCGCGGAACGTCTGAAAGCAGAGGGACGTCACGAGGAGGTGGCCTTCGTTCTCGCGGAGCTCCTGGGGGAGCGAGCCGAGGCGGTGCTCTACCTCGAGACGGTCGAGGCTTTTCGTCTCGCGGCCGAGACCGCCGACACCTTCGAGCTCGAGCCGGAGCTCAGGGTGCGCCTGTGGGTGCGGGCCGGTGAGCTCTCGCGTGCTGCGAAGCTCGCGCGATGGCACGGCGCCTTCGCATCTGCCGTGTCCGCGCTCCGCACCCGGGATGCGGAGGCCGCGGATGCTCTGGCCCGAGCCTGGGCCAAGCAGGAGGCTGCGGAAGGCCGCTTTCTGAGTGCCCTCGAAATCAGCCCGGACCCCGACGGTGAGCTCCGCGGCTGGTTCGAAGCCGCGCTTGCCGTCGCCGGAGGTGAGGGGGCGCGAATTCTACCCCGGTATCTGACAGCATTCCCTGAGCAGCTTCCGGATGTGATGGATAGACTGCAGGAGCTCCTCGAGAAGGGTGACCGGTTCGTGCGCATGGCCCTGGTCGAGGCTCTGCCGCGCAAGGGCGTGGCGTCTGCGGTTCAGGAGGGTCTCGGACCGCCCGTGGCGCTGTCATTGATGGCGGACGGCCTCCACGCCTCGGAGCGGACTCGGATGCGGACGCTCCTCGACGGCATTCGAGATCCTCTCTTTTCCGCGACCGTCCCGCCTCTCGCCGTCACCCATGAGAGTGAAAGTATCCTTGCGCGGCGAGTGGGCAGCGGGGACGTGGGGACTCAGTCGGTGCAGGACGCAGTGCGGCTTGCGAGCGGCCGGTGGCTCTTGGCCCTCGGGGAGCGCGGAGTGGCCGTTCTGGCCCCGGACGGGGCGGTGTTGGCCCATCATCTCGTGGCGGCCGAACGTTTGGTGGTGGCAGAGGCGGGGCATCGGGCGCTGCTCCTCGTTCGCCGCGGCGATCTCGTGGGCCTGAGCGAAATGGACCTCAGCCGCTTCTCGGTGCGTCCGAAGGGAGAGCTCGCCCTTCGCACCTGGGCTCCGAGCTACGACGGCATCACCTGGGCCGTCGCCACCGAGCCGCGCGGAGAAGCGGTGGTGCTCGAGCTCGACGGAGCGTTGCCGACCGTCCTGTGGTCTTCGCGATCTGACGGCGCGGTGTGGATCGGAGCTCAACCGGGAAAGCTCGTGCAGTGGCGCGTCGACGACGAGGGCGAGTGGCGAGAGACCTACGACCTGAGAGCCGACCGCCTGATCCGCCGAACCGAAGCGAGCGGTCTGAATCGCCTTCCGCGCTCGACCGGGTGGGAGTGGGAGGGCCGAGACCGAGACGACCCGCGGTGGCTGTGTGAAGAACGCGAGCTCTACGGCCGCGCGGCGGTGTGGTTCCGGGATGGCGACATCGAGGTCATGCGCGCCGGTCGGGCGCTGCTCAGTCTGCGCCTCGAAGGCGCCCAGTCACCGGGCGCTCACTGTCACGGGGACGAGATCACCGTCTTCGATGAACACGGGCGACTCGAAGCGGCCGGGCCCCGCGGATGGTTTGCTTCCCAGCGCGTGCGCCTGACCTAAGCCGCGGGGTTTCTGCGGGTGGATGCGCGCATCGTGAGGTTCGTGCGATGAATCTTAAAGAGACGGCGCGTCGATTGTGCGTGGCTACGCACACCGACTCTGTCCTACATGTAGGCATATGAAAGAGTTCACGCACGCCGTCGTTCGCACCATTGGAGAGGACGGAACCTCGCGCACGGTGCTCCTCGACATGGAGACCGCGGAGCAGCTGACCCAGGCCGAGATCACTCAGGTGGTGAGCGCCTCGCCGGACGGCAAAGCGATCCCCGAGGATATTCAGCAGGTGCTGAGCTGGGACCTAGGGGGAATGAAGAGGGCCATCGTCGAGGGCGAGAAGAAGGGACTCATCGACGAGAGCTCCTCGATGGACGAGATCCAGGCTTACCTCGACGACTATCAGAAGAAGCACAAGGTCGACTTCGGCATCCCTCGTCTCACCTGATCTCTCGGGTATTCCCTCGTGCGGCGGAACGGATCGTTCCACATCCACCACGGTTTTTTCTGGAGCCTCTCGCGCGGTCTTGATTAGACCCGGCCGGTGAGCGCCGGCAGGCGATCGTTCGCCGCATCTTGGAAGGCGGGCGACCCCGCCGTACTGCAGCTCTTCGGGCAGACCGCCCACGCTCCATCTTCCGCCGACCTCGCAGCTCTTCCTCGGACCCCCTCGAACATCCTCGGGGTGCTGGCCGCGGAACCGGCCAATCAGCGCCCGGCCGCCCAAAAGGCTCTCCAGGTTCTGGCCGACGGCGGCGTGGCGGTGGTGACGGGGCAGCAGGCCGGCCTTCTTCTCGGTCCCCTCTATACTTTTCACAAAGCGCTCAGCGCGGTCCGTGTCGCCGACGCGCTCCGGACTTCGGGGCGCCCCGCGGCGGCGGTGTTTTGGGTGCAGGATGAAGATCACGACTTCGAGGAGATGACCGACCTCGCCTGGATCGACGGATCCGGTGAGCTCCGCCGCAGGACCTTTGAGGATTTGGCGCCGCGGGTCCCGGTGGGAGACCGGGAGGTGCCGGACCACGTGCGGGCGGGGGTTCGGGAGGTCTTGGCGAGCCTCGAGGGCACCCCTCATTTCTCCGATGCCGAGGATCTAGCTCGACCGTGGCTGGAGGAAGCGGGCTGGTCCGACGCGTTTTGCGGAAACCTGGCGGCGGCCTTCGCTGAGGTCCCCATCTTGGTCCTGCGAGGTCGCGAACCCGAGGTAGCGCGAGCGACGCAGGATCTCTACGTCGCTACTCTTCGTGATCTCGGCGGGATCGAGGCGGCGCTGGTGGCGGGGACTCGCGGCGTCGAGGCGCTCGGCTTCCGGCCTCAGATTCCCCTTCAGCCGGGCCGCACGCTGAGCTTTCTCCAAGACGCTCGGGGCGCGCCGCGGCACCGCCTCGTGTCCTGCGGGCCCGGCCTTCTCAGGACTCCGGCAGGCCCTGAAGGCGCAGGAGAGATTGCAAAACGCTTCGCCGTAGCTCCCGAATGTTTTACAACCTCGGCGCTCCTGCGTCCCTTGGTTCAGGATAGGGTGCTGCCAGTGGCGGTCCAGCTGGTGGGGCCGGGCGAGGCCGCTTACCTCGCTCAGTTGGGTCCTCTCCGAACACACCTCGGCGTGGCGCGAACCGCGATCGCGCCCCGCGGCGCGGCCACTTGGGTCGAGCCTTGGGTGCGCCGGCGGCTTGATGCCCTCGAAGCCACGGCTTCGGACTGCGCCGAGGCGCCGAGCCAGTGGCTTGCTCGCACGGCCCGCTTGCGACCCGATCTCGCTCCATCCGCGATCGAAGCTCAGCTGTGGGCTCCCTTTTCCGAAGCTCTGGCGTCGCTCTCACTCGAAGATGCGGGGGTGGAGCGAGCCCGACAACGAACCTTGCGGAGTGTGCGCCGCAACGTGGATCGCTTCATCGGGCAAGCAGCTCGGTTCCGGGCTCGGGCGGACGCCGTGCGCGCCCGGCGCTACGCCGAGGTCCGGTCCCGTCTTTATCCATTCGACCAACCACAGGAGCGACTTCTCGGTCTGACCGACCTCGTGGCCCGCCACGGCCGCGCCGCTCTCGTGGACCGATTCCTCAACGCCTACGTCCCCTTTTCTCCGGAGGCTTTGGAGCTCTCTCCATGACCGAGCGGCTGCGGGTCGCGACCCTCTGCCTTTCGGGCGTAGGGGGGAGCGGTATCGTGGCGGCGGATGTGGCAAGTGGTCTTGCAGAGCGTGGTCACGAAGTCCATCTCTTGTCCGATCGCCCTCCCTTTCGTCTCGAGGACCTCGACGTGCCGGTGCGCTTGCACACCGCGGACATCCCTCACGCCCCGTCCTTGAATCGCCCTCCGATCACCCTGGCCCTCGCGTCGAAGCTCGCTGAGCTGACGGAGCGATTCCACATTCAGGTCATCCACGTGCACTACGCGGTGCCCAACGCCGTGGCCGCTCAGCTGGCCCGTGGCATCGTCGGCTCCGCGGCGCCGCCGCTGGTGGTCACTCTTCACGGAACCGACGTGACTCCGGTCGGAGCGAGCCCGGCCTATCGAGGCGTCACCCGCCGTGCCCTCCTCGACGCCGCTCAGCTCACGGCCCCGAGTCATCACCTCGCGGTCCGGACCGAGGAGGTGATGGGGCCTCTTCCGAGGGAGGTGCGCGTCATCCCGAACTTCGTCGATCTGGAGCGCTTCTCCCCCCAGCCGACGACGTCCTGCGGCCATCGGAGCCCCTTCACGGCCATTCACGTTTCCAACTTCCGGCCCGTCAAGCGAGCTGCGGACGCGGTGCGCGCCTTCGCCGCCCTCCCTCACGACCTCCCCGCCCGCCTCGTCATGATCGGGGACGGGCCGGAGCGTCCCGCGGTCGAGGCTTTGGT
>JBCBRU010000629.1:0-5290 GCA_039819565.1 Myxococcota bacterium | reverse complement strand
CTCAACGAGGCGCTCGTCCGAGGCGGCTACGCACGTGTCTTTCGACAGTTCGTCTACCGCGAGCGCCTCGTTGAGCACCTCCCCATCATAGACCACGTAGGCGAGGATGCGTCCAAAGGGGTCTCGGAGGCCCCCTGAATAGTCGAATTCGATCCGAACCACCCGACCCTCGATGCGATCGCGGGTGAAGGTTCGAGCCTCCTCGGCGAAACAATCCGAAGGGTCGCCGTGACCGAGCTCGGGTGTGTCCACGCCGATGAAACGCACCCGGGCCTCATTCAAGGGCTGCTGATCCGGAGCCAACGAACCGGACGGCGCAACCAGAGTGACGGTGTCGCCGTCGAGGACTCGACCCACCAGGACCTCCGAGAACTCGACCGTCGGGTGGACCAGGCCCGCGTCCATCGCCAGCTCCGGAGCTGCGAACCCGCCTCCGTCCTCTCTGGGACCGCAGCCCATTCCCAGGAGGACGAGAACAGCAGCGGTACGTCGGAGCGGCATTCCCCGAAGCTAGGCCTCAGCTGTTTGGATCGACAACCGGCGTCCGGGGGAGGTCCCGAGAGAGGATGAGCGCCGCATCCCCGTTTGGGTAGTATGCCGGCCGGCGACCTACGGCCACGTAACCGAGCGAACGGTACAGCGCGCGAGCGGCCCTATTCGTCTCCCCGACTTCGAGGAACACACGCTCATGCCCGCGAGCAACGAGAGCGTCATGGGCGTGTTCCAAGAGCGCCCGTCCCACCCCGCAGCGACGGTCAGGTCGAGCCACCACCAGAAGGTGAAGCTCGACCTCTGGGCGAACCCCACCAAACACCGCGAACCCAAGGCCTCGTCCGGCTCGAAGGGCGGCGAAAGCCTCCCCGTCCTCGAGAGCTTTCGTCAGTCGGCCCGGGCGGTAGCTACGGAAGCCAGCCGCCGCGGCCAGCGATCCCGCCCAGCCCACATCCTCTTCTCCCAACCGCCGGAGCTCGAAGGTGCTCACCGACTCCCCACGCTGCGGATGTCTCGAGGGCTCGGGCAAGCGGGAATTTCAGGGAGAGGTCGAGAGCGAAAAGGAGGCGCGTAGACCACCTCCACGCGCCGAGAGAGCTGCTTTAGGAGCTCTTCGAGCCCCCTCGACAGGCGAGCCTCCTCCATCGCCGCGGCTACGGTTTCTCGCCACAGGCCTGCAGACGCAGCCTGGAGCTCGACCCCCAGATCCTCGGCTCGAAGCGAAAGGCAGTCTTCGACCTCCTCGGCCGGGATCTCGTCGAGAGGGCCCCGACGAAAGCGGATCATGCGTTCAACCTCGATGTCTGCCCGGAGAACGTCGGCCAATCGAGGCGGCGGGCGACTCGGCGACCGCGCCCGCCCAAACCCCGCCTCTTCGAGTGCCACAGGGAGCGTCGAGCGGCGCGGTACGCGGGCTCGGAGCTCTCGAAAGGCCTCCAGGACCTCGGCCTCAGTAGCGGGGCGAAGCTCAAGTCGACGCGCTTCTGTTCGGAGCAGCGCCCGATGCACCATGGCCGCGAGAACGGAGGCCATGAGGTCAGCCAGCTCGAGGAGAGGTCCGCTTCCCTCACCGGTGTCGAGGATCTCTAGGACCTCGCGGAGCTCGTCGGGACCGAAACGGACCCGGTTCGCGAGGGCCGTACCCCCTTCTTCGATCAGCAGCAGGCGAGCCTCGGCGAGGATGTCCCCGAGGGTGAACACCACCACCTGCCCGATGCGCACAGCCGCTCTTTCTAGCTCGACGGCTGGGCCCGATGACACTGTCGTAGTCACCACGAAGGTCTCCGCGCGAGCTTGTTCTCCGGCGAAACACGTTAAGAGCCCCAAGCCCATGGCGACAAAGGCGCGCACGTTCCGACCCTGGGACACCCGCACTGTGAGGTCCAGCCGGTGCGTCTGCTCACGTTGACCTTCCTGCGCCGAAGTTGCACACCTCGGCTCTCATGAAGCCGGAGAAGCGTGGGCGGGCTCTGGTCACCGGAGCGAGTCGGGGCATCGGCGCAGCCGTGGCTCGACGACTGGCCGCCGACGGTTTTCCTGTCATCGTCAACTATCGTAGTCGCGCCGATGACGCCGAAGCCGTGGTCGGGGCGATCCGCGAGGCCGGAGGAGAGGCGGTGGCTCACGGCTTCGACGTCTCTGACGGTGCAGCTACCCGCGAAGCTCTTGAAGGCCTCTTGGCCGAAGACGATCGCGCCATCACCGTGGTGGTGAACAACGCTGGGGTGACTCAGGACATGCCCTTCCCAGCCATGGATTGGACCGCCTGGGAACGAGTCACTCGGACCACCGTCGATGGTTTCTTCAACGTGACGCAGCCGTTGATCATGCAAATGATCAGTCAGCGCTGGGGCCGTATCGTGAACATGTCTTCCGTCTCCGCCCATCGAGGCAATCGCGGTCAGGTGAACTACGCTGCCGCCAAAGCCAGCCTGGTAGGGGCCACCCGGTCTCTGGCCCTCGAGCTGGCAAAAAGGAAGGTAACCGCCAATGTCGTCAGCCCTGGCTTGATTGATACCGATATGACCTCGGAGGTCCCGATGAATATCGTTGAGCAGATCGTGCCCATGCGGCGCATGGGCAACGTCGAGGAGGTCGCCGCGGTGGTGAGCTTCCTCGTGAGCGATGAAGCCAGTTACGTCACCGGCCAGGTCATCGGTGTCGATGGAGGGTTTCGATGACTTCGGCACGAGACGTGGTCGTGGTTGGGGCCGGACCGGCTGGCTGCGCCACGGCTATCCTTCTCGCCGAGGCGGGGCACGATGTCCTGGTCCTGGAGCGTGAGCAGTTTCCCCGAGATCACATTGGCGAGTCGCTCCTTCCCCTGGGCACGGGCGTCCTGTCTCGCCTGGGTCTGGAGCTGCCGGAGACGGTTTTTCGCTTCAAGCGAGGGGCCCAGTTCATCTGTGAGGCCACCGACCGCCAACTGGACGTGAGCTTCGAAGAGGCTTTTCCCGGACCACCTCGCCACGCCTGGCAGGTCAACCGGGCCGAGTTCGACATGCTCCTTCGCGACCGAGCCCGCGCCGTGGGGGCCGAGGTTCGGCATGGCGTCCATGTCCGAGGCGTCGAGATCCAGCCCGACCACGTCGAGGTGCAGACCACGGATGAGGTCTTTATGGGCCGCCACTTGATCGACGCGACCGGTCAGGGACGCCTGATGGCGCGTCATGCCAAGGCCGTCGAACCGTTCTCGGAGTTTGGGGTCGCAGCCGCTTACCAGCACTTCGAAGGCGTCGGTGAAGAAGCGGTCGGTGACCACGGCGACATTCGCATCATGCTTCATCATCAGGGCTGGGGCTGGGCCATTCCCCTCCCTGGGGACCGCCTCAGCGTGGGCTTGGTGACCCGAGACAAGGGTGCCAAGCCCAGCCTCGTGGAGAGCTTCGTGGCGGGCTCTCCTCTCCTATCGGGATGGACTCAGGGCTGCGCCCGGACCGAGCCGCGACTGATCGGCAACTACTCTTACCGCAACCAGGCTTCCTACGGCCGTCGCTATGGCTGCGTGGGTGACGCAGCTTGTTTCCTCGACCCGGTCTTTTCCTCGGGAGTCTCGTTGGCTTTGGCCGGTGCCGCCCGGACCGCCGACGTCCTCGGACCCGCCCTGGAGGCCGGCCGGGAGTCCGACCCGAATCTTCTGGCCCCGGTGGGAGCCGAAATGCAGGCGGCCTATACCGCCTTCGCCTCTCTTATCGGGCGTTTCTACCACACGAGAATCGTGGACAACCTGTTCTTCGGGGCTGAGGAAGGCGCGGACTTTCGAAGGGGGATCGTGAGCATTCTCGCCGGGGACGTTTGGCGGGACGATAATCCGTTCCAAAACATGCTTGCGAAGAGCCGCCGACACATGCCGGCCGCCCTCACGGCCACCGCCTAAGCATGCTCGCCCTCACTGGCATCTCCGCTCTAAACGCTTTGGGCTCCGGTCGCTCCGAGATCGTAGCTGCTCTTCGTGAGGGGCGGTCGGGGCTCGCACCAGCATCCGCGCCGCTCCCCTTCGAGACCGCCGTGGGGGTCGTGCGCACGCCCTTAGGTGAGCTGACCGGACCCCTGGGACCCTGGGACACGAGGCTCGCGCGGATGCTGTTGCACCTCGTCGAGCAATTGGAGGATCCCCTTCGGCGCGCACGGGAGCGCTGGCGTCCGGAGCGCATCGGCGTCTTTCTCGGTACGAGCACCGCCGGTGCCGCCACCACCGAGTCCGCCTATGCGGAGTTCATCGCCCACGGGGCGCTCCCCGCCGGTTACGACTACGAGAAGCAGCATACTTTCGGCGCAACCCTGGCTGTCGTGCGCAGCCTGACCGGTGCCTCAGGCCCGGGATGGGTGGTCTCCACCGCGTGCACGTCCAGCGCGAAGACGGTCGGAGCGGCGGCGCGACTTATCGATGCAGGCCTGATCGACGCGGCCTTGGTGGGGGGGGTCGACACGCTGTGCGCCATGACGCTTCGCGGCTTCGGATCTCTTGGTGCTTTGGCGGAGGGCACCTGCCGCCCCTTCTCCCGTGAAGCGACCGGCATCAACATCGGCGAGGGTGGGGCTCTGGCCTTGGTCGAGCGCCGCGGCGACCCGGTCTGCCTCATTGAGGGGGTCGGAGAGAGCAGCGACGCCTACCACGTGAGCGCTCCCCATCCTGAGGGTGTAGGCGCCCGTCTCGCTATGGAGCGTGCACTCCCCGACGGCGTCGACGCTCAGGCGGTCGATCATGTGAACGCTCACGGAACCGGGACCGTCCACAACGACTCCATGGAGTCCCGAGCCATTCGAGAGATGCTCGGGCCGGACGTCCCGGTCATCTCGACCAAGCGCTACACCGGACACACCCTTGGAGGTGCCGGAGCCACCGAGCTCGCGTTTGCCACCTGGATGATCGACGAAGGCTTCATTGCGCCCTCGCTTGGGGCCGCCCCGGTGAACGAGGACCACGGCATCCACGTCGTCACCCGCACCCGGGACGTGCGTCTCGTGCGCGTGCTGAGCAACTCGTTCGCGTTTGGAGGCAACAACATCAGCCTCTGCCTGAGGGCGCCGTGAAGGACTTGATCCTCGATGTGCTCGGGCTCGGGGTTTGGACTCCGGCCTTTCCAGGCTTGGCTGCCTGGACGGAGCGCGCCCCCGAGCCGCTTCCCGAAAGAGTGAAGGCCCCAGTTCTGGACCGTCAGTGCTCGAGGCGAGCCAGCCTCTTTTCCAAGTCGATGGCTCTCGCGTTCTCCGAGGCCACCACCAACCTCGATCGCGCGTCGACGCCCACCGTGTTCGGGTCTGCGCTCGGCGAGACCGCGGTGATGCTCAAACTCCT
>JBCBRU010000628.1:0-5300 GCA_039819565.1 Myxococcota bacterium | reverse complement strand
GAAGCGGCAGATCGGGGCCGACGCGTGTGCGTGGTTACCAAGCGCGACGCCCAGGAAGCCAATACCGCCTACGCCCAAGGAGGCATCGCAGCCGTACTGAGTCCAACCGACTCCTTCGACGAACACGTGAAGGATACCCTTCGGGCGGGGGCCGGGCTTTGTCGTCGAGAGGTGGTTGAAGCCGTGGTCCGAGAGGGCCCTGAGGTGGTCCGCCGCTTGGCCGAGTACGGCGTGAAGTTCGACCGGAAGGGAAGTCTCGCGGACGAGGGGGTCGACGACGTCGAGTACGACCTCGGACGAGAAGGGGGGCATAGCCACCGCCGCGTCCTCCACGCCGGGGACATCACCGGGGCCGAGGTCATGCGGGGTTTGCTCGCTTCTCTCGAGAACCGAGAAAACGTGGTGATTCTCGAGCATCACTGCGCCGTCGACCTGATCACCACTCGGCGTATCGAGGGCCTCGAGGAGGGAGCCCGCTACCGCCCCCCTCCAGCCCGCAACAAGGTGCTCGGCGCGTACGTCCTCGATGAAGAGGCAGGGGAGGTACGAACCTTCGTCGCCAAGACGGTGCTCCTCGCTACGGGGGGAGCCTCGAAGGTCTACCTGTACACCTCAAACCCGGACGTCGCGACCGGCGATGGGGTGGCCATGGCCTGGAGAGCCGGTGCTTCCGTGGCCAATATGGAGTTCATCCAGTTTCACCCCACCTGTCTTTACCACCCCAACGCCAAGAGCTTCCTCATCTCGGAGGCGTTGAGGGGTGAGGGCGGGATCCTCCGCCGCGCGGACGGCACCCGGTTCATGGAGCACCATCACGAGATGCGCGAGCTCGCCCCTCGCGACATCGTCGCCCGCGCCATCGACACCGAGCTCAAACGCACGGGTAACGACTGCGTCTTCCTCGACATGACGCACCTCGATGCGGACTTTCTCCGCACCCGCTTCCCCAATATTCACGCAACCTGCCTTTCGTACGGCATCGACCTCACGAAGGACCCCATTCCGGTGGTTCCGGCCGCTCACTACGTGTGTGGCGGAGTTCGCTGCGGCCCCGACGGAGAGACCGATATTGCAGGCCTCTATGTGGCTGGCGAGGTGTCCTGCACCGGCATGCACGGAGCCAACCGTCTTGCCTCCAACAGTCTCCTCGAGGGGGCCGTCTACGGATACCGCGCCGCTCTTGCTGCCGAGGCGGTGATGAGCGAGGCCATGGATCCGATGGGTCGCGAGGTGCCCGCCTGGAATCCGGGCAACGCCGTGCCGTCGGACGAGCTTGTGGTCATCACGCAGTGCTGGGACGAAATCCGCCGCTTCATGTGGAACTACGTGGGCATCGTGCGGAGCCACCGTCGGCTGGTTCGCGCTCTGCGCCGCATTGAAACTTTGAGAGAGGAGATTCGGGAGTTCTACTGGCGAGCCGTGGTCACCCGCGATCTTCTCGAGCTCCGGAACATCTGCACGGTGGCCGAGCTGATCGTCACCTGCGCCCTCCGCAGGCGGGAGAGCCGCGGTCTTCACTATACCCTCGACTACCCCGAGCTCTCTTCCGGCCCTCCATCCGACACCGTCCTTGAACGACGGGACCTGATCTGATCCCCGAGGCTCCAGCGGCCCCCGGCCCGCGTCTACGAAGGGCTCGAGCCGAGCTGATCTAGGTTCCGCTTGCGGCGGACGGACTCAGCGCCCACTCCATCTCGGCCGATCCTAAGGCCGAAGCAACCCGCAACACGACCTTCCGCGTCTCGGGACGAATCAGTGGAGTGCCTTCCAAGGTCGTCAGTGGAAACTCCAAGCCGTAACCGGAGGCGAAAGGGGTGACGTATGGATAGAAGACCCGGAGGTTGGCGTTGAGGTCGACGCGGCGCACCCGAGCCTCGACCTCTGGGCCCCCGTCGGCGCGCAAGCTCACCCGCCAGATCGAGTCCGGACGAGCGAGGTCGTTGTGGGCCTGATGAGGCGTCGAGGCCGACAAAAAGAACTCCCAGTGGGTCTCCGCGTCCGGGTTAGCCAAGGTCAGACGCTCCGCCTCGTCGCTGCCCCGCCCGTAGCTCTCGGGGAATCGAAGCAAGAAGGCTTTACGGAGCTCCGGAGCATGAAACGAAGCGTTCAGATACATGACGCTGAAAAGGCCGTCGAAGATCTCGGCGCTCCGGGTCCAGCGGCTGAGAACCTCCGGGTAGTCTTGGGCCTCCAAGGTCTCCGTGGGGGCGAGGGATAGCGGGTCTGGCGTCGAGGCGCAGCCCATCCCTGCCGTCAGCGCGCACCCCACTGCGGCCAGGCGGTGCGCTCGAGGCCTCTTCACGACTCGAGCTCCTCGTCCGAGACGAAGTCTCTGCGATTAAAGAGGGTCTCGAGTTCGAGCTCGCGCGCCTCCACGGCCTCTCGCCCTCCTTCGAGCCGATCCACCAAGCCCAGAACCAAGGACACCTTGAAGTCCGCCGAGCGCAGACGCTCCACGGCCTTGAGAGCCGAGCCACCGGTCGTGACGACATCTTCCAGCACCACCACCTCCGCTCCACCATCGAGGGGGCCGGCGCCCTCCAGCCAGGCTCCGGTTCCGTGACCCTTGGGCTCTTTACGAACGATGACGGCGGGGAGAGCCCGCCCTCTGAGCGCCGCGGTCATGCAGACGGCCGATGCGAGCGGATCCGCCCCGAGGGTGAGCCCGCCCGCGGCCGCCACCGAGCGACCGGTGCGCGCCTCGTATCTCTCGATGGCGTCATAGAGCAGGCGCCCGATCAAGAGGTGACCTTCACCCAAGAGCGACACCTGTTTCGAGTCGAAATAGAAGTTGCTGCGTCGCCCAGAGGACAAGGTGACGAGGCGCTTTTGGAAAGCGCGCTCTCGAAACCGAGAGCGGAGGGCTTCTCGCGCGGCGGGAAGGTCATCGAGGACGTCGAGGGAAATCAAGGCCGTGCTCATCCGAACAGATCCAGCACGCTCGAGTCGAGCGTCGCGGGCCGGGCGCGGGTCTTGGCCCAGTCTCGGAGGCCTTTGATCTTCTCTTCATAGGTCCGGTACAGCGGCACCGTCTGTTTGAGGGCGATATCGAGGTCCTCGTCCACCAGCTCCCGCTCTGCGCTGAAGGCCCGATAGAGTCCGGCGATGACCACCTGCTCGAGCTCAGCTCCGGAAAAATGCTCGGCGCGACGGGCCACCCCATCGAGCTCGGGAAACGTCTCCGGAGAGCGGCCCCGCTTGCCGAGATGAATCCGCAGAATCTCGAGCCGCTCATGTACGTTGGGCAAATCGACGAAGAAGACCTCGTCGAACCTTCCCCGACGCAGCAGCTCCGGAGGCAGCGCCGAGACGTCGTTGGCGGTGGCCACCACGAACACCTCCGCCTTCTTCTCTGCGAGCCAGGTCAAGAAGCTCCCAAAGACCCGCACCGAGGACTCTCCCGCCTCCACCTGCGCGAAGCCCTTCTCGATCTCATCGACCCAAAGGACGACGGGGGCCAGGCTCTCTGAGACCTTAATGGCCTGCCGGATGGCACCTCGGGGGCTCCTCCCGCCCCCGCGAACACAGCTCCGAGATCCAGGCGAAGCAACGGGAACTTCCAGAGCTCAGCCACCGCCTTCGCCGACAAGGACTTGCCGCAGCCCTGCACCCCGAGAAGCAAGAGGCCTTTCGGCGCGGGAAGGCCGAAGGCACGCGCCTCCTCACCGAAAGCTCTACTGCGGTTTTCGAGCCACCGCTTCAGCTCGCCGAGCCCTCCCACGTCGGAGAGTCGCTCACCGAGCTCGTGAAACTCGAGGACGTCGGACGTCCGAAGGACATGCTTCTTTTCTTCGACGATGAGACCCAGATCCTCCTCACGGAGCCCCCGGCGAAGCACCATCACCTTTCGAAACACTCGGTGAGCCTCGTTGAGACTGAGTCCGAGCGCGGACCGAACGGCCCTATCCGCCACTTCAGCGGCAAGTTCGACCTTCTCGGCGCGAGCCACGCGGGCGAGCTCGGCGAGCAAGGCTTCCGCACGCGGAAGAGGAAGATCGACCACCGCTGCATCCTTCTCGAGTTCAGGAGGCAGTCGTGGGTGAGGGCCGATCATGACCACCGACTGCCGTCGGCGCGTCAGCTCGAGCAGGCGGTCCCGGAGATGTCGCACCACCGTGGGGTCCTCGAGGAAGGGATGAAAATCGAGGAGCACGAACAACCCTGGCTCCGCGTGAGGGGCCAAGCCCGTCAGGGCGGCTTTCGGATCGCCAGCCGTAGCCTCGGCCTCCGCCGCACGATCGGCGTGCCAGCCAAGCGAGATCGACCATCGATGGAGGTTCTTTCGCGCCGCCCGAGCTGCCTGCTCCACGAGGTCCAACGCCCGCTCCTCTTCCTGAGTGACGAGGAGAATCACGGGGTAGCCGGCTCGAGAGAGGACGGCGACGTCCTTAGCGAGGGGGTCCAGGGACACGCTCTGGGTCTAGCACGGCTTGCCTAGACACCCGACCGGCGCCGATACTCGCAGCATGCGCCGCATCGAGACGCGCCCCTATCGCGTGGGGGCCGGTGACACGACGGACCCCGAACACCTCGATGAGCTCCAGGTTCGGCGCGAAAAACACGAACGCATGACCCGTGGAAAACCAGAACGCACCTTCGCCGCGGTGCTCAGAGACCGAATGCGAGGCGGATCTGATGAGGAGGAGCCCCCGACTCCTGAGGCTTCGCCTGGGGCCATCGAACCTCATCTCGGGCTCGACCCTCGCCAGAACCCCTCTCTGGCCAATGGCCAAGGGCGCGCGGCCAAGGTCATCCTCAAGGGCTAGTGATATCCGGAGCCCCGGATAGGGACGTTCAGCGCAATCCGCGCTCTTTCTCTCGCTTGAACGAGGTAAAGGACTCCCCGCTCAGCTCGAGGAACTCCATCAGGCTCTGGGAGTACTCATCGCGCTCGAAGAGATCCGGATCGACCTTCTTTACGATATCCCGGAGACGTTTCCCCATCCCCATCACCTGTTCCGCCCACGCCTCCAGAGCAATCTGCTCTTCGGTGATGAGGTACTCGTCGGGTTCGTAGGGGTCGCCGGCGAAAAAGGAGACCATCACGTCTTCGCCGCTCGGCTCAAACAGGAAGCCGTGCTCCGTCTCAGAATAGCCGATGGTCTCGGGCTCCCCGTCGATCAGGGAATGGACGGCTCGGACCATATGGGTGATCACGTTGAAGATCGGGTCGGGCTGACGCGCCGCGAGCTCCTTGCCCTTCTTGGTGACCACCACGGCTCCGTAGGCGCCCGGCCAATCGATACCCGACATGTCCGAACCACCGAGGAGCGCTCGGCTAGGCACGGCCTCCACGCCGT
>JBCBRU010000627.1:0-5313 GCA_039819565.1 Myxococcota bacterium | reverse complement strand
TCTCGCCGCGTGCTCGCTCGGCCGTCGCTTCGCGACTCTCATCGTCGCCTACCTCGGTAGGCTTCCTCTTCGCCGAACGACCACGCGGCGAGATCCATCACCCGGAGGGGCGGCTCACAATTCACGCCGGGCGCATCTAGTCGGCTTCAGCTCAGGCTGCTGAGCAGCTCGCGACCGATGAGCATCCGGCGGATGTCGGTGGTCCCGCCTCCGATCTCCCCGAGCTTGACGTCGCGGAAGAGTCGGGAGACCGGGGTCTCGTTCATGAAGCCCGAGCCACCGAAGGCCACCACGGCCTCGTTGGCCACCCAGGTGGAGGCTTCGGCCGCAAAGAGGAAGCAGCCGGCGGCATCCTGGCGCGTGATCTCGCCGCGGTCCGCCGCCTTGGCCGCCTCGTACACGTAGGCGCGGGATGCGTTCATCTTCGTGTACATGTCGGCGAGGCGGCCCTGCATCAGCTGGAAGTCACCGATGGGACGCCCAAACTGCTTGCGGTCGGCCACGTAGGGGAGGACTTCGTCCATGCAGGCGGCCATGAGCCCGAGGGGGAGCGAGGCGACGATGATGCGCTCGTAGTCGAGGCCAGACATGAGCACGTTCACCCCTCGGCCCTCGTCGCCGAGGACGTTTTCGAAAGGTACCTTGACATCGTCAAAGGTGAGCTCGGCGGTGTTCGAACCGCGGAGGCCAAGCTTGTCGAATCCCTTGCCCTGCGTGAAGCCAGGGGTGCCTTTCTCGATGATGAAGGCCGTGATCCCCCGCGGCCCCGCCTCGGGATCCGTCTTCGCATAGGCGATCGTCGTCTGGGCTTCGGTCCCGTTCGTGATCCAATACTTGTGCCCGTTGAGGAGGTAGTGATCAGCCTTCTTCTCGGCGCGCAGGCGCATGCTCACCACATCGGAGCCCGCCCCGGTCTCGGACATGGCGAGGGCCCCGACCTCCTCACCGCTCACCAATCCCGGGAGATACTTGGCCTTCTGCGCGTCGCTGCCGTTCAGCACCATTTGGTTCACGCAGAGGTTCGAGTGGGCGCTGTAGCTGAGCCCGAGCGCACCGGAGGCACGGGAGATCTCCTCGCCGACGACCACGTGGGCGAGGTATCCCATGCCGACGCCGCCGTGCGCCTCCGGAACGGTGATGCCATGGAGCCCGAGCTCGCCCATCTCGCGCCAGAGCTCCGGGGGGAGGGCATTCCGGGCGTCGATCTCGGCCGCAATGGGCTTGACGCGCTCCTGAGCCCAGCGATGGACGGTGTCCCGCATCGCGTTGATCTCTTCGCCGTGGTCGAACTTCATGCTCTTCGTAAACATCGAGGGTCTCCTTCATCTCCTGCGAGAGCGGCTCAGACTACTGCGCCTGGTCGAGCAGCCTGAGTCATTGTTGGCGGAGCTATCAAGTTGGTACCGTCGAGGCATTGGCTGCATCCGGCAAAGCGTTGACCGCGATCGGCGCGGGCTCGGGAACCCCCTCAAGGGGGCGCCAGCAGGTCCTCGAGGTCGCCCGGGCGACCCTGTCGGGGGCCGAGGCCCAGGGGCTCGCCGTCGAGGGCTTGCTACGCGAGGCCGGCCTGGACCCCGAGCTGGTGCGGACCGCCCCCGGGAACACGCCGATCCCGTCCGAGGCCGTGGGGCGGCTCGCCGCCGCGCTCAGACGGGCCCTAAAGGACGAGGGGCTCGGCTTCCTGCGGCGCCCTCTCCGTCCTGGGTTCTCGGCCCACATGTGCCGCTCCGCGATCGCCGCCGATACGCTGCGGGAGGCCTACTTTCTGGCGGGAGAGTTCTTTTACATCGCGCATGAGGACCTGCGGTTTCGGCTCGTCGAGGGGGGCGACCAGGCCCGCGTCTTCTTCAGGGTGCGCTCCATCGCGAAGGATCATCGGTTCTTCATCGCGATGCTCTTCACGTGTCTGATTCGGTGGACGAACTGGATGCTTGGCAAGCACCTGATGCTCGAGTCCTTCGAGTGGCGCGGCACCCGTCCCGGATACGTGGACCAGATCCGGGAGCTCTTCCCGTGCACGCACGCTTTCCACCAGCCCCAGAATTGCATCACCTTTCCGCGGCGCTTCCTGGACCGCCCGATCATTCAGAGCGCCGAGACCCTGAAAGCGCAGCTGCCCGAGCTGGGGCCCAACCTCATTGCCGGCTTCGTGCTCGACGCGAGCCTCACGACCCAGGTCCGTCGCCTTCTCCAGGAGCGTGAACCGGCAGACATGCCGAGCCTAGGACAGGTGGCCCAGCACCTGGCCCTCGGCGTCGACACCCTCGGCCGTCGGTTGCGGGCGGAGGGCAACACCTTTGCCGAGATTGGGCATTCGGTTCGGCACGACCGCGCGGTGCGGCTGCTGACGTCCACGGACACCTCCCTCGCCGCGATCGCCCATGAGCTCGGCTACTCCGAACCCAGCTCCTTTAATCGAGCCTTTAAGCGCCATACGGGCGTCACCCCCGGCGCTTATCGCGAGCAGCGCCGCTGAAGGCGCTCGCGGTCGCCTCTCCTCGCGGGCCGAGCCCGCGCGTCTGGTACCCTGCCGCCGATGAGACGCGTGGCGTTGCTTCTCCTGGGCTGCGGGTCCGCATGTACCCCGCTCGACGTCGGCTCCCGCGCGAGCCCGATCGTCGGAGGTACGGCCGTCGGGACCTGCGGCTTTCCCACCACGGTGTTGGTGGGGGGCGGCTGCTCGGGCACGCTGGTGCACTCGCGGGTGGTGGTCACGGCGGCACACTGTGGTTCTCCCACCCGCGTCGAGTTCGGCGAGCGTGCCGGCACTGGGTTCACGCGGAGCGTCGAGTGTCACCCGGTGCCGGGGCGCGGGACCGCCGCAGACGTTCAATTCTGCATTCTCGACCGCCCGGTGGACCTCCCCGTGACGCCGATTCTCTACGGATGCGAGCTCGACCAACTCGTCGTGGGGACCGAGGTCGTGATCACCGGGTTCGGACAAACCGCGTTCGACAACCGGGGTTCATTCGGCGTCCAGCGCTGGAGCTACGCGCCCATTCGTTCGGTACAGAGCGACGTCACCCTTATCGGGACCCCTTCGAGCTCCGCGTGCCCGGGGGACTCCGGGGGGCCCGTGTTCCTGCCGATGGCGGACGGTTCCTGGCGGGTCTTCGGCTCGGTGTCGGGCGGGACCACCGGGATCCCCTGCAACGGCGACGGTGCCTATCCACGACTCGAGAACCACGTACCTTGGTTCGAGAGGACCTTCGGCATCGATGTCACGCCCTGCCACGACGTGGACGGGGGCTGGAATCCGAGCGCAGAGTGCACGGGGTTTTTCGCCGGCGACCATACCGGCGGGGAGTCGTGGTCGAACCTATGCGAGGGCGCGCCAGCCTCCGGCCCCTCGGCAACCTGCGGACCTCCTCACACGGCGATGGCCTCGGATGCCGGCGTCGAGCCCGCGGACGCCGCGGACACCGGGGTTCGCGATGCGGTCGTGGAGGACGGCCCGGCGGACGCGGGACCGGATATCTCAGGGCCCGCAGATGCAGGTCGTCCTTCAGATGCTGCAGAGGAGGTTGACGGCCTCGCGGCCAGCGGCGACGGCTGTACCTGCCACCCTCGAGCTTCGGCCGGACCTCCGCTCGCGTGGCTAGGCCTGGTCCTGGTGGGCGCGTGGGTAGGTACCCGCCGTCGACCGACGGGCTCGCCTTGACAGGCCCGGCCCGGAAGGGCTAGACAGTGTCTAGAGCGGGCCGGGAGAGGGGGGTTCGATGCCTAGCCTCTCCCTCCTCGCCGCGCTGGCCGCGGCATCACCCCCCTCTTTCGATGACCAACCCCTCCCTCATCCCACCTGGGCTTGGCTTGCGACCCAGCTCGCGCCCTCGTCCGAGTGGCAACTTGGCGACGAGGGCGGCTTCGCCCTGCACTGGCAGCTCACTCCGCTCAGCTACGCCTGGGGTATCGACCGTCGGCTGAATCGTCTGCGTACCCTCGTCGTCGAACCCTACGCGCGCTACGGCGGATCGGTCGAGCTCTACGGTGTCGCCGGACTCCGCCTCACGGGAGACACCCATTCCCTCTTCCGAGCGGGTGTCCGCGCCTATTGGCCGCTCGTCGGGAGAGGGGAGTATCTCTCCTTCTCGGCGGGAGCGAGCTACCAGCGGTGGGGTGAGCACAACCAAGTCGCCTTCGAGTCCGGAATATATGTGCTCTTCGGCATCCTTGGGCTCCAGGCCAGCTATCTCCCGGTGGGCCCCACTCGAAGCGCCATCTCCGTCCGGCTGAGGTACTTCTAGTGGTTATCCGGGCGCTCTTCCTGTCGCTCCTGGTCCTCCCCGGGGGATGCGTGCCGGCCCGAATCTTCTCCCGAAACTTCGTTGGCTTTTTCCAGAGCCCGCTCAAGCTCGAGTCGCGAATCAGAGATCCCGTTCGTCCCGAGGCGCGCCTTGCCGTTCTTTGGATAGGTCATGCCACCCTGCTCATACAGATCGACGACAAGTTCATCCTCACGGATCCGGTATTCACGGACACCGTGGGCCAGTTCTCTCGTCGCCTCGTCGAGCCCGGTCTCGCCGTCGAGGACCTCCCTCCCATCGATATATGTCTTATCTCCCATATGCACTTCGATCACCTCTCCTATGGTTCCCTGGAGATGCTCGAGGACAAGATCGAGACGTTATTCATCCCTGAAGGCGGGCTGGTGTACGTGCCTGAGTTCGGGTTTACTCGTGAGCAGATCGCTCTCTTCAACACCTATCAACAGGACGGGGTCCGCATCACTCCCGTCCCCGTGCGGCACAGCGGCTGGCGCTACGGTGCGGATGCCGCCTGGATGAAGAAGAGCCACGCGGCGTGGGTCATCGAGTACCACGGCATCGTCGTATACTTCGGCGGTGATAGCGCGTACGACCGCGACAACTTCGAGGCCACACGCGCTCGATTCCCCCGTATAGAGCTCGCGATCCTCGGTATCGGCCCCGTAGAACCGTACGCTCATTCGCGCCCCAACCATATGGATGGAATCGAAGCAGTGCGCGCTGCGGAGGACCTGGGCGCCCGCGTCCTGATCCCAATGCACTTCGATACCTTTCCCCACGGTCTCGACGAGCCCGGCGACCCGAAAGAACGGGTGCTCCGAGCCGCCGAGGACGCGTCCTGGCCGCCGGAGAGATTGCAAGTCCTGCCGATCGGGGGTCAGGCGGTGCTCCTCCCGAGAGAACGGCCAATCGCGGGCGCCGCGGCCTCGGCCGAACGACGATGACGTCCCCACGATGCTGCTCACCTGTTCACTGACCGCAACCTCCCCTCGGCCGAGATCGCTCCGAAACCGAAGAAATGTGTAAAGGCTCGGTAAGAACCGGGGAC
>JBCBRU010000626.1:0-5321 GCA_039819565.1 Myxococcota bacterium | reverse complement strand
TGGGGTCGACTTCGAGCGCGAGCTCGGCGTTCTCGTCGAGGCGGAAATGGTCGGTGACCATGCCGAAGGAGCGCCGAAGCTGGTCGAGGTTCAAGAAGGTTGGCGTGCCTCCACCCCAGTGGAGCTGGGTCACCTGCCGCGTGCCGGCGAGGCGGGGGGCGACGAGCTCAACCTCTCGCTGCAGGCGATCGAGGTATCGGTCCACCCGCTCGCGGCTGCGGGTGACCACGACGTTGCAGCCGCAGAACGAGCATCGCTCGGCGCAAAAGGGCAAATGCATGTAGAGCCCGAGGGGCTCGTCTGAACGGCTCGCGGCTTCGACGGAGGCCCAAAACTCCTCGTTTCGGTAGTCCGAACGCCATTCGGGAACGGTGGGGTAGCTCGTGTAGCGGGGGCCCGGCACGTCCATACGCTCGACGAGGTCGTCCGTGAGAGCAGCGAGAGCAGTCATACCCTGGCCTCTTCAGCAAGGCCCGGACCAGAACCGACGGCGCCTCTTTGGCTCCTCCGCGCAGCTCAAGGGGGAGCGGCCCGTCACGAGAAGGTGACGATAGGGACCGTCACTCGGGGGCCGGGAACAAACGGCGGAGGATGTCGGGGAAGCGCGCGCGCCAGGAGGCCTCGTTGTGGACCCCACCCGAGATCTCCTCCACGAACAGGTCGGTGCCGGCGGTGAAGCCCACGCCGATCCAAGCGTCGCGCAGGGCCCGCAGGGCGGGCACCCCCCCGGACTCACCGGTCCCCATGTCCGCGTAGGCCCAAGCCCCGTCGGGACGGCCCGTAGTCTCCACGAAGCGGAGGAGGCGGCGGTCGTCCCACCAGATCGAGGGACTCAGAGCGGCGGCCCGTCCGAACACGTCCGGATGGGCGTGAAGGGCATAGGCGGCCATGAGGCCGCCCAGGGATGATCCTGCGATGGCGGTTCGCTGGGGCGCCGTGTCCGTTCGAAAGCGCGCGTCCACCGTGGGCTTCAACTCCTGGACGATACGCTGCAGGTGCGCTTGACCGCCGCCGCCGGGCGTAGAGAAGTCCGCGTCTCGCCAAGGGGTGTACTCCTCCAGGCGCTGGGCGCCCCCGTTGGCGATGGCCACGATGATGAGAGCTTCGATCTCCCCCGCGGCGATGAGCTGCTCCGCGGCCTCATCGGCGCCCCACTCCCCGGCGAAGCTCGTGGCCGCGTCAAAGACGTTCTGACCATCGAACATATAGAGGACGGGATATGTCCGCCCCGACGTCTCGTAGCCCGGGGGTAGATACACCAGCACCGTTCGCCCCAGGGCCTCCAAAGAGCGCACGTCTCCGACGATGGTGCTCGGCCGCGGGGGGCGATCGGCCCAGCTCGCTACCGTGTCCTCGACCTGCAGATCGCCGTTGACCTCGACCGAGCGATCCCCGAGCTCCTCGCCCCGCGGGCCCTTCTCGACCCGGAGCCAGGTCCCGCGCACGTATTTGTAGGCGATGAGACCCAGCGGGATCGACAGGGTGCCTTCCCAGAGCTCGGGGCTCTTACGGGTGAGTCGGTGCGGTTCGGAGAGCGGCTGCCATCCTTGAAAGTCCCCCGCTACGTACACGGCCGGGAACTCTGGAGTGTCGGCCGGGACCGTCACTCGGAAGGTCACCTGAGGGAGCGTGGTCGCGTCCAGCGGGTTGACAACGTCGGGCCCAGCCGAACCGAGGTCTCGCGCGCCGATATCCTCCGAAAGATCTGCGCCCGGAATCTGCGCATCGGAAGCCGAGGAGATGTCGTCGTTCGCGCAGCTCCATGGAGCCGCGAAAGCGAGGAGACACAGGAAGGGCGCCGTCCTGGTGGACACGGACGCACGGTGCCACGGGCGGCCCGGGGCAGCAACGCGAGGGGCTCGAGAGGAAACCCCGATAGGACCACCGCTCGGGAGCTTCTAGATCCATGGATATGTGTCTTGGCGTCCCCGGTCGAATTCTCGCCCCTCCGGCTCCTGACGGTATGGGTCGGGTGTCCTTCTCAGGTGTAGAAAAGGATATCTGCCTCCTCTATGTCCCGGAGGCGGAGGTGGGCGACTTCGTGCTCGTGCACGCCGGCTTTGCTATCTCCCGTATCGACGAGGCGGCCGCGGCCGAAACCCTGGCTGCCCTCGAGGCCCTCGGCGAGCCCACTCGCCCCGAAGAGCCCGAGGAGGTGCGCTGATGCAGCACCAAGCCGAGTACCGGGACGCCGGTCACGCTCAGCGCCTCTCGGACGCCATCGCTCGCGCTGCGTCCCGACCGCATACCCTCATGGAAGTCTGCGGAGGCCAAACCCATAGCATCATGCGCTTCGGCCTCGAGCAGCTGCTGCCTCCCGAAGTCGAGCTCGTGCATGGACCGGGTTGTCCGGTGTGCGTAACCCCGATCGGGATCATCGACCAGGCCGTGGCCCTGGCCCGTCGGCCCGACGTCATCATGACCTCTTTTGGGGACATGCTCAGGGTACCGGGGACGCAAGGTAGCCTCTTCTCGGCGCGTGCCGAAGGCGGGGACGTGCGCATCGTCTACAGCCCCCTCGACGCGCTAACTCTGGCCGCCGAGCATCCAGACCGACAGGTTGTCTTCTTCTCTGTGGGCTTTGAGACCACCGCCCCGACCGCAGCTATGGCTGCACACCAGGCTAGGCAACGTGGATTGCGAAACTTCTCCCTGCTCGCGAGCCACGTTCTGGTGCCTCCGGCCATGGAGGCCATCCTGTCCGAGCCATCACGACGAATTCAGGGCTTCCTGGCCGCGGGTCACGTCTGCACTATCATGGGGACCTCCGAGTATCTTCCCATCGCCGAGCGCCATCGGGTCCCGATCGTCGTCACCGGCTTCGAGCCCGTCGATATCCTGAAGGGGGTCCTGCATTGCGTGGAGCAGCTGGAGCGCGGTGAAGCGCAAGTCACGAACGCCTACCCGCGCGTCGTTCGCGACGAGGGCAACCCTCACGCTCGCGCCATCACGGAAGAGGTCTTCGAGCCCGTCGACCGCGACTGGCGCGGCATCGGGGTCATCCCGAAGAGCGGATACGGGCTGCGCGACGCGTACGCGGACTATGACGCGGAGCGGCGTTTCGAGCTGGGGGCGCCAGCGCCGGAGCCTCCGAGCGAGTGTATCGCGGGGCTGGTGCTCCAAGGGTTGGAGAAGCCCCCCGCCTGCCCCGCCTTCGGGAAGGGCTGCACCCCCAGTACCCCACTGGGAGCACCGATGGTCTCTTCCGAGGGCGCCTGTGCCGCTTACTACCGGTACCGCCGGTCGCAGCAGGTTTCTTCATGAGCCGCGGCCCCATGCAGCTGGAGTGCCCGATCCCGGACCGCGGGCGGGACCGTATCGAGATGGCCCATGGAGGAGGCGGCCGGGCCATGCGAGAGCTGATCTCGGGGCTGTTCCGTCGGCACTTCGACAGTCCTCATCTCGCCGCCGAGACAGATGCCGCCGTCTTGCCGGTGGCCGGGAGCAGGGTGGCTTTCACGACGGATACCTACGTCGTTCAGCCCTTGTTTTTCGCGGGAGCTGACATCGGAAAGCTCGCGGTGTGCGGCACCGTCAACGATCTCGCGACCTCGGGCGCTGTGCCCCGTTATCTCAGCTGTGGCTTCATTCTCGAGGAAGGGCTCGAGCGCGAGGTCCTGGAGCGGGTGGTGCGCTCGATGGCAGAGACCGCCCGCGAGGCCGGAGTGGCCATCGTCACCGGAGACACGAAGGTCGTGGAGCGGAGTCGTGGAGACGGACTCTATGTCAACACCGCTGGCGTCGGGGACGTACCCCCGGGCGTCGAGCTCGGGCCAGCTCAGCTCCAGCCTGGGGATCAGGTCTTGGTGACCGGCGACATTGGCCGACACGGCGTGGCGGTCATGGCCGCGCGGGACTCCCTCTTTGGGTTCGACGCGGACGTTCAGAGCGATTGCGCACCTCTCGCGGGGCTCGTACGCCAGCTTGTCGAGTCGGGGGTCGGCCTTCGCTGCTTACGCGATCTCACCCGTGGCGGGCTCGGGGCGGCGCTCCACGAGCTCGCGGAGCACCGATGCTTGGGGCTGGTGGTCGACGAGCGCTCCGTACCCGTGCTCGACCCCGTCCAGGGCGCTTGCGAGCTCCTCGGCCTCGACCCGATGTTCGTGGCCAACGAAGGCCGCATGCTCGTGGTCACGGCTGCGGACGACGCGGACCAAGCCCTCGAGCTCCTCAGGGCCCACCCGGACGGGGCCGGAGCCGCTCGGATTGGTGAAGTCGTGACGACCCACCCCGGGTCCGTCACCGTCACCGGGCTTCTCGGGACGGACCGCGTACTCGATCTCCCCCTCGGCGAGCAGCTCCCCCGCATTTGCTAGGACGGAAGAGCTTCGGGGTCATCGCGGCCTCGTAGGTCACACCGAAGTCCTCGGTCGTCTGGGGAGTGGTTGGGGCGAGGCGCCCGGTGGGGCCGACCGCGCCGTGCCTTGGCCGGGAGAGGCAGGCGGGGTCTCCCGCTAGAGTCCGGGTATCGTCGAGCTGACCAGGTCGGTAGTGCCGATGATGCTGTCGGGACGCTTGGCCTTCACGAGAAAGCCCGTTTGCGCGTCGAAGTATCGCAGCATGGCTCCGTTTCGCTCGCTGAGCACGTAGACCTCGCGGCCGTCGCTCGTGGTGCGCTCGGTGACTTCTCCGAGATGGTTCTTGGTTCCAATCCGGCGCTCGGACGGAGCGAGCCAAAGGATAGCGAGATTGAAGACCTTCAGACGCGAGCGGCCGTGCCGAAGGTCCCCGGACACCTCTTCGGGCGGGAAGGCGATGCCGTTGGAGGTAATGACGAACCCGCTTCCGGAGGAGGCGAAGGTGATGACGGCGGTGGCGGGGGACGCGGAGAGATACGTCTTGTAGGTGATGGTCTCGCCGCCCTGGAGGGGGGCGCGTTCGGAGGGGCGAAGGACGCAGCCGAAGCACAAACAGGCGATGAGGGTGAGATACGCGAGCTTCGGCGGAGTGGTCATCTATGTGATCTTAAGCACCCATCATGCTTCGTAAACTGCGCATCAGCGAAGGGTGTGCGCGAGCACTGCCGCTTGACCTAGGGCCAGACCTCCGTCGTTCGGAGGGACCTTCTCGTGTTCGCGCCAGCCAAGACCTTGGTCTTCCACGGCTTCCCGCAGCTGCAACGCGAAAGTCTCATTGACGGCGACGCCGCCGGATAGTCCCGCGAGCTCCACGTCGGATGCGGCGTCACGTGCGCACCGGATCACGTCGGCGAAGCCGGTGGCGAGGCGAGCATGGAAGGTAGCGGCAGCGTCGGCGACCGCCGCGCTGTCGAGATCGATGAGCCACCGGAGGAAATTCGAGGGGTCGAGCTCAAGGAGCTC
>JBCBRU010000625.1:0-5335 GCA_039819565.1 Myxococcota bacterium | reverse complement strand
GCCTCGGGGTCGTGTTCCTCCCCGAAGGCCAAGGCAGCTCGCAAGTCATCCTGCTCGAGCTCGTGATCCTCGAGATCCACCGAGCTCGGCATGCCGTACATGACGTCGATGGTGCGGTCGAGGCGGCCCGCAAACCAGCGGGCGTGCCGCGCGCGGAGGGGCACGTCTTCGACCCCGCGTCGCTGCTCGGCGAAACGCCGCACCTCCCCCAGGATCTGAAGCCGTCCTCGGCCCCCGACCCGCCGCAGGAGCGAGCGCTCCCGAAGCCGCTCCACCGCCTCGAGGGGACCCGGGTTCCGACCGGGGCTCAGGACCGCCTCGGCTCCCTCGACCGTGAAAGGGCCTCGGAACACCGAGAGATCCGCGAGCGCTCGCTGGAGGCTCGGGTCGAGGAGCGACCACGCCCAGGCGACTGCCTCGCCCATGGTGCGATGTCGCGGAGGTCCGTCCCGCCGTGGAGAAGGAAGAGGGGTGGCGTCCGGGGCGAGTCGCCGCTCGAGCTCCACGAGGGAGAGCGTGCCGACGTGCCCCGCCGCCAGCTCGATCGCGAGGGGGACCCGTTCGAGCTGGTCGAGGAGGCTCTCGAGAACCCTCTCGTCGCGTTCGAGAACCTCGAACGTGTGCATCGCCTGCCGCGCTCGCGCCCGAAACAGCGCGTCGGCTTCCGCCCGATCGAGCGGGGAGAGCTCGAAGCGCTGCTCGCCGAGAAGCCCCAGAGGCGCCTGCGAGGTGGAGAGGATGCGAAGCTCGGGACATCGAGAGAGCAGCCCCTCCAGGAGCGCGCGCGCGGGGCCGAGCGAAGCCTCGAGACCATCGAGGACCAAGAGCAGGCTTCCCTGCACCCGAAGACTCTCGATGACCACCTCGAGCCCCGCCGCGCCCCGCTCCGCGGGCTGAGCCCCCACCGCGGTGGCCATCCGGGCCAGGAGCTCGTCGCTCTCGAGCCGAGCCTCGACCTCGATCCAAAAAGTGCTGAGACCCTGTGCGACCTGCCCGGCCGCAAAGCGACGAGCCAGCCGAGACTTTCCCAGCCCGGGCGCCCCCAAAAGGGTGACGAGTCGGAGACCGGAGGCGAACGCGGCCTCCAGCCCGTGAAGGCTTTCTTGCCGCCCCACGAACACGGGGTCGAGATCGACCACGTCCGATGGAGCAGCGCCGGGGGAGGCAGCGCCGAGGGAGGCCGCGCCCATCGCTCTACCGTCCTCGATGAATGGGCCGAGGTCCAGAGAGGCGCATCGCATCTCTCCCAGACCGCTGAAAACCCGGTCGGCGCGAGCGGCGGGGCGTCCTCAGCTGGGCCGAGCCCCGCTCCAGCATCGGCGTCACGCTCCGAGCCGGCGGGGACGTGAAGGCTGAGCCGCGAGAGCCGCGCTTCGCCACTGCTTCTCGTGATGCGACCGAGATCCACGCTTCTCTGGAGAGCTGGCCCTCTGCTTTTGTGGGGTGCGAGCTGCACCAGCGCGGAGCTCGCCGGCGAGCTCGCAACCGCCCCAGAGCCCGTCCCCGATGCGGACGTGGCGAACCCCGAGCCCAGCGACGCGGGCATCAGTGGAGCCGACGCCGACGTCCCTACCCCCGAGCCCGCTCTAGCGAGCTTCGCAAGCTCGCCGCCTCCGGCTCGGGTCGTACGGCTGGACCAAAAAGGCTACGAGGCGCTGCTCTCGGCCCTGGCTCCAGTTTCGGGGTTGAGACCCGTCTTCGCGGCGCGCAATCCCGCGGACCGATTCTCGACGCGGGCGCGCTCCTATCACGTAGACGCCACCGAACTCGGACTGCTCGAGGAAAACGCGCGCTTGGTCATCGAGAGCTTCACGCCTCGGGCCGGGGCTCGATGCTCGCTGGAGGCCGAAGACTGTCAGAGCATGCTCCTGGCCGAGGCCATCGAAACCCTCTGGCGTCGCCCGCCCGAGAGTTCGGAGCTCGACGCCGTCCTCGCCGTGGTCTCTGAAAGTGAAGCGGGCGAGGCCCGGCTCGCTCAGCGCCTCCTCGCGGCGCTGCTTCATCCCGAGACGCTCTTTCGCAGCGAAGCGGGTACCCAGGTGGAAGGCGAGCGCCGCCTCCTCGGCCATGAGCTCGCCTCCGCGCTCGCGTTCACGGTCACCGACGGCCCCCCCGACCCGGCGCTCCGCGACCGCACCCATGAGCTCGCCACCCCGTCGGTCTACACGACCGAGCTCCGCCGACTGTTCGCGCAGGCCGGTCACGTCGAGAAGGTGGCTCGGTTCGTGCGCGAGTTCTTTCGCTACGAAGAGGCTCTGGAGGTCGGAAAGGACGAAGGCCCGGAGGAGGTCTTCCCGGAGGGTACGGCGGGGGTCGAGGACGCTCGGTACCGCCCGGCGCAGCTGGTGGCCGACACGGACCGCCTCGTCGCCGAGCTCGTGACCGAACGCAATCAAGCCTTCATCGAGAATCTCCTCACCACGGAGCGGGTCTCGGTTCAGCCGGACACCGCCATCTTTTACAACCTGGAGCCGGGCACGGAGGGACCTCGCTCTGCCCCGTCCGGGCAGCGGAGCGGCCTCCTCACCCAGCCCTCCTGGCTGGTTGCCTTCTCTGAGCCGGATCACACCAACCCCATTCGGCGAGGTCTCTTCGTGCAGGAAAGCTTGCTCTGTGGAGAGGTCCCTCCGCTTCCCATCGATATGGTGCCGGCCCTGGAGTACCAGGACCGCACCATGCGAGAGGCGCTAGCCGCCCACGCGGCTCCCGGAACCTCCTGCTATGGCTGCCATCAATTCATGGACCCGATGGGGCTGCCCTTCGAACAGTTCGACCATCTCGGTCGCCATCGACAGACGGAGCGGGGCGCTCCGGTGGTCACTTCCGGTGCTTTGACGTGGACCTCAGGGGACCTCCCGGAGACAGGACCGGTGGCGGGTCCGCGGGAGCTCACGGCCGCGCTCGCACGATCGGACCAGGTCGTGCGCTGCTTCGCCGCCCACGCTCTCGAGTTCTGGTTCGGGCGCAAGACGAGACCGGGCGACGCTCGCGCCCTCGAGGCAGCCGCTCGCGTCTACCGCTCGTCCGGAGGAGACTTCGATGCCCTCCTCGAGTCGCTCCTCAGCTCCGACATCTTCCTAAAGAGGCAGGTCCCATGAAGTTCCGAAACGAATCCACCCGTCGGCGGTTTCTCCGCGATCTCGGCCTGGGCGCCGGGGCAGGCCTGCTTCATCCTATTGCCGGCCGCCTCGTGGGCGAGGCGATCGGGGCGCCGGGAGCCCCCCAGAAGCGGCTTCTGCTGTTCAGCGTATACATGATGGAGCCCCTCAACTACGTCCCCTCGGGCATCGAGCCCGATACTCGAGACGAGGTCCTGCCCACCCCGGTGACTCAGTGGCCGGCCATGTTCGATCGCCTGAGCCCCTTTCACGCGCGCATGGCCTTCGTCGACGGCATGCGGAACCATATCGCCACCCATCAGCATCGGGCCGGCACCAGCGCCCTCTCCTGCGTCAACCCCACGGACGACAGGCCCGAACGCATGGGTCCCGCGGGCGGACCGACCATCGACCAGGTGATCGCGAGAGAGATCGGTCGCGGGCGCCCCCATCGGTCCGTCCTCTGGGGCATCACCGGGGACGCCATCCGCGGGGAGCGACGCATCTCGAGCGGCGTCTTCGCGGCGGGCCGGGAACAGAACCTGTCCCACTTCACGCACGCCGGGGAAATGATGGACTCGCTGTTCCCGGACCCGGAGACGGGCGGCCCGGCCCCGGCACCGTTTCGGCCGCTGCGCGATCGACTGGTCGAGGACCTGGGGCGGTTACGGCAGCGACTCGCGCCCGAAGAGCGCATCGCCCTCGAGCGCTACGAAGCGGCCATCGTCGAGTTCGACGAACGACAGACCGCGCTCGCCGCCCTGAGCTGTACGACGCCCCCTCCCGTTCCCACCTCCGCCCGCGAAAACCATCGGCGCGCCGAAGATCACCTCGTCTCTATGATGTCTCAGTCGGCGCTGGCTCTGCAATGTGGATTGACGAACGTAGTGGCGGTGACGGTAGGAACCTCATCGAGCCACAACAACCACATGATTCCCTACGCCGAGGTCGAGGCACGATACGCCCAGGCCGGGGTCTCGGGGGCCATGGGCTTTTACGGGCACGGCGCGAGCCCAGGAGATCCGCGGGCCATGACCACCCGTCGGCTTTGGCACGAGACCCACTTCAGAGAGATCTCCCGCCTTCTCCGCAGCCTGGAGCAGACGCGGGAGGCGGATGGCTCCACCGCGGCCGACCACACCCTGGTGGCCTACGTCTCGGGCAACGCGAAGACGAACGCCGGCCACCACGCCAACAAGCTGAAGAACAACGAGTACTGGCCCGGCTTCGTCATTGCGGGCGCCGAGACGGCCATCACGGGCGGCAGCCGCTACCTGAAGTTCCGAAGCCACGGGCGAGGGAGCGGCGGTCCTCGCAACCTGTCCGACTTCTACCGCACCCTCGCGCTCGGTCTCGGCGCGAACCCCGGAGCCTTCGGTCAGGGCCTCCCCGAGAGCCAGGGCCGGATCGAGGCGCTCATAGCCTGACCGCACGGTTTGCCCTCAGCGACGCGATGATCCACTCTCCCGCAGCGCGGTGGAGGCTGGGGTGCACGTCAGGGCGTCAGACGCCCGATGACCGGGAAAACGATCTGGGCGCTGTCCGTCCACCTGTTCGCGGTGGTGCCCGCGGTGCTGTACGCGGACCTGATCGGCACCCCCTGGACCTGGTCGGCGCTGCTCGGGTTCAACATCGCGCTGTCCATTCTCGCCGTCGCTCTCGGCGAGATCGCGGAGGCCAGCTCCACGGTCGGCCCCGACCTCGGAAACCTCACCTTGTCCTTTGGCACCCTGGCTCCGATCGGAGTGCACGCGGTCCGCGCGCAGTTCACCCCTCCGGACAAGGGGGCCTCGCTGATGATGTACGTGGTCACGGGCCCCAAACCCGCCCCCTCCCCTGAAGACATCGAGCTCTACGTCGGGCTGTGCTGGCTCGTCTTCAGCTTCGCTTTGGTCATCTCCATCGTCAGCGCCTACCGAGCCCGGCGCGCTTCGCCGTACTCGCGACTCGCGTGCCTCGTGGCCCTCGCTCTGCTCTTCGCAAGCACCCTGTTCCTGCTCCCCTGGACGGGGCCGGGAGCTCCCGACCGGACCCCTGAGATCCCCGCCGTCCTTGTCGTCCTCGCCGTGACCGCTTTGGGGTTGTTCGGGGCGTCGGGAGCTCATCGACAGCTCGCACGGGCCTATGTCGACGGGGGAAGAGCAGCTCCCATCCTGACCGGCTTCAGCCTCATCCCGGGCGTGGTCATCTTCGTCTTCGCGAGCCTCTTTGCCTTATCCGAGCTGGCCTCCTGGGTT
>JBCBRU010000624.1:0-5342 GCA_039819565.1 Myxococcota bacterium | reverse complement strand
CCAGGCGAGGCGAAGCTGTTTTAGCGATTCCGTGCCTGCGCTCCTCCCCGGGAGGAGCAAGGTGGGGAGCTGCCGCCGTCCCCACGAACGACAGCTCCCCGGGAGGAGCAATAGGTTGGGGAGCCGCCGCCGTCCCCACGAACGACGGCCCCCCGGGGAGGAGCGCAGGCACGGAATCGCTAAAACAGCTTCGCCTCGCCTGGCATGCTGCAGAGCAGCACTGACCATGCCACTGTCGAAGTCTTGGCACTTGTTGGGGTTTCCTACAATGAGGTAGGAACACCTTCTCCCTGACGACATTCACGTAGTTTTTCTGCGGTGTGTCATTGCCAACTCATTGACACCGATCTGAGTCTCGCCCCCATGACGGTCGCAACCGAACCGAGGCTCGGAGATCTCCCCGCCGCGACGGGGCTGGACGATCTGTCGCTCCTGACGGCGCTGGCGCACCGCCTCGACGGCCCTCTGGGCGTGACCAGCGGGCTCGACGAAGTGCTCCGCGCCCTCGAGCGGGAGCGCACCCTCGACCCTGCGGTGCTCCTCCTCTTCGACCGCGGCCACCAACAGCTCGTCATCGATCGCGCCCCCTCGCTCTCTCAGACTCAGCGCAAACGAGGTCGCTATGCCCTCGGGGAGGGGGTCGTAGGGCAGGTCGCGCGGGACGGCACCATCGCCGCGCTCCCCTCACTCGCGGGCGCCCCTGCCTTCCTCGATCGGATAGGGAGGCGGGCCGGTCGCGACTGGAGCGACTACGGCTTTCTCGCCGTCCCCGTTCAGTACGGCGAGGAGCTCGTGGGCGTACTGGCCTGCGATCGAAGACCCGAGTGTAAGGGCCGCCCTCTCTCCGAGGACCTCGCGCTGCTGGAGATTGCCGCGAGGATGATCGCCCCGAGCGCCGCCGCGAGGCAGGCTCGGCTCGGCAAGGGCACCGAGGACCAATCGCATCCCCGCATCCTCGGCCGCTCGAAGGCCATTCGGGGCGTCATGGATGCGGTCCGCACCGTGGCCCAAGCGGAGGCCACCGTGCTCATCCTGGGGGAGAGCGGGACCGGCAAGGAGCTGGTCGCGGACGCTATCCATCGGGCCAGTCGTCGGGCCGAAGGTCCCTTCGTTCGCGTCAACTGCGCGGCTCTTCCCGAGGGCGTCCTCGAAAGCGAGCTGTTCGGCCACGAGCAGGGCGCGTTCACCGGAGCCATGCGTCAGCGCATCGGCCGGTTCGAGGCAGCCCACGGAGGCACCATCTTTCTCGATGAGATCGGCGACCTCCCCGCCCCCACACAAGTGGCCCTCCTCCGCATTCTGCAGGAGCGAACCCTCCAGCGGGTCGGCGGCAACGCCGAGGTCGACATCGACGTCCGCGTGATCGCCGCCACCCACCGGGACCTCCCCCAGGCCATCGCGGACGGAAACTTCCGCGAAGACCTCTACTATCGCCTCGACGTCTTCCCCATTCGCACCCCCGCTCTTCGAGACCGACGCACCGACATTCCGCTCCTGGCCGATCACTTCGTCGAGCGCTACTCCCGGGCGAGCGCCAAGAACGTCCGGCGAATTTCGAGTCGAGCCATCGACATGCTCATGGCCTACCACTGGCCCGGCAACGTCCGAGAGCTCGAAAACTGCATGGAGCGGGCTGTCCTCCTGTGTGAGGACGACGTGATCCACGGACGCCACTTGCCCCCCACCCTCCAGATCGCCGACTCGAACGAGGGCCCGACGAAAGGCAGCTTGGAATCCACGCTCTTGGCCGTCGAGAGGGACCTCATCGACGACGCGCTCAAGGTGGCGCGGGGCAACATGGCCGAGGCGGCTCGTCAACTCGGCCTGACCGAGCGAAAGATGGGGCTCCGGGTACGTAAACACGGCATCGAACCACGGCGGCATCGTCGGCCGAAATCCTAAACCCGTAGATTCGCCGGCTTGCGGGGCGAGCCCCGCGATGGGATCTGGCTTACGGTGGACATCGACGCGGTACGGGTCGACTTCGACCCCGGTCAGATCGTCGTCCTGAACGCGATCCTGGCCTTTATCATGTTCGGGGTCTCCCTCGACCTCCGTCCCCCCGACTTTCTCGACCTCGCCCGAAGCCCTCGCGCCCCGCTCGTGGGCCTGGTCGCCCAGTTCGTCCTGTTGCCCGCGATGACCTTCGCGCTGACCACGGTGCTCCCCCTCCCGGACAGCTTGAAGCTGGGGATGATCATGGTGGCCGCATGTCCCGGGGGCACCGTCTCGAACTTCATGACCCACCTGGCCGGGGGACGACTGGCCACCTCGGTCGGCATGACCGCGGTCTCATCCACCGCCGCCCTCGTCACCGTGCCCCTAAACTTGGCCTTCTGGGGAGGCCTCCAGTCGGGCACCGCCCAGCTCGTGGATGCCGTGCAGTTGGACGCGGCGGACGTCATGAGGACGGTCCTCGTGGTGTTGGTCGTTCCCGTGGCGGCGGGCATGCTCGTGGGCACCCAGTTTCCTCGTCTCGCCCAGGGGGCGCGGACGCCGGTTCGCATCTTGTCCCTGCTCTTCCTGTGCGTGCTCGTGGTGGCGGCGACCCGCAAGAACCTGGGCCTCCTTCTCCAGATCGCCCACCTCATCATCTATCCCGTGGTTCTCATGAACGCGCTGGCCTTCCTCCTAGGATGGAGCTCCGCGCGGGCCTTCGATCTGGACGCCAAGGACCAACGCGCGGTCACGCTCGAGGTGGGCATTCAGAACTCAGGACTTGGCCTCGCCCTCGCCCTTCAGTTCTTTAACAGCGTGGGGGGAGTGGCCGCCATCTGTGCCTTCTGGGGCATCTGGCATCTCTTGGGGGGCCTCGCTCTCGCCTCCTTTTGGAGCCGATGGCCCGTCCCTTCCGAAGGCACAGCGTGAACGAGCCCATTCGCATCGACGCCGCCGGACAGGTGATCCACGCGCTCTCCATTGGGGGCATCGAGACCTGCTTCGAGATTCCCGCCTACGACTGCAACCTGGACATCGGACGTTGCCCGCCCGGAGCGCTCCGACGAAACCGCCTTTTTCTGACCCACGCCCATATGGACCATGCGGGCGGGCTTCCGTACTACGTGTCGATGAGGGCTATGCAGGGCATGCGGCCGCCCAAGGTCTTCTGCCCCGCTTCGGTTCGGGACGAGCTCCAGAGCATTCTCGAGCTCTGGTCCAAGCTCGACTCAGACGCCACGCGCTGTACGCTCATCGGTCTCGAGCCGGGTGAGCGGCTCACCTTGGGCGGAGACAAGGAGTGTCTGACCTTCGCGGCCACGCATCGCGTGGACACGCTCGGATATCTGCTCGTGCGGAAGCGGCGGAAGCTGAAACCTGACCTGCGAGGGCTGGATGGAACCGCGATCGCGGCTCGGGCCGCGGCGGGCGAGGTGATCCACGATGAGGTCGAGGTCGACGAAATCTGCTTTCCCGGGGACACCAGCATCGAGGTGCTGGAGCGCGAACCTCGAATCCGCCAGGCTCGTCTTCTCCTTTTGGAGTGTACCTTCATCGGCGAAAAGCCGGGACGGGAGTGGGCAGGCAAGGGCGGACACATCCACATCGAAGACATCGCGGAGCGGGCCGATTGGTTCGAGAACGAGCGGCTCGTCTTGACCCATTTCTCTAGGCGCTACTCGTCCCAACTCATCCGAGAGACGGTGGAGCGTACTCTACCCCCGTCCCTGCGCGAACGGGTGCAGCTGCTCCTTCATCCGTAGCTTCCCATGCAAGCGTTCCTGACAGGGGACTAGAGCGCGGACATCGCGTGGAAGCCAGCGTCGACGTAGAGCACGTCGCCGCTGATCCCCCGAGCCATCGGAGAGGCCAAGAACAAACACGCATCCGCGACCTCCTCCGCGTCGATCGCGCGGCGCAGGGGGCTGCGCTCGGCGCTCTGCTCGATCATGTCGCCGATGGCACCAATGCTCTTCGCGGCCCGCGAGGCGTAGGCCCCAGGGCTCACGATATTGACCCGCACCCCGTGCTCACCGGCAAAGTAGGCCAAGATGCGTGCGTCGCATTCGAGCGCGGCCTTCGCCGCGGCCATGCCCCCGCCGTAGCCCGGGGTCACGCGCTGGGACGCTAGGTAGCTGAGGCCAATGACGCTGGCGTTGCGCCCCTTCATTCGGGGCAGGGCCGCGCGCACCAGACCCACCAGCGAATAGCTGCTGATGGACATGGCCTGAAGATAGGCCTGCCGACTCACATCGAGATGTGGACGCTGGATCTCAGGGGAGAAAGCCACCGAGTGAAGGAGGATATCGACCCCGCCCCCGCCACTGAGCTCGTCGAAACGCGCGAACGCCCCCTCGATGCTCGGATCCAAGCCTTTGTAACCTTTCCCCTCTCGTCGGTCCTCAGGGATGTCCGCGAGCGTATCGAACTCGACGTCGCACGGAATCAGTCCCACTGGCGCGAGCTCGCCCTCGACCCCGTGCGGCAGCTTGCGCGAGTCGGCGTACTTATCCCGGGTCACGAAGCGCTCGACGATACCGAGCACGCGAGGATGGCACGCCAGGTACACCTTCGCTCCGGCCGCTTGCAGCGCCTTGGCGATCGCCCAGGCAAACCCGCCGTCGTCGGAGACCCCGGTTACGAAGGCGTTCTTTCCAGTGAGATCCGTGAAGGCCATCGCCGTCCGTTCACACGAGCGGGAGCGCTGGGCAAGCGCCCTCCACTCCGGGCCGCCGGTGGTATTGTCGGCGTATGGACGCCCGCCCGTTCGCGCCCTCGGGCGTGGTCTCTCTCACCACCGACTTCGGCACCACCGGGCCCTACGTGGGGGCCCTGCACGGGGTGATTCTGAGTCGTCATCCGGCGGCCCGGATCGTCGACCTGACCCACGACGTCGAAGTCCACTGGCCCGCCGAGGCGGGCTTTTGGCTCGAGCGCACGTATCGGCACTTCCCGCCCGGCACCGTGCACGTAGCGGTGGTGGAGTCGGGCATGCGAGTGGTCCGGGCCGGGGTCTTGGTCCGGCTCGATGACCACGTCTTCGTCGGACCGGACAACGGCCTCCTCGCCCCCCTCGCGGAACGCCCGGAGGCGAAGGTTCACGCCATCGAAAACCAAGCGCTGCGCGGCCTCGGACTCGAGCGGGCCAGCGCCACCTTCCGCGGCCGAGACGTCCAGGCGCCTCTCGGAGGCGCGATCGCAGCGGGCCAAATCGCTCCCGAGGCGGTGGGGCCCGAGGTCGAGGATTGGGTGCCGATCCTCCTCGAGCCGGCACGCCTCAGTGGCGGCGAGGTACAGGGTGTCGTGATCACCGTGGACGGATTCGGCACCCAATCCTCGACCTCGGGCCCCACCGCCTCGGGAGCGATTTGGCCCGCTGCGATCGCGCCTCCGAGAGGCGCCTG
>JBCBRU010000623.1:0-5370 GCA_039819565.1 Myxococcota bacterium | reverse complement strand
TGCCGCCGTCCCCACCTTGCTCCTCCCGGGGAGCTGTCGTTCGTGGGGACGGCGGCAGCTCCCCACCTTGCTCCTCCCGGGGAGCTGTCGTTCGTGGGAACGGCGGCAGCTCCCCACCTTGCTCCTCCCGGGGAGCTGTCGTTCGTGGGGACGGCGGCAGCTCCCCACCTCTTCCTTCCAGAATTAGCGTCGGGCTTCCGTCCGATGGTGCGCTGCAGAGCGAAGTTCGGACCCCTCGAAAGCGTAGGCCGCGGCGTCGAGCATGATCGCACCGGGCGGGAGCGCGTTCGCGAAGCCCGACGGCAAGGTCACCTCGCGGCGCTCCGGGTCCATGAGGCTGACCGTCCAGAGCACGCCGGTCTCGTCGCCCAGGGTGACGGCCCCCGTCGTCGCTCCGGCAGGAAGGGTGACCGCGACCACGTCTCCGCGAAGGCTGGGGGCGCTCGGGGGAGACACCACGTCCCGAAGGTCGAAGTCCGGGGTTCGAGCCGCGCGTGCCGCCCACATCTCCCGGGCCGGGGCGCTCCCTACGCTTTCGGTGCTCGTAAGCCGGACCTCGGCGCGATACCGAGCCTCGGAGAGGTCGCCTTCGAGCAGGGGCCCTCGAGTTTGAGCGCGGTTCCCCGCGTCCAGCGCGCCTCGGAACAGAGGGACGAGGCGGCGGGCCTCGGGGTCGAGAGCGAGCCCGAGCCAGACGTCGCTCACCGAGAGGTCGGTGGCGGGAAGCACGACATCCACCGGGATCTCCAGGGGATGGGTGAGCTCGACGTCGATCCCTTCGATCTCTGCATCGGACTCTAAGGACAGGCCCATCCGCATCCCGAGCACCGCGTCCCGTCGCTGCCCGGTGAGCGCGTCAAAGACCCAGCCGTAGGCCACGAGCCCTATCGCTCGGGCGTCGGTGGTGAGGCCGAAATCATGGAAAGTGGGAAAAGGGTCGACGCCGTCGAGGGCAAGATGCTCCGGAAGGCCGTCGGGGTCATCCGGGGTCGCGGTGCCCGGTCGAGGCGGCTGGACGAGGAAGTCGAGGGGCTCTTCGCCGACCGCGATGAGCTCCGCCACCCGCACCCGCTCCGACGTGGGGGCGGGCATTCGCTCCCATCCGGTGACGGTCCCGCGCACCGCCGCCACACCGGCGGGGGCGGGGGGCTCGATCGGCTCGCCCAGGCGGGGGAGCACCAAGGTCACGACTTCGCTCTCGACGTCGGCGAGGGTCTCGCCTCCGCGGCCCTCGAGGCTCGCGTGCACGTCGAGCTTCGGCTCCGTCACCTCCGAGCCCACGAAGTCGATCCGGCCTTCCTCGTCGGTGCGGCCGGCGAGCACGACCTCTCCTACGTTCACCGTGATGTCTGCGTTCGAGAGCGCAGCTCCTCTTTCATCCACGGCGAATACGATGAGGCGGTCCGTCCGCACCGCTTCGCTCACACCGCCACCGGGACGCGGTGTGGCCTCGGGACGCGAAGGATCGATCGGCGCGGGGGCACCGACGAGGGCGGGGTCGGAGGAGCAGGCGGCAGCGCCGATCAGGAAAGCGGCGGCGACCGCAGGGCGGATTGTCATAGGCGGAGGTTGACCCATCCGGAGCCGGGAAGCGGTGATCCGGGGCACGTGCGTTGGCTCACGGGGCCGAGATCGCCGACGTCGGCGCCATCTCGCGACTTCGAGTTTCAACGAGCGTGAAGCTGACCCGGGGACTATCCGGGCTCTATCGGCGCCCCGCCTCTACGGCTCTCTTTCCCGCCAAGGACTGAGACCCAGAGTCCAACCGGGCTTCGGGCGGGACCTCCCGGGCGCGACGCGGGAGTGAGGTCAGGTTTTGACGGCGACTGCGTCGGTCGGGCTCGCCTCGTCCTCGCGAGCGCTTCGGCGGGCGGCGGCGAGCCGGGCGCGGCTGTTCTCGCGTCCTTGGTACACCCACCAAGAGCGGGCCAAGCCGAAATGCTCCTCCATGGCATCGAACAAGTCCTCGTGGGCGATGCGCAGGAGCACGACGTCGGTGGCGGCGGTGGCGGTCACGCGGCGCGGCCCGCCGGGAAGCTCAATGACCCCCTGAGCGAAGTTTCCTGGTCCCACCCAACTATCGATGGGAGGGGCGTCGTGGGTCACGTGGAGGCGCCCGTCTGCGACCATCATCATGCCATGGTTGGGATCTCCGGCCCGAAAGATGACTTCCCCGCCGTGATACCGGACCTCACGGGTTTGGCGGGCGAGGGTCACGAGAGCTTGCACCGGGGCCCGCTCGAAGGGGCGTGAGTTTCGGAGGACCAGGAGCCGCTGAACCTCGTCCAGCGAACCCCGGGCCAGCCACTCCCCGGTCGGCTCTACGGAAGGCCCAAAGACGCCGTCGGGGGCGGCCCGCAGAGAGGTCTCCCAGGTGCGCTGGGCGCCCTGCGCGAGCATTGATTTGGCGAAGTCGAAGAAGTCCTCGAGGATCATCAGATACTCCTCGAAGTGCATCTCGATGGCTCGCACCCGCGTACGGGCCCGCGCGGTGCGAGGGTGCCTCTGTCCTGCGTTGGCGTCGATGGCTCCGATGAAGGACCGATCTTCGAGGACCCACGGCGCTTCTCCGGGCGCGACGAGCTCGACGACGCCGTGGGTGATGAAGAACATCGCCCCCGGGAGAGTCCCGCGCTCGTAGATGACCTGCCCCGGCTGAAAGAGCCGATCCTTCATGCGTTCGGTGAGGAGGGAGGCGAGCTCGTCCGGGGGGGAGACCGAAAAGAAGCTGCGGAGGAACAGCTCGCGCTGGACCTGAGCGTGGGTGGCTTCAGGCAAGGCTGGTAGCCCCCTTGGTCGGCGGCGAAAAGGAGTCCAAGAGCGCTCGGAGGGAGTCGCTGAGGGGCCGCTGGTGTGCAGCCGCCAAGACCTCCTGGTGAAGCCCGGAGCGCCCCGACTCGAGCACGTGATAGGCGGCGAGGCCGGACACAGAAGTATCCGGATCTCTCAAGAGGATCTGCAGTGCCTCTCCGAGGTCTCGGGTTTGGGGACCGAGCTCGTCCTGCACGCGGCGCAATCTGTCCGTCACGGCCAGATCGTCGACGGCGAGGCGCAGCAAGGGTCGGAGCTCCGGGGCCTTGGCCGAGAGAGTGAGGGCGTCGAGGAATTCCTGCGCTTGCGCCCGTCGCTTGGGATCCGAAGCCCGGGCGGCGCTGCGCACGGAGCGCAGGTCCTCATCCGGAAAAGCCGCCTGCAAAAGGAGGAAGACGCGATCGAGGGCTTGGTCCCTCTTGTCCGCGAGCAACCCTACGAGAAGCTCGCCGGTGCCCTGGTCGCGCTCCCCGTGGGCCACCAGATCGTCCTCGACGAGATGGTGAAGCCCGAGGAGATGAAAGTGTTCTCGGAGCTCGAGGAGCATCCGTCGCTCGAGGACCTCCTCATCCAGTCGAAACTGCGTTCGGGCCGCGAGGAGGACGAGGGCTCGGAGGGCGTTGTAGCGAACGCGCCCGCTGCGGCCGCTCTCGAGGGTGTCCATCAAGACCTTGGCGGCGCGGAGGTCCGCGAACCGAGCCACCGCGGCGGGAATGTGCACGAGCACTCGAGGGTGGGTCTGCTCGCTTCGGAGGGCCCCGACCAAAGCCTCGAAAGCGGGCTCCCCCAGGGCCGCGATGGCCTCACGGACGTTGCTCCGTCCGTCTCGGGTGCCGAGGCGATGAATGAGCCAAGGTACGAAGCGGGGATCCTGCACCTTGGTCATAGCGCGCACGGCGCATTGCGCGACCTCTTCCTCCTCGCTCTCCGCGAGGACGAGCAAGAGATCTGCCCATCGTTCGTCCCCGGAGGCTTCGATGGCCTCCAGGAGGCCCATCCGGGCCGCGGTCCCCGAGGATCCGGGCATGTCGAGGAGGAGCTGAATGTCCTCGTCCATAGCCGGGTTGCGCTCGGGCTCGTTGGCGACCAGCCAGAACGCGGCGTGGGAGCGCACCCAGGGAGAGATATCGAGGAGCCGGCTCTTGACCACGTCGGCATGGCCGTTTCGAGCCAGCGCTTCGAGGGCGGCTACGCGTATCTCCTCGTCCTCGTGAGCGAGCAGGCGGTCCGCGAGAGGCACCCAGTCCGTTCGCTCCGGCATGGGGACGATCTCGAGGGCGTGCAAGAGAACTTCCTTCGACTCGTGGTAAAGGATCAGGGCGGGGATGAGGCGGCGCCGGCGGGAGGCGGCCAGGAGCTCCATCGCCGCAATGGCACTTGCGGGTTCGCGGCTCGATAGCGACTCGACCACGACCTCTACCGATCGCAAGTCCAGCTCGAGGCGGCCCCGTGAGCTGGGCTGCGCGAGGGCGGTGCGAAAGAGGTCGAGATAAGGCCTGCGGAGGCCGATCCCGACGACAAGCCAGAGCCCGGCCAAGCCGGTCACCAGAGCGGCCAGGGTCGCCGGGTCGTCGCTCCCTACGCTGGCGAGCGCCCACAGCCCCAGGGCCATCGCGGCTTGGGTCCCGCGCACGACCACGGTGTCTACGACGCCCTTGGCCCGGTTACGCACGTACTCGGGGAGGGGCATCCACAGAAGCTCCGTGGAGATGCGATGGAGGGAGTGACGAAGCGCCCCGTCGGCCCCCTTGGTGGCGAGGACGGCAGTTGCGCCCGCGAACAAGAGGGTGGCTCCACCCCCCAAGAGCAAAAGCCCGGGGAGGATCAGAAACGCGCCGATCACCCCCATGCGCCGAACTAAGGTGGTGGAGACGAAGATCTGTACCGCGAGCGCCACCGTATTGAGGACCGCGTAGTAGCTCGCGAAGAAGCTCCCGAGCTCCTCGGGACTTCGGGTGGCGGCCGCGTAGGCTTTGAAGAGGTAGTCCGTGGTGAGGACGGCGGCGGTCGAGATGGCAATGAGGGCGGCCAGCCGCACCAGGTAGGGATAGTCGGTGGCGAGGCCGAGGGCTCCGCTCAGAGCGTTTCGAGCGTCGTCCGCGGACGAGGGGTCGACGTCCACGGGGTCGGGGGCGTCGACGTCTTCGAGAGTGACGAAGGTCCCCGTGAGGAGAAACAAGAAGGCGGCGGCCACGAGCAGCTGACGCACCCCCATGTCGCCGAGCGCGAGGGCTGCGAAGCTGGCCCCGAACACCGCCCCGAGCACCCCTCCCGCCGCGAGGAGCCCGAACAGCCGCTTGCCTTGTGCGACCGTGAACACGTGACCGACCAGCATCCAGAACTGGACCACGAGGACGCTGCCGAGGAGCCCGCTCCAGACGTAGAGGCCGAAGACCACGGCGGGGGTGGGCTCCAGCAAATAAAAGAGGACGGTGCCGAAGGCCGCGAGGAAGGCGGTGGTGATCAGACTGTTCCGGCGCCCAAAAGCGCTGACGAAGCGCGTGTTGAGACGGGCCGCGAAGAGCGAGAGGACGGCGATGAGAACGTAGACCCAGGTGA
>JBCBRU010000622.1:0-5375 GCA_039819565.1 Myxococcota bacterium | reverse complement strand
CGAGCGCACCGCTCGAGGGGTCATCCTCACGCAGGCGGGCGAGGACTTCGTGGACCGAGCGGCTCGGCTCTTCGCCGACTTCGATCTGCTGCTCGAGAGCGCGGAGCGGCAGCGGGGGGAGGGCGAGGGTCGGCTCCGCTACGGAGTTGCTCCCCCCTCTCTCGTCGGCCTCCTCAATCGACCGGTGCTGGAGCTCGTGAAGACCCACCCGAACCTCAGCCTGGAGTGTCACGCCGTCGGGATGGCCCGAGGGCTGGAGCTTCTGCGAAGGGGCGACGTCGACGTATTGGTGGGGCCCGACGTGATCTCCTCCGATGTCCCCGAGCTCACGAAGCGGGTGATCCAGCCGCGCTTCGTGTCCGCCATCTGCGCGCGCCGCGGGCACCCCCTGGGCCGGCTGGAGCGGGTCGAGCCGAAGGACCTCGTCAAGTATCCCTTCATCTTCTCCACGAGCACCGACCTCTACGTAGACCGGTTCTTCTCGGAGCTGACCGAGCTCGCGAAAGAGGCCTTTCGCACGACGCATGTGCTCGACAATCCGCAGCTTCTCATCAGCGTCCTCGAGGCTTCGGACGCCCTGGCGGTGTTCAGCGAGGGCTACGCGAGGTCGAGTGCGGTGAGAAGGCGCCTTGACATCTTGGCTGCCGAGCTCGAGCCGCTAACCCTCGTCTGCACCTACCGCCGGCGCTGGTTGGCAACCTCACCCATGCGCTGGTTCATGGAGGCGCTCGAGCGCGATCCCCCGTCCTAACGGCTCGGGTCGCGGATACAGAGCCTATTTGCGATAGTCGAGGGGCGGTTTTCGGTCCCCCAGGAGTGATGAGTACCGATAGTTCGGCCCTCGGTCCTCGTTGAACTCCCGAACCGCCGCCGCGCGCAGCTCAGGCTGGGTGTACAGCTGAAGCGCCATCAGAGTCATGGCTTTGGCCGCGTTCTGGGCGCCCTTAAAGCCGATCGACATCCCGCTCGCGGCCACCGCCTGCCAGGAGTGGGCAGACGTCCCGGGCACCCACGCGGCGACCCGGAGACCCACGGTGGGAACGGCATAGGAAACGTCTCCGACGTCGGTGGATCCGTAGCCGAGCGAAGTCTCGAAGGGTTGGATCTCTTTCTCGCTGCCCAGCCGATGCTCGGGCGAGGAGAAGCTCGCGTGAAGCTTCTCCGCGAAGGCCTTCTCGTCCGCCGAATACTCGAGGCCCCCCACCACCCGCAGCTGCGCGTCCATGGCTCGGGCTAAGACTTCATTCACCAAGAGCGGGTTGTTGCCGTGAATGATCTCCCATTCGACCTTCGTCCCTGTGCCCAGGGCGGCGCCCCGGGCGGCGTCCTCGACCCGCGCCCAGATCGCGTCCACGCCCTCCGCGGAAGGGTGTCGAACGTAGTAAAAGACCTCCGCGAAATCCGGCACCACGTTCGGCGCGAGCCCTCCATCGGTAATCACGTAGTGGATACGCGCGTCCTGGGGGACGTGCTCCCTCATCATATTCACCATGAGGTTGAAGGCTTCCACCCCGTCGAGGGCGGAACGCGCTTTCTCGGGTGCAGCCGCAGCGTGAGCCGACACGCCCCGAAAGCGAAACTTCGCGGAGCGATTGGCGAGGGTGGTCTGAGCGGCCGCGGAGTTTTCGTCGTCGGCGTGCCAGTGAATCGCGAAGTCCACGTCCGAGAAGAGCCCAGCCCGGACCATGTAGACCTTTCCGGAGCCTCCTTCCTCGGCGGGAGTCCCGTAGAGCCGGATCACGCCGGGAGCTCCGGTCGACTCCAGCCAGCTCTTGATGGCGATGGCGGCGGCCAGCGAGCCCGCTCCGAACACGTTGTGGCCGCAGGCGTGCCCTGCCGCTTTACCCGCGATGGGGTTCCGCTCGGGCGACGCGTCCTGATTGATACCGGGGAGAGCATCGAACTCGGCGAGCACGGCGATCACTGGGCCTGTCGTGCCCCAGCTGGCCACGAAGGCGGTAGGAATGCCGGCTACGCCGGCTTGGACGTCGAAGCCCTGAGCCCGAAGCTTGTCCTGCAGAAGCTTCGACGACCTCTCCTCTTGATAGCCGACCTCGGCCCAATTCCAGAGCTTCCGGGCCACCTCGGCCGTCTGCGGGTAGCCCGCGTCGACACGGGCCAGCACCGCCGTCGTATCGATCTTGAGCGCAGGCGTTTGGCCGAGGACGAGGACGGTGCACAACATCAGCCCGCTCATGCCTTCCTCCGACTCGAGACATAGGAGACGGCCAGGAGCGCGAGGGCCACCGCAGCGGGACCGAACTGCCCGTCACCGACCGCGAGGTGAGCCGCGAGAGCGAGCACGAAATCGTAGAAGAAGCCGGCGTAGGCCAGTCCTCGCAGCTCTTCGGAGCGACGGGTCCAGATGGCGACGAGGCCCAAAACCTTCGCGATTGCGAGGGGGTAGATCAAATAGGTCGGATAGCCAAGAGCCGTGAAAGCCTCCGCGATCTGGTCATGCTGAACGAAGTACATCGCGGCGCTGATCAACATCAGCAGCGACAGCAAAACCGTGGAGATGAGGTACGGCAGGTTCCGCTTGGGCGCAGCCATGGACCCCGCTCATAGCAGGTCGTTCGCCGTCTAGGCGTACTTCATGGCATGCCCGGTGTTGAAGACGACCACGGTGTCGGTGGTTTCGATGTAACCGGTTCGGCGGAGCTGCTTCGCGGCTGCCAGACACGCGCCGGTCTCCTCCGCGCCCTGCAGCCCCGAAGCACGATGGAGAAGTTGCGTATGCGCAATGAGCTCGGTCTCGGCCACGGCTACGGCGCGACCGTCGCTCTTTCGCACCGCGTCGAGGATGAGGAAGTCCCCTAGCGCCCCAGGGACGCGCAGGCCGAAGGCTTTCGTCAACTTGGGCTGCTCCCAAACCGGAGCATGATCGAGGCCCTGGTCGAAGGCGCGGACGATGGGGGCACACCCGGCGGTCTGGACGCTGACCATACGAGGGCGCTCGGAGCCGATCCAGCCGAGGGTCTCCATCTCATCGAAGGCTTTCCACATCCCGATGAGGCCGGTACCACCCCCGGTGGGATAGATGACGACCTCAGGGAGGCGACCGAGGTCATAGAGCAGTTCATAGCCCATCACCTTCTTGCCCTCGATGCGGTACGGTTCTCGTAGGGTCGAGAGCGGGAACCATCCGTTGGCCTCCGCGTGGGGAGCCAGCGCTCGGCCTGCGTCAGCGATCGTGCCCTCGACGAGCACCACCTCCGCGCCCAGGGCCCGGGTCTCGGCTACGATAGGGGCGGGGGTGCTCTCGGGCACGTAAACATGTACGTCCAGCCCATAAAGCGCCCCGTAGGCGGCCGCAGCCCCGCCTGCGTTCCCGGCCGAGGGGAGGCATACGGCTTCGATACCCAAGACGTGGGCGCGGCCGATAGCCGCCGCCATCCCTCGCGACTTGAAGGACGCGGTGGGGTTTTGGGACTCGTCCTTGAGCAGCAGGCCAGGGATATCCAGCGCGTCCGAGAGCCGAGGTGCCGCTACCAGAGGCGTCGCCCCCTCGCCGAGACTCCGGCCTTCACCGCCGAGCGGCGACAGCTCGTGCAGCCGCTCCTGCCCAGGGGGACGAGCCAGAACTTCAGCCAAAGTAGGGGGCGTGTCGAGGGCAGGGTATCGGGCCAGGAGAGGGCCTCCGCACACGGTGCAGGTTCGCTGAGGGACCCGGGGGTCGTGAACCGCCCCGCACTTGCCGCACTCGAGGCGGTCGATGGTGGTGGCCGTCATGCCTCAACGTTAGACGCCCTCGCTCCGCCGCGCCTCCCCGTGGCTGTCGATGATGTGTTCTTTTTGAGCGTAACCGGCGACATCGCCCGCCGTATCAGGCGTGATGCCCCTTCATCGCCGCCGGTTCCTCGGCCGTTCACTCACTCTCGGAGGCAGCGTCCTTATCGGCTGCGGCGACGACACCATCCCTGTATTGGACATGGGCTCGAGCTCCGGCATGCCGGACGCGGGCCTCGCCGACGCCGGAAGCCCCGCAGATCTGGGCGCTCCCGACCTCGGAACACCCGATCTCGGCCCCGCGGATAGCGGTGTCCCGGAGTGCGCCAACCCCTTCGCCGGCGGCGAAACGCTGGCGACTCAGTCCTTTCCGGGCGAGGTCCAGGTCCCCCTCGACCGGCTCTTCAACCAGGGCTGGGACGGGCGTCTGTACACCGACCTCGCCCGCTTGGATCCGAGCGACCCGGATCCGGTGATCTCCAATGACCTCTTCTACGTCCGCACGCGTTACCCGGACCTGCTGGTGCCCCCGGCCCGATGGAGCCTCGACGTTTCGGGCCTCGCGACCCCCACCCAGCTCTTTTTGGACGAGCTCTTGCCCCTCGAGCGCGACATGGGCACCTACGTCCTCGAGTGCTCCGGGAACTCTCGCGGCGGTGGCTTCGGCCTCCTCGGCGCCGCTCGCTGGGGCGGCATTCCCATGAGCGAGGTGCTGGATCGCATCGAGATCGACCCGGCCGCCACCCAGGTCGAGATCTCGGGCTTCGACGAGCACTCCGTCCCCTCCCGAAACAACCACTCGACCCCAGGCGCAGCGTGGATCTTCACCTTCGACGATCTTGCCTCGTCCGGGGCTTTCCTCGCCACCCGTATGAACGGCGAAGCCCTGCCCCCCGACCATGGGGAGCCAGTCCGGCTCTTCGTCCCCAACTGGTATGGTTGCACCTGCATCAAGTGGGTGAACAGCATCCGCTTCGTCGACAACACTGAACCCTCCACGTCGCAGATGAGGGAGTTCGCCTCCCGCACCCATCAGCGCTTCGCACACCGGCTGGCCAGTGACTTTGCCCCGGCCACCATGCATCTAGCCGCCATGCCGGTGCGAGTGGAAAAGTGGAGGGTTGGGGGCGAAGTCATCTACCGCGTCGTAGGCATCACCTGGGGGGGAGACACCCCCACCGACCAGCTCGCCATCCGCTTTGACGGAGGCGCCCCAGAGACGGTCGACGTCTGCCCCGTACCCACTCAGAGCCGCACGTGGTCGATGTGGACCCACGCCTGGCGCCCACGGCGCACCGGGAATATCCGAATCACGATGGAGGTCACGGATCCGACCATTCCCACGCGGCGGCTCGATAGCGAATACTACGCGCGTACCGTAAACGTCGACGAGCTATAGCCTCCAGAACTCCGAGTTAGCCTCGTACCGCGGAGCGAAGCCGATCGTAGATCTGTCGTCCTCGTTCGCGGAGGCTGGGGCGTCGATAGACCTCGCTGTCCCACTTGCCGTCGGCGTTCTGGTCGTTGTGTAGATGCTCTTGCAGATCGGCCGGCTTCATGAGGAATGGGCGGATCCTCGAGCCGGAGCGCGGCGAGATGGAGGACCGCCCGTTCCTCATGAAGCCGGCCGATCTGCAAGAGCATCT
>JBCBRU010000621.1:0-5383 GCA_039819565.1 Myxococcota bacterium | reverse complement strand
CTGCGTTGACACAAATGCAGTATACGCGTCTTGCTACCAAGACGCCGCTCTCGCCGGGGCGCTGGAAACCCGCTTCGAGGAGGAGCGAGGCCGCCGCGGCCAGATCGAGGACCGAGCCCTGGTCGCGCTCCGCAGCGCGTTCGGTGTCGACGCGGACGCCTGGGCTCGAGAGTTCGGACCGGGTTGGCGAAGCGACGCCTTCGTCGACGGCTTGGAGCGACTGGCCCGGCAGGGCTTCGTCGAACGGCGCGACGGCCGGTGGCGACCCAACCCGCGCGGATTCCTCTTCAACGACGCCGTAGCCCGCGCGATGATCGACCTTTCGGCTCGCTGCTGGGCGGAGGAGGGCCCCCTGGATTGACCGCACCTGCCACTTCTCACTACAGAATGAGGGGTGAGCACGTCCCTTGAGCTCAGCGATCGCCAACGGGAGGTCCTCACCGCCATCATCGAGGCTTTCATCGCGACCGCCGAGCCGGTGGGCTCTCGGACCCTCTCCAAACGCAGCGCCCTTACCGTCTCCCCTGCCACCATCCGAAACGTGATGTCCGACCTCGAGGAGCTGGGTCTGCTCACGGCGCCCCACGCATCCGCGGGCCGAGTCCCGACGCCGCTGGCCTTCCGCGTGTACGTGGAGCGGCTGGCTCAGCGCGGACGCATCGGACCTCGGGAGCGAGCCTTGATTCAGGCCCTCGCGCTGGACCACGGCGATATCAAGGAGCTTCTGCGGCAGGCGGGACAGGTGCTGAGCACCGTCGCCCGCCACGCAGCCCTCGTCATCATGCCCGTCATCGAGGAGGTCCGCTTCGAGTCGATCGAGCTCCTCCCGCTGCGAGAGGACGCCGTCCTGGCGGTCTTCGTGGCGCGAAGCGGATTCGTCCAACACCGGGTTCTGAACATCGAGTTCAACGTCGACCGCGACGAGCTGGTGGGCATGTCGAACTACCTGCGCGGCATCGTGAGCGGGCGCACACTGGCCGAGGTGCGCCGCGAGATCTTGAGAGCGATGAGCGACGAGCGTGCGCAGGCGGACAAGATGATGCGTCATGCGCTCTTCCTCGGCGAGCGCGCCCTCGCCGAACCCGGCGAGCAGGACATGCTGCTTTCCGGCCAGCGGACGTTCTTCGAGCACCCAGAGTTCGCCGACATCCAGAAGATGAAGCGCCTCCTGCGCGCCTTCGAGGAGAAGACCGTCCTCCTCCGCCTCCTCGACCTGGCGACGGCGGCGCCTCTCGACGCCCACGCCGCCACCGAGGCCGAGACCAACGTGGTGCTCGGCTTCGAGAGCTCGTCCAAGGATCTCAAGGATCTGGCCGCAGTGACGGCTATCTACGCGTCTGGGGGGGGCCCCGCGGGCCGCGTCGGAGTGGTAGGGCCCACCCGTATGAACTACTCGCGCGTCATCCCTCTCGTGGAGATGACCGCCGAGGCGATTACCCGGACTCTGAGCTCCGGCGACAGCGACGATTAACGTCGCTGAAACGACATTCCGCGAACCAGTGGAATCGGCTCATCGGCGGGCGTCGTTGAGCTTGAAACGATGGGTTGCCCATGACAGCTTACGGCGCCGTGTCCGAAGAGTCGAAGTCGAGCGAGCCCACGGACGGGACCTCCCCCTCCGCGGAGAGCCAGGGAGCTGGTCCGCAGCCCGACCCCGAGGTGACCGCGGCCCTCAACGAGGCTGCCCAGGCGGTGGCGGGCGGAGGCTCGAGCGCCGCTGAGGCCGTCACCGAGGCTATGATTAAAGCGCGCAAGGAGCTCGAGGAGGCTCTCGAGCAGACCCAAAAGGAGGCCGCCTCACTCCGCGAGCGCTGGATGCGATCGGCGGCCGACCTCGAGAACTATCGTCGCCGCGCGTCCAAGGAGCGAGAGGACGTTCAGAAGTTCGGTATCGAGAAGCTCCTGAAAGACTTCCTCCCGGTCCTGGATGACCTCGATCGCACGGTCCAGGCCCTCGAGGAGACGCAAACCTCAGCCCCGGCGGAGAACACCGAGAAACTCCTCGGCGGGGTGCGTTTGGTACAGAAGAAGTTCGTCTCGACCCTCGAGAAGCACGGCGTGACGACGTTCGAGTCTCAGGGTGAGGTCTTCAATCCGGAGCTTCATGAGGCCATCCAGCAGGCCCACGCCGATCTCCCCCAAGGGGCGGTGGCGTCGGAGCTCCAGCGAGGCTTCAAGCTGCACGATCGACTCCTTCGGCCGGCGCTCGTGGTGGTCTCCCTCGGACCTGAGACCGGGGAAGAAAGCTCCGGATGAGCACGAGCAAGATCATCGGCATCGACCTCGGCACGACCAACTCCTGCGTGTCGGTTCGGGACGGCGGCGATACGGTGGTCATCCCGAACTCCGAAGGTAGCCGCACCACCCCCTCGATGGTGGCGTTCACCGACGGAGGGGAGCGCCTGGTGGGCCAGATCGCGAAGCGCCAGGCGGTGACCAACCCCGGGAACACGGTGTCCTCGGTCAAGCGCTTCATCGGTCGCAGCTTCGGAGCTCCCGAGATCCAAGGAGACATCGAGAAGGCCGCCTACGAGGTCGTGGAGAGCGACAAGGGCGACGCCGCGGTCAAGATCGGCGATCGTATCTATTCGCCCCAAGAGATCTCGGCGATGATCCTCACGAAGATGAAGGAGACCGCCGAGGACTATCTCGGTGAGGAAGTGCAGGAGGCGGTGATCACCGTACCTGCCTACTTCGACAACGACCAAAAGCAGGCCACGCAGGACGCAGGCCGAATTGCGGGCCTGGAAGTCCGACGCATCATCAACGAGCCGACCGCCGCCGCCCTCGCCTACGGGCTGGACAAGCAGGAGTCGCTCACCGTCGCCGTGTACGACCTCGGCGGAGGCACCTTCGATATCTCCATCCTGCAGCTCAGCATGGACGTCTTCGAGGTCCTGTCTACGAACGGTGACACCCACCTGGGCGGCGACGACTTCGATCTCGAGATCATCAATTTCCTGTCGGAGACTTTCGCCCAAGAGCACCCGGGTATCGACCTGCGTCAGGACCGGATGGCCCTCCAGCGACTCAAGGAGGCCGCCGAGAAGGCCAAGCACGAGCTGTCGTCTTCGACGGAGACGGACGTCAATCTGCCCTTCATCATGGCAGATAACACGGGTCCCAAGCACCTCAACGTGAGCCTCACTCGCCAGGAGCTCGAGCAGATGGTCGAGCCGCTGATCCAGCGCTCGCTCGAGCCCTGCCGCAAGGCGCTCTCCGATGCCCGCAAGACCGCCGCGGACATCGACGAAGTCCTCCTCGTGGGAGGGCAGACTCGGATGCCTCGCATCCAGAACGTGGTGAAGACCTTCTTCGACCGAGAGCCGAATCGAAAGATCAACCCCGACGAGGTGGTGGCCATCGGGGCGGCCATTCAGGGCGGGGTGCTCGCCGGCGAGGTGAAGAACGTCCTTCTCCTCGACGTCAACCCGCTCTCCCTCGGCATCGAGACCAAGGGCGGGGTGTTCGAGCGGATCATCGAACGCAACACCACCATCCCCGCCAAGAAGTCGAAGGTCTTTACGACCGCCGTCGACAATCAACCCATCGTGGACGTGCACGTCCTCCAGGGCGAGCGCGAGATGATCGAGGACAACCGTACCCTCGGACGCTTTCAGCTCGTGGGCATTCCGCCCGCCCCGCGCGGGGTCCCGCAGATCGAGGTGACCTTCGACATCGACGCCAACGGCATCGTCCACGTCTCCTCGAAAGATCTCGGCACCGGCAAGTCCACGCAAATCAAGGTCACCGCAGCCTCCGGCCTCACCGAGGAAGAGATCGATCGAATGATCGATGAAGCGGAGCGCTCGAAGGTCAGCGACGCCGAAAAGCGAGCCATCGCCGACATCAAGGTCCACGCCGACGGCCTCCTATACACCACCAAGAAAGCCCTCGAGGAATACTCCTCCATGCTCTCCGACGAGGACGTCGAAGAGATCCGGGAGGATCTCGAGAGCCTCGAAGCGGTGGTAGAGAGCAACGACGCCGAAAAGATCAAGGCCGCTCACCAGCGGCTCGAGGGCTCATCCCACCGCATCGCCGATGCAATGTACCGCGAGGCAGAGGGCGAGTTGGATCAAGTCACCTGCCCCAACTGCCGCGCCCGCTACTCGAGGCTCGAACGCGAGTGCCCCGAGTGCGGAACCGTCAACCCGGAGTTCTGAAGACATGAGCACACGCTGCGCAGTGGTGGGGGCAACGGGGATTGCAGGTCAGCAGTTCCTGTCCGCGCTCGCCGACCACCCCTTTCTCGAGGTGAGCCGTTTAGCCGCGTCGTCGCGGTCAGCGGGACGAAAATACGTGGACGCCCTTCGCCAGGAAAACGGCCAAGTGTCCTGGTACGTGGAAGCCAACCTGCTGGATCGGTACGCCGACATCGAAGTCCACGAGGCCGAGAAGATGCCCCTCGAAGGCTTGGATCTGGTGTTCTCAGCGGTGGAGACCAACGCCGCTCGGGGGCTCGAGGCTCGCTTCGCCGAGCAGCTTCCGGTGGTGAGTACGGCCTCCGCCTTTCGCTACGAGCCGGACGTGCCGATCATCATCCCGGCCGTGAACGGGGACCACGCTGGGCTCCTAGCTGAGCAGCGCGAAAACCGGGGCTGGCGGGGATATGTGGTGCCGATCCCAAACTGCACCACCACCGGCCTGGCGATCGCCCTAGCCCCCCTTCACCGTGCCTTTGGGGTCGAGCGAGTGGTCATGACCTCGCTTCAGGCCGTCTCCGGAGCAGGCCGAACCCCCGGGGTCAGCTCGATGGACATCATCGATAACATCGTCCCCTTCATCCCCAAGGAAGAGGAGAAGGTGGAGCGGGAGACCCAAAAGCTCCTCGGCGCCTTTGCCGAAAATGGCATCACTCCCGCAGAGTTTCCGGTCTCCGCGACCTGCACCCGCGTACCCGTACTCGAGGCCCACACCGAAGCGGTGACCGTGGCCCTGAGCAACCCCGCGAGCGTGGACGAGGTGCGCGAAGCGATGGTGGCGTTTGGCGGAGACATCAACCCCGGAACCCACCCCTCCGCACCGGAGCGCTGGCTGACCCTTCACGAGGACCCGTTTCGGCCCCAGCCGCGGGTCGACCGAGACGCCGACGGAGGCATGACCACCAGCGTCGGCCGCCTCCGCCGCGAAACGGTTCTCGGACAGGGGGTGCGCTTCCTCCTCGTCTCCCACAACACCAAGATGGGGGCCGCCAAGGGCGCCATTTTGGTGGCCGAAGACCTCAAGCTTCGCGGCTGGCTCTAGTCCCCTGTCAGGATGATTCCTTACATAATTCGCGGGCGCTTTTCGCCCCTAGCGCCCCCGCCGGCTTCGCCTCTCGTCGGTTGCATATGGCCAATATGCGCCCTTCTCGCGTGAACGCCAGGGGCGAAAACTGCCT
>JBCBRU010000620.1:0-5402 GCA_039819565.1 Myxococcota bacterium | reverse complement strand
TCGAACCTCGTCGACGACGGCGACGAGCTCTCGCTCCTGTGGGGTCTCCGATTCGTCGGGGACGAGAAGGACCTGAGCGCCGAGGTTGACGTTATGGCTCTCCTCCGGCCGGAGCTCAAGGTTGGGACCCACGAGTACCGCGTTGCCGAAGACCTCCTCGGCCCTAGGGAGGCGAGCCGCCCACTCGTATGAGGCTTTGGTGGCTAGGCCGGGGAGGATCTCGAAACGCAGGCTCGTACCCAAGCCAAAGCGCTCGGTATCCCGATCTCGCTCCACGAAGACGTTGCCCGGCAGGGGCTCTTCAGATCTGGCGGTCTGATAGTAAGCCTTCGCGAACGTGATACTGCTCAGCCGACCATCCCAGAGACGAGCGTCGTAGTCGATCCCCGCCACCGTAGTGAGCAGCTCCCGTTGCGCGGACTGCGGGTCCCGAACCTTCGGATCCGAAAGGAGACGGTCGTTGCCGCTGCGGCTCGCGAGGGTAGGAGCGAGCGAAAGACTAAAAGTGTGGTTTGGGAGCGGGGTCCAGCTCGCCGCGGCGCGGATGAAGAGAGTGTGGTCCTTCTGGATCTGGTCTCGAGGCCGCGGATCTATCTCCCCGGGGACGCGTCGCTGAGCCGTACAACGTCCGTTCCAGTCATAGATACACGTCGAGAGGTCGAACAGTTCCGTCGCCTGGTAGGTATAGCCGCCGTCCAGGCGGAGGGACCACGTGCTTCGCTCAATCGCGTACCGAAGCATCCCTCCCGCCGCGAAGTCGTGCGACCGAACTTCGCCATAGGGCACGGTCATCACTACGTTGTGCTGGAGATCGCGCTCGTTGTCGGTGACGAAGGCCCTGACCAAGAGCTTGTCCGCCCACTCCTGCTCGACCAGGCCCAGAGTTAGTGTGCCCCCTAAAGCTTGATAGTCATCGTGAAAGCGCTCCACCTCAACTTCATTGATTCGGCCCCGAGCGTCCGCAATCTCGACGTCGATATCGTAGTTGTTGCGGGCGAGGTCTGCGAAGCCCTCGAGCCGCGCCACGAATCCGACCTCGTCGATGGCGAATCCCGTCGTGGCTGCTCCGCGGTGAGTTCCCCATGAGCCCACCTGGTAAGAGAGTTCGGTAGATGGCTCCAGATAGCCGTCGTCGGTGACGAGATCGATGGCCCCTCCGAGAGCGTCGGCGCCATATCGAATCGGTACCACTCCGCGATAGATGTCGACCCGGCGGACCAGGTGGACGGGCACGTTGGCCAATCCCATGGGGTACCCCATGAGCTCCAACGGAATCCCGTCCACGAAGAAGCGGATGCGTTCGTTGGTCAGGCCGTTGAGCGCGAAGCTCGTGTCGGCGCCTAAGCCCCCGGACCTCCTCACCGCCACCCCTTGAGTGCGGGCGAGGATCTCGCCAAGATCCGCAGCCCGGCTCCTCGCATCTTCGAGGCCGACCACCGTGACCGCCTCCGCGGAAAGCTCACGATTCTGCCGGGCGGAGGCCCCATGTACGGTGATGACCTCCGGTCCTTGGGCGGGCAGGGAGACCGTCGCCGTCGAAGTTGGCCCCGGAGCACCCAGCGCCAAGGAGAGAGCGGCTAAGCAGCCGTGCATGCCCGCGTGAAAACGCAAATGAATATGAAATTCAATCTCTACGAAGTTGATTCTCTTCGCCCGTAGTTAGTTTAACGAGCGATAAACCGATGCCATTGCGAGGGCTTGGAACCGCACGGAGAAAACTCCGAAAAGGCCAGGAGCCCATGAAAACATTGCGTTTATCCGTACGAGCGGGAGCGTCGTGTTTACGCCGGTTACACTATCGACAGCCTGTCAGGCCGGTGCTACGCCTGAGTCATTCAGGTCGGTACTAGGGAGGGGCCTCGATGAAGCATCGAGGGGTGTCAACATCCGGCCAGGCCGAGACGACGCGGCAGACAATCTTGCAGGCCGCGCGGGCTTGCTTCGCGGAGTCCGGCTTTCATGGTTCTTCGCTCCGAGCCGTCGCGTCTCGGGCGGGCGTGACTCAACCCCTCATCAATCACTACTTCGGGAGCAAAGAAGGTCTGGTTCTCGCAGTTGTGGATCAGACCTTCGTCGACTACACGGAGCGCCAGAGCGAGCAGTGGGAGCGTCCTCTCGGGGATCTACGCTTCTTCACGAAGGGGCTGCAGGTTCTCTTCGACTGGCTGGGCGAGAACCAGGATGTCTTGCGACTCGCGACGTGGGTTCGACTCGAGGGATACCCCCTTGAGTCGAACGCTCACCCGATTATCGAAGCGGTCCGCGCCCAAATCGACCACCTCCGAACGAGCGGGGCGCTTCGGCAGGGTATCGATACCGATATGCTCATGATCCTTATCGACGCCGCCTTCAAGGGATACTGGGACCGTCGCGAACAGCTGACGCTGTATGGCTTGCAACCCTCGACGGAGCTAGATGTTGCCTATCGCAAGCTTACCATCGAAGCGCTGGTGCGCGGACTCTTTCAGGGCCCGGCGCTCGACGACGCTCTTGCCCTTATTGAAGACTGACGGTCTCTCCTGCGCTCGCGTCTGGTCATTTGGACCAGACTCAGGATGGGTCGAAGCTCGCGGATAGCTTGGCGTGAAAGGACCGACCGGGCCGCTGAACACCGAATTGGTCGAAGAGCAGCTCGTCCAAAACGTTGTGAGACTCGAGGCTTAAGTTGAGGGCCGCACCCTCGCTCCGGGAAGACATAGGCAGACGATAGTAGAGCCCGACGTCGAGGCTGAGCTGAGCAGGGACCTCTGCCTTCGAGCTCTGTGTGCCCGAGCTCGGCCAGAACAGGAAGAAAGCTTCGACCCAACGCATGTTGGCTGTAAGGCCACCGCGATGGCGTCCCCAGAACAGATGGGCAAGGCCGAGATTGGCTTGTGCAGAGCCGTAGAGAAACGGGCGATTGGGAAGACGATCATCTCGAAATCGCGCCAGCTCTCCTTCCAGGCTCGTGTTGCGGGCCTCTTCATAGGTGAGGGCGCCGGAGAGCATGAGAACGTCCTCGGGACTCGTCCAGCCCAGGTCGACCTCAACGCCGTAGATGATGGAGGAATCTACATTTCGCGCCTGCAGGGCATCGGTGCCAGCCTCGGTGATGATGAGGTCGTCGACGATGCGAGCAAAACCCCAGAGCGTGGCGTCAACGGTACCGAAACCGATATCGAGGCTACTCAGCGAGGAGGAGGCGTTGAGGTTAATGCTGCGCTCAGGAACGAGATCTGGGTTGGCGTTGACTTGAACCAGGTCTCCGAAGACTTCCAAGAAGGACGGAAGTCGACGAGCCCATTCGCCAGAGAAACGGAAGGTGAGCACATCGGTTGCTTTGTAGACCATCGCATCCCCGACACCAAAGTCCGTCGCAGTCACGGAGATGGGTCCGGTCTCGAAACCTTGACGGACAAGCTCGCCCTGGGCATCCAGGAGATATCCCTTGATGAAAAGGTCGTTCTCGATGGGAAGCGCGAATCCTTGCCATCGGTAGGAAAGCCCTCCTACGAGCGCGAAGCGACTCGACGTAGGAATGTCGAGACGAATCGGCGGGTCGCTAGGGATGTTTTGAGTCCCATTCCGCTCCTCATAGCTGGGGGCGACCGAAAGCATCAGCTGCTGGGTAGACCCGAAGTTGTAAGTGAGAAGGAGGCGACTAAGCAGCGTGATGGTGGAGAGGTCTTGATCCACTCCGTTGGTGAAACGTTCTCCGCGCCGCGGAACAGGACGTTCTGCGGTAGGCTGCCCGTCAAAGCCGAACCCTGTCTCGGCCAGGTCTGTGAGTCGGTCCTCCTGGACCACGGCCCCGAAGCCTAAAGAGGCATCGAGGCTTGGGAGCAGATCCGTCCGCTCATAGAGCGCTCGTCCGCCGATCGCACGTCGTCCCGTCTCGACCTCACCGTACGCGACGAGCTGGCGTGGGTCGTGGGGAAGCCCGCGCCGCCCGTCCCCGTAAAAGGCTGAGACCGAGATGCGGTCTGCCCAGGATAGATTTCGCCAACCCACCTCTAGCGTGGTTCCAAAGCTCTCGAACTCGGCGTTGCCTTTCGGAGTCGTAAGGCCGTAGGGAATCACCTGGAGGGTGTCGGGGTCGATGGCGTCGACCGTGATATCGAAGTCATTGTCCGAATAGTCGTAGAAGGTCTGTGCCTGGAAGTACAGGTGATCTCCAAGTGGTACCTGGACGCTCCCGAGAAGTCGGTGGGTTCCGAAGGATGCGAGCTCGTAGCTTGCGAAGGCGCGGGCCCCCATTGATTGACTTGAGCGGAGGTCAAGCGCGCCACCCAGGGCATCAGTCCCTAACTCCACCGGGACGACACCCTTGTGGACTTCGACCTTCTCCAGGAGCCCAACGGGGACCGCGGCGAGGTTGAGAGGGAATCCGGAAACGGCGAGCGGAAGTCCGTCCAAGAAGACTGGGATCTGCTGACCGGAAAGACCATTGAGGCTCAGGGTGGTCGCGGCGCCCAGTCCGCCACTCTGACGCACCACGATGCCACGGGTGCGCCGAAGAACTGAGCCCATATCCACGGCGAGAATGGCCTCCGTCTTCAGGTCAACGATGTCGAGGGCCCCCGCTTGGCGGGTCTCTCGGACTCGGTCCGTGAGCCGGGCCCCTTCGACGAGGATGACCTCCGTCGTCGAGGTGTCCGTGGTGGGGGGCATCTGCCCTAGCCACGCCGCGGCCGCCAGATAGATAGAAGGAGACATCATACCGCCAAAGGGCGCGAGGTGGGCTAGGGGAAGCGCGTGATGGTGAAGGTCTGACCCTCGGTTTGCATCTGAAGGGTGGCCTCGCCCGTCGTGGGATTTATCGTGTACGCCCGGGTAGAGCTAAAGTCCGGGGTGCGGAAGGTGAACCACACCTCGTCTCCCACGTCGGCGGGGATGGGCTGAATCGAGAAAGAGATGTTCGGTACCACGGTAGCCGTGCGCGCCTGTAGATCTACGACCCAAGGCCGCCTCACCGGATCTACAACCACCGAAATGGGATTGGTAGGGTCGATCTGCTCAGGATAAAGAACATTGGTGAGGGCCTTAGTCCCGGAGATGGAAACGAGGTTCGTGGCTTCTCGATTGCCTAGCTCGACCCGTGGGTTCCAGAGATAGTCATCGAAGGTGTCCGAGGTGGAAGGGATACGGATGATGCATGTCGTAGCCGTTGGATCGATGACGTTGAAGCCGTTGTCTCCAAGGACGTAGAGGTCCCCGTTATCCGTAAGCATGGCTCCGCTCGCTCCGAGCATTGACCCCGCGGTTTCTGTCGTCGTCATCGACAATGAAACGGACACTGTACTGACGACTCTGCGAGACGAGCGGTGCCGGCACGCGAGCGGAGCCATGCTTACGGATAACGGGGACCTCTACGTCCTTGGAGACAACGGCTTCAACGTCATCGATCCAACGGCTACGACATG